>DAONMJ010000001.1:0-61312 GCA_035392545.1 bacterium
ACCGACAACCTTCCGCGTGCAAGGCGGACGCTCTCCCATTGAGCTATACCCCCTGAAAATATTATAACTTATAATTTCTTTTCAGTAAACAAAAGAAATTTGAATTTACAAGTTTCATTGAAAATGATTATAATAACAAATATGCGAAAAACTGAAATAGTATAACTACATTCATATGAACATTTTTCTTATCAACTCTTATGACATATTCGGTGGTGCAGAAAAAATTGTATATGAACTTACTCATATTTACCATCAGATGAACCATCGTGTACGGCTGGTCGTGGCAGAGAAGTTTTCTGAAAGTCCTCTCGTTATTGAAGTTCCAGATGACAAAACACCATCCATCAATTCAAGAATTTTCAAAAAAATCAATCAACGATATTCAAAACCAGACATCTGGAAAAAAATTTTAGGACATCTTGAACAACCTGGTGGAATAAAGAGAATGTTCACAGGTAGAGAAAAATATGGTAATACAGGCATGGAAACTATAATTAATAAATCTGGTTTTGAACCTGATATTGTCCACTTTCACAATTTACGGAAAAATCCTTTTGGTCCCGTACTACTTCACTTCACAACAATGAAATTTCCAATTGTTATTACACTGCACGACCTCTGGTTTGTAACAGGGAAATGCATACAGCCAGGGAATTGCGATGAATGGCGGAATAAATGCAGAAATTGTCCGGAAGCATGGTTCCCATTCTTTCTAACAAGGCGAGGGATAGCAAAAAACTTCAGAGAGAAAATGCATTTAATGTCTCAATCAAAACCCTATATCTGCGCACCGTCACAATGGATTATGAATTATGTCAAAAATTCCTTTATCAGCGAAGTTGCCGCAGGATTGCAAGTAATCCCCAATGGGATTAATCTTTCAACGTTCACGCCTGGCGACAAGTTTGCAGCGAGACAAAAACTTGCATTACCCGAAAACACCAGTATTGTTCTTACTGCCGGAAAAGAATTGAGAACAAACAAATATAAAAATTTTGGAACTTTTAGAAAAATTGCGATGATGATGGGAAAAATTTATACTCACAAACCATTACTGTTCCTCTGCCTTGGAGATTCGGGACATTCAGAATTTTATCACAATGCAGAAATAAGATTCATACCTTTTGAGAACAACGAAATAATTGTTGCTGATTATTACAGGGCAGCAGATGTATATGTCAGCACTGCAACCTTTGAAACATGGGGACTCACAATTTCAGAAGCCATGGCATGCGGAACCCCAGTCGTTGCGTTTTCAAACGGCGGAGTAACAGAACAGATTACAGATGGCAAAACAGGATTTCTGGTTGACTCAAATGAACCAATAAAGATGGCAGAAATAATCACCACATTGCTTGAAAACGAACAACTACATAAAGCATTATCTGAAAACGCAGCAAATCACGCAAAAAATCATTTTGATATTAAGCACACTGCCATGCAATATCTTGAGGTGTACAACAATCTTATCGAAAAAACAAGAAATAAACATGATAAAAATAGGTATTGAAGCCCATGCAATTGGAATGAAACAGGGAGGAAATGAAAGATACATCGAAGGGCTCTTGAGAGGGCTTTCGAAATTAAATCCTCCGGATTTACAATTTATTGTTTTCCTGAACCACATGGCTGAAATACCTTCATTTCTGAAAGGACATCCTTCTTTCTCATTTGAAAAGGTCTCCACATCTTCAATCAAAAGATTGATGCTTGACCTGCCATCAAAAATAAAAAGGACAAACATTGATGTCTTACATACCCAGTATCATATTCCACCTTTTGTCCAGATTCCATCGGTTATCACGTTACACGATGTTTCTTATCTCATTCATCCTGAATTTTTTCCTTTTTTTGAACGGATAAAAATGAAAACACTTATGCCGTCCTCAATAAGAAAGGCAAAAAAAATCATCACGGTTTCTCAGTTCTCAAAGAGAGAAATTTTAAAAAAATATGGTGATATTGATGAAAAAGTTTGTATAACTTATAATGGGGTTTCTGAAGAATTCAAACCTGTAAACGAAGAAAAGATACAACAAGTGCTTACAAAACATAAAATTTTCCGTCCTTATATCCTTAGCGTTTCAAATCTCCAACCAAGAAAAAATCTTCAGGGTTTGATAAGTGCCTATTCCCTGATACTGAAAAAAAAAGAAGATTTTCCATGTTGTCTTGTTATTACAGGGAAAAAATTATGGTTATATGATGAAATTTTTTCTGCAGGGGAACCAACAATTAAAGAAAAAATTTTGTTTACAGATTATGTTGAAAACGACGACCTCATCGCTCTATACAGTGGTGCAGAAATGCTGGTTTATCCATCATTTTACGAGGGTTTTGGACTTCCTGTTCTGGAAGCAATGGCATGCGGTTGCCCGGTAATTGCATCTGCCAGTTCTTCTCTACCAGAAATAGTGGAAGAGGCAGGTATCCTGGTCGACCCATATAATAGCCAGGAGATATCGTCAGCAATATTAACATTGCATCAAAACGGCAATCTCCAGAAAGAGTTAAAAGAAAAAGGGCTCAAACAGGCAAAAAAATTTTCGTGGATGGAATGCGCGAAAAAAACAGTTGAAGTATACAGAAATCTTGTTTCCCTGTTATAATGATAAACATGAAAATCGCTATACTTGGAATAAGAGGAATACCAGCCAGATACGGTGGCTTTGAAACCTGCGCTGAAAAGATTGCAGAGTATCTCGGTAAAAAAGGACACAAAATTTTTGTACCCTGTCGAAAATATCTTTACCCTGACAAGCCTTTGCCTGGCGACAATATACAGGTTTGTTTTCCCTTTTGTATCAGGGGCAAAATCACAGAAACGTTTTCTCATACTTTTTTCAGCATGTTGAAAACAATTATATGGTCTCCAGATGTAATACTTCTATTTAACGCAGCCAATAGTCCCTTGGCAATTTTTGGGAAAATTTATGGAAAAAAATTTGTCATCAACGTTGATGGATTTGAATGGAAGAGGCAAAAATGGGGATTTTGCGGAAAGACCTATTTTAAGTTTGCTTCCTGTTTTTCTACTTTCATTGCTGATTCAATCGTCGCTGACTCCCACAAGATCGCAGAATATTATGATTCCCGATTTCACAAGAAAAGTGTCTATATACCATATGGTGCTGACATCTTTTATTCTAAGTCGCCAGAAATTATTAAATCAATGGGATTGCAGCCAAAAACATATTTTTTTAATGGCAGCCGGCTTGAGCCAGAAAATAATCAGGAATTGATGATAAAAGAATTTCAATTAGCAAATATTAACAATGTTCTGGCTATCTCCGGCGATATCAGAAAGAAAAATTCTTATGTAAAAAACATTCTTAATATTGCTTCCCAGCAGATAAAATTTACCGGGCCCGTATATGAAAAAAAGGCATATCTTGAGTTACAGGCAAATTCACTCGCATATATCCATGGAAATGAAGTTGGTGGAACCAATCCTGCGCTCCTATCTGCCATGGGTTGCGGAGCACTGATTCTCGCGCTTGACGTACCATTCAACAGGGAAGTCCTTGGTGATTGCGGACTTTATTTCACAAAAAAATCTGGCTCCCTGGCAAATTTGATAAAACAAATGGTTGAAAGTCCAGAAAAATTTTCATCCCTTGGAGACAAAGCACGGGAAAGAGTAAAACAATTCTACAGATGGGATGATGTAATTCAGAAATATGAACAGTTATTAATCTCTGTGGAAAACAATGGATAAAAAAATTTTAATTTTTCTCGACTTCATTATTATATTAATAAGCATGTTACTTGGATATGCAATAAGATTTTCATGGCATATTTTTCCAGATAAAGGGATCGCTCCCCTTAAACCATATATTCACATATCCATTTTTGCAGCGTTGATCTGGATTGTTATGCTCAATGTCAACAGAATTTATAAAGAGCACAAATTTATCAATTTATGTTTTGAGCTGAGTAAGATTATTCAAAGCAGTTTTTACTCTGCCATTATTATCAGTGCACTCACATTTTTTTATAGAGGATTTTATTATTCACGGATTGCAATCATACTCGGTATCCTTATCTCGTTTTTTATTCTATCCCTGGTACATCTCATCATAAATGTAACCCTGGCAAAAGAAGATTTCACCTTCTATCTCGTTGGAGATAACAGAGACATGACTCCAATTGTAAAGAGGTTAAAACTTCACGGTATTCCAGAAAATAGAATTATATTCCAGCATGTTGAACAACTGCAATTTTCTGTACAAAATTCGGACAGACCGGACAATATTCGTGTCATCATTTGCCTTGAAGATTTTCAAAAAATTCAACAGATAGCACGTATATGCAGCAATTCAGGCATTCAATATTATGTTTATCCCAGAACATCAAGAGTTTTTCTCAGCGGCGGAAGGGTGGAGGAAATATATGGAATCCCTGTTATCACAACTGATATTTTGCCACTTGAGATCTGGCATAATAAGGTTATAAAAAGATTTTTTGATATTCTTTTTAGCATGGCATTTCTGACAATAAGCATGCCCTTTCTTTTTTTAATCGCAACTATTATTAAATTCAGTTCTGATGGACCGGTTTTTTTCATTCAGGAAAGAACAGGATACAGAAATAAAAAATTCAAAATTTTCAAATTCAGAACAATGGTGAAGGGTGCAGAAAATATCCTTCCATATACTCTTGAAAAGGATTCGAGAATCACAAAAATTGGCACATGGCTGAGAAAATCTAACATCGATGAACTTCCACAATTATTTAATGTACTCAAATCAGATATGAGTATTGTAGGACCCAGACCATTATCAACAGAAGACAGATTGTTTTTTTCGATTCCTGGATTTTACGAACGGATGAAAATTCTACCTGGCATCACAGGATGGGCTCAGATTCATGGGCTGAAAGGAGGTCAGGTAGAACCCGAAGAAAGGTTCAGATATGATCTGTATTATGCGGAAAACTGGAGTATATGGCTCGATTTTGCTATAATAATATTCACTGGATTTTTGTTTTTCAGGGACAAATAACATAAAAGGGCACAATGTCAAAAAAGAAAAAAGAACAGGAAAACATCAGCCAGATGTTAAAAAAAGATGAAGAAACGATAGGGTTTAGAACATTGGTTACTATTGTTTCTATATTATTTTTTGGAATTGCACCGCTTTTAAATTTTAAACCTGCCTACGATTATACCATAATAAAAGATATCCTTGGCGCGTTGTCGGTGGCAATTTTCGCTGCGGCGCTTTTTTTAAGAAAAGAAACGATTTCTATCCATTTTACAGGTTTTCTTGCTGGTACATTATTTTTTGCGTTTATTCTTATGGGATGCTTTTATGCACCTGTAAAATATGGAGCAGCCCAGGCACTTGAAAATTATCTTCTGTACTACCTGTTGTTCATAATGGGTATGTTATGGAAATGGGAAAAAAAAGACGCCTTCATATGGGCTTCAGCAATGGTAATCGCCTCAATCACTGCTTTTGTTCAGTATCCAAAAACACATTATCCCATCTCAACTTTTGGGAATCCGAATTTTTTTGCAGGGCATTTATTGATGCCTGTGTTCCTCACCCTTTATTTTTTCAAAAAGAAACTCAATACCATAGCAGCCATTTATTTCATCATAACGCTTGCCGCCCTGATTCTTACAAAATCAAGAGCATCTCTT
Organism: bacterium; assembly: GCA_035392545.1. Lineage (GTDB taxonomy): Bacteria > Ratteibacteria > UBA8468 > B48-G9 > DTJG01 > DTJG01. Next base: position 5,651 of record DAONMJ010000001.1, read on the forward strand.
TTTGCCCTTGCCACAGCTTGTTCTTTTACCTCATTTTTTCTTTTAAGAAATCATAAAATTCCCTGGCTGAAATACATTGGTTTTGTTATTATTGTTTTTGGAACAGCCATTATGTGGCATAAAATACAGACTCAATTTGTACAGGATATCAGGTATTACATATGGAAAGGTACATGGAATCTAATCAAAGCGAAAATCGTGACAGGTTGGGGGACAGGTAATTTCATATTTTATTATCCTTATTTCCGTTTCAGAGAATATTTTCTCAGACCACAGGCGACTCCAATAACCAATCATCCACATTGCCAGTATCTCGAAATATGGTCGGAAAATGGCATTATCGGACTTGTATTTTTCTTTATTATAATAGTAGTTGCAATTTACAACGGACTGAAAACAAAAGATGAAGAATCAAATAATACTTTTCTTTTTGCCTCATCTGGAATAATCGCTGTACTTGTTGACAATATCCTTTCCACCAACCTCACAAACACTTCTACCGCAATGTATTTCTGGTTCCTTCTCGGATTGTGTTTCAGTTTAAAAAAAACCACCACCATTCAAATATCTGGCTTCTTGAAAAAAACCACTGCTGCAATAGTAATGATTGCCATGATTACCCTGGCAGGGTGGAAAACCTTTTATCGGCTCGTTCCTGAGGTTTATTTAAAAAAAGCAATAGCAGCAAGAGAAGCGAACAATTTTATTACAGCAATTGAAAATTATAAAAAAGTGTGTAAAATAAATCCTTACAATGCGGTAGCTTTGTATAAAATGGCTTATGCATATGGACAAATTGGCGATATAAAAAATGCAGAAGAAGTTTATTTAACAATCAATAATAATATTTTTCCGCATTTCGCAAAAACAGATGCCAATCTTGGTACACTTTATATGCAAACACAGAATTTTAAAAGGGCAAAGGTCTATTATGAAATGGCGTTAGGGTTTAATCCATATGATGTGGATGTATTGCTTGGACTCGCTTCCATTAAAATATTTCAAGAAAAAGATATTAAGGGAGCCAAGGAATACCTGGAAAAAGTTATGTCGATAAATCCAAAACATGAGTATGTGCAATACCTGTTGAAAAGCATACCTGAATTGAAAAATATAGTAACAAACGAAACTAAAAACAGATAAAAAGGAGTAGAAATGAAGTGCGAAATATGTGGCAAAGGGCAAAAAACAGGCAATAATGTCAGTCATTCAAATGTTAAAACAAGAAGAACATGGAAACCCAATGTGCAGAAATTGCTTGTTGAATACCAGGGGAAAACAAGACGATTGGCTATATGTACACAGTGTCTGAAATCAGGAAAAGTGAAAAGGCCTCAAAAGGTCGTTGAATAATTTTTTACATCCAGCCAGGGAATATAAAGTCCTTCTGATTTTCTCAAATGTGGCACATATGTGATTGAAATAGGACCTCCTGGCATCTTGAAACCTTTTGAAAAATGCACTTCAAACATTTTATTACCTTGTTTAACCCATGCAATTGTCTTTTTACCTTTGCATCCGGTAATTTTCAAACATTCAACGGGATTCGAAATAAAAAGTACCGGCGGGTTTCCAGGTCCAAATGGTTTTAATTGTTGAATATTCTCAAACACAGGAATCGTCAACGCTTCAAAATCTGCTTCTAAAGGTTTCACAGATTGTTTTGAAGAAATACTACAAAGCCTTAACTGTTTCCATGCATGTTTAAGTTCATTTAGAAAATCAATTTTCATTTTGAAACCAACCGCGTTTTTGTGACCACCAAAGGAAATAAAATAGTTCTTGAAATTATTAAAAAGTTCATAAAGGTCTGCTCTATCGTAACTGCGGGCTGAACCCTGAAGAAAATCTCCATTTTTGATCGCCACAAGGGCAGGGAGTTGAAATTTTTCACTTGTCCTCGCGGCAAATGTGCCAGAAAAAGACGCCGGTATGTTTTCAAATAACAGAAACAACGGACATTCAGGATTTTTCAATTTTTCTATGGAACACGAAAATCTCCTGAGAATTTTCTGTTTTTCTTTCTCAAAAAATTCTATTTCTTCAAAAACGTTTTGAATTTCTTCTTCTTTGTTTGCTGTCAAAACTTTCAAAGTGAGTTCAGGTCTTCCAAAACGACCAGGCGTATTCAACTTTGGGTTCAGGTAATGCGTTATAGATTCAACATCACTGTTCTTTCCGGGTACATAAAAAAATTCCCTGAATGTTTCAATACCAGGAATACTCGTATTCTCAAGCCCGTTCAAACCAATTTTCACTATTACACGATTTTCTCCGGTTAAAAACCCATAGTCACTGAGAGTCCCGATTGTCGCAAGTTCAATACTCGACGCAAAAATTTCATCAGGGAAAAAAGGGGAAAAACTCTTGAGAGCCTGAATCACTTTGAAAGAAAGCCCCGAAGCGGTCAACACATCAAAATCAGAATCCTCTCTACCGAGTGACGGATTGATAATAACCACATGTTTCAGGTTTTTTAACATCTCTCCTTTATGATGGTCAATGATAATAAGTGGAAAACCTAATTGTTCACAGTATTCAATAAGTTCATTTGAAGTCGTACCTGTATCAATCGTAATCAATAACTCGTAACCAAGATTTCTTATCCTATTTATGAAATCCGGCTCAATTTCATAATCCTCAAGTCTGTGAGTAAGTTTGATGTCAAAAGGAATTTTCATCTTCCTGAACAGGTTTACAAACATAGCAGCACCAGCAATTCCATCAACATCACCGTCTGCATATAAAAAAATATTTTTCTTTGAATAAATTGCTTGTTCAAGAATTTTACAACCTTTTTCCATATCGCTGATTGAAAATGGATCTGAAAGAGAAGAAACAGAAGGATCCAAAAATTCCTGTATTTGTTTCCGGGTTTTTATTCCCCTTTGATGCAAAACGCTGAGAATAATAGGTGGCAAATTTCTAACCATCGTATCATTGTTATTCATTTTCCATCATTTTCTTAATTTCATCTATAGAAAGATCCGATGGCCTAATACCCTCAAACTTATTTTCGCCAATGACCAGCGCTGGTATCTTTGTAAGCCCCATCAGTGTAAATTCCGTCAGGTTATCAGGATTTTCTGTATCAAGATATGTAAAGGGAATATTGAAATTCTCAAGTTTTTTTTTCCACCCCTGGCATAAACCACAATCCTGTTTCCCAAAAAGTAAAATATTCTTGCTCATATCAACCTCCGAATTCAATGTTTACTCACATCTTTTCCGATATACCTTATCACAATAGACGCTTCTTCAAGCATAATCTTCGCAAGTTTATCAGGATATCCTTCAAAAATTACTACTTCCTTTATACCCGCATTGATAATCATTTTTGCACATACCGAACATGGGTGACAGGTAATATAAAGCACACTGCCTTTTATGCTTACCCCGTGATACGCTGCCTGAATAATTGCGTTCTGTTCGGCATGAAGCCCTCTGCACAATTCGTGACGCTCTCCTGATGGGATACCCAGTTCTTCCCTGAGGCAACCCGCCTTCTCACAGTGAGTCACACCAGAAGGCGCACCATTGTACCCGGTGGCAAGAATTCTTTTTTCCTTAACCAGGACCGCGCCAACTTTTCGCCTGAGACAGGTTGACCTTTCGCTCACCAGGTGCGCAATTTTCATAAAATACTCATCCCAGCCGGGCCTTGGTTTGTTTTTCATCGTTGTTCAGGATAAATGGGAAATTGTGAAGCGAATTTTTTTACCTGTTTTCTAATCATAGCCAGCTTATTACAATCATCTCTGTAGTACAGCGCCTCATCAATGAAATCAAGAATTTTTTCAATATCACCCTTTTTCATTCCCCTTGTGGTGATCGCGGCTGTGCCAACACGAATACCACTTGCGATATTCGGAGGCAACGGATCATAAGGTATTGCGTTACGATTAACAGTAATACCTACCATACCAAGGGTTTTTTGAGCCTGCTCACCCGTTATCATTTTATTACGAAGATCAATCAGTATTAAATGGTTATCAGTACCACCGGTAACAAGTCGATATTTTTTTTCAATTAGTCCTTTAGCCATCAGTGAACAGTTCTCAAGCAACTGTTTCTGATAGAAGTAAAATTTTTTATCCATTGCTTCTTTAAATGCCACTGCTTTTCCTGCAATCACATGCATCAAAGGGCCTCCCTGTATGCCAGGAAATACTGCCTTATCAATTTCCTGCGCAAAACCCTTTTTGCACAAAATAAAACCACCTCTTGGACCTCTGAGGGTTTTATGAGTACTTCCTGTTACAAACTCTGAACACTCAACCGGCGAAGGATGCAATTTCGCAGCAATAATCCCTGCAATATGAGCAATATCTGCACACAGGTACGCTCCAACATTTCTGGCAATGTCTGAAAATTTTTCAAAATCAATTATCCTTGGATAAGCGCTTGCTCCGCACATAATCAATTTTGGCCTTACTTTTTTGGCAATGCTTAAAATCTCATCATAGTTAAGTCGTTCTGATTCCCGGTCAACTCCATAGTAAAATGATTTAAATATCATTCCTGAAAAATTGACCTTCGTCCCATGCGTAAGGTGCCCTCCAGCAGCAAGGTCCATCCCGAGTATTACATCCCCTGGCTTCAATGCAGCAAAATAAACTGCCATATTTGCCTGACTTCCCGCATGCGGTTGAACATTCGCATGTTCAGCATTGAAAAGTTTTTTCAAACGAGCTATGGCAATACTTTCAATTTCATCAACGTTTTCACAACCATCATAGTATCTTTTCCATGGGGTTCCTTCTGCATACTTGTTTGTCAAAATTGAACCCACTGCCATAAGAACCGCTTTGCTAACATAATTTTCAGAAGCGATAAGATTAATGGTTTCTTTTTCTCTTTGTATCTCGCGTTTTATCAACATGGCAATATCTGAATCAGTATTTTTGAGCATTTTTTATATCCTCTTCCCTGATATATGAAAAGTCTGCGAATTTAAGAAAAACATCATTAAATTTTTTCAAAAGAGCAAGACGGTTATTCCTCAAAACCTCCTGGGGACACATAACAAGAACGCTATCGAAAAAATTATCCACTGGCTCCTTCAAACCTGATAAAATCTTTAAGAAATTATCATAATCCATTTGTGCAAGCAATCCTTCAGATTTTTCTGCGTAAGTATTGTAAACTTCTGCAAGAATTCGTTCGCCAGATTCCTCAATCAAATCCTGATGGAACTCAGGAATCTGAATTTTCCTTTCTGTCGCCTGTCTCAAAATATTGGCAATACGGGTAACAGGAATCAATATCTGTTCTGCATCAATATCGTTTTTGATGAAATTCTTCAGTGCCTCCAGTTTTTTTCTGATTTTTAGAAAATTCATGCCATCGATAGTCAACACACTTCTTCTTAAACCTCTCGGAAAACCCTCAGATTCAAGATGAGATTCATATCTCTGTATAAGAAATTCATCAATTTTTGAAGAAATACTGTTTTTTTCTTCAGCAGGAATGTCATAATATTCAAGTATCTTTCTAACAATTTGGCGATAATCATACTCAAAGCCAGACACATAAATCAAGGGGAACAGTCCTCCGGCAATTCTTTTCAAACCATAGGGGTCTTCTGAACCAGAAACATCAACTCCTGCGGATATAAAGGCAACGACATAATCAAGTCTATCAATAATGCCCAGAAGAATACCACATATACCTTGAGGAAGTTTGTCTCCAGGGGATGCTGGAAGCATGTATTCTGCAATCGTTCTGCACACATCTTCACTTTCCCCGGAAAGTTTTGCATATATTGCTCCCATAGTTCCATGCAAGTCCGGAAATTCCCTCACCATTTCTGAAGCAAGATCATTTTTGCAAATTTCAGCCGACCGAATCAAGGTTTTTTTCTGTTCTGAATCAAGCCCCATTATTTCAGAAAATTCAAACGCCAGTCCTTTCAACCTCTCGACCTTTTTCGCGACAGAACCCCATTTTTGATGAAAAACAATTTTATCCAGTTTTTTCCCGAATTCATCAAAAGGAACAGATATATCTGAATTATAAAAGAACTGAGCATCGAGAATTCTTGTTTTCAACAGGTTTTCATAATTAACTCGTACATTTTCGTTATCATTACCGTCACTGATAACAAAATATTCTTTTTTCAGTTGCTCACCACAAAAAATTGGAATACCTTTTGCCTTTGCTATCAGAACCCTTAAAACCTCTTCTGGCAGATTGTAATCAATTGATGGAAAATTACACCGTATCACGCGTGGATATTCTATAAGATTTACAAGGTCCTTGCCCATGGATTCTTCAAAATTTTCATTTTCTTTGAGGTTCGTACTGATGAGATTGAGTATAAATTGTTGTCTTAAATCTTCACCCAGAAGAACAAAAGATTTCTGAATTTTGTCAAAATAATCTTCCCAGTTCTGAACCCTTATTCTGTTCGGACGCAGAATTCTGTGCCCATAAGTGTATCTTGAACTTTTTATACCGCCAAAATTGACGTCCAGATTCTGGTTCCCAAATATTGCAAGCATCCATCGCACGGGTCTATAAAACACTTCCTGTGATTCATTCCACCTCATTCCTTTCGGAATATCAATTTTTCTAAGTGTGCGAACAAGAATATCTGGAATAATATCCTTTGTAGCAACACCTGGTATTGTCTTTGTCACATACACAACCTTTTTACCATTCACATTCTTCACTTTCAGAGACGAAACAGACACCCCGTGTGCTTTTGCAAAACCAGCAGCAGCAATGGTTGCTTGTCCATCTTTATCAAAAGCAGCCTCATATCTGGGACCTGTAATTTCTCTGCGTTCGGGAGGAATTTTTGAAGACAGACCTTTAATGAAAATAACAAATCTACGAGGGGTGAAAAAAAACATCACATCATCCGCAGTCAATTTGTAATTATTCAATTCGCCAAGAAATAAGGGCTTGAACCTGCTTATAAAATGCTGTCCTGACCAGGAAGGTAAATCTTCACATCCTATCTCTATTAAAAGGTGTTCTGTTTTCATATCGTTCTCCAGAAGCAATAAGCATTGCACAAAATTAAATAAAATTATACATCTTTTTCCTTACCGCTGACAAATAAAGGATGAAAAAAATCGTTAAAATCAAATGTGATACCCAGGGCGCGACCTGCCAGGGAATGATTTCTGCTCTGCCAAGAGAAAGACCGAAAGAATATAATGAATACACCATCAGCGTCCCTGTGAAAGCAACACTAAAAATCCTGGTTTTTGCCATAGACCTTCTATAATGGAAAAACGGGAATAGAAGTAAAATGATAAAAATGTTCAACATGGGATAGGATATTTTTGAATAAAGAAAAATCCAGTCAGATTTTGATTTGATACCCACTGATGCAACTTGTTTCAATAATCCATGTAACTTGAAAAACGTCCATCTTTCAGGAAAACCAACCGCATATAAAAGCAGCGCACGGGGACAAAAATCAGTTTCTAAAGTAAATTGTTGAAAATGTCGTGTTGTTCTATCCCCATAAACAATTTTTCCGTCATAAAGTATAATGCTTTTTTCGAAGAATTTTGCCTTCTTTGCATAATATGTTACATTAGAACGGTTTTCCGAAATAATAAGATTTTCCACAATATCCTGTTGCTTATAATCCGTGGCCCAGAAACATACACTTTCTGTAAGAATACTCAATGAATCCGTCTTCCTACTGTTATTTTTTATTTCGTTCTGATAGGGTGTAAGCAACCCCGCAATAAAGGAAAACAAAGAACACAAAAAACCAAAAATAACAAATATTTTAAATATCTGAAGTTCAGAAATTCCTTTTAATTCAAAAATGGAAATCTGCTTGAATTTTTCCATTTCAGAAAAAACCAAAAAAGCACTTAATATGGTAATAAAAGGAATTACTACAAGAAAACTATCATAAAAATTCACCACACAATCTTTCCATAAAAAAACCCTCGTATGTCTTGCATCTGCAATGGTCCAGAATATTTGCAAAATAAATAATAGTATTGCAAAAGCCGTAAGCAAAAGAAGAAAAAATTTGAAAGTATCCAGCAAGATATGTTTCTCTCTAAGCAACATGTGAAAATTTCCTTTTTACAGCAATAATGGCGAATATAAAAATTAGGGGTGTTACAAAAAACATAAAACTGCTATTGGTTTTGAATGCGATACCCTCGCCAACAAGAATCATGAAATAAGAACCAAGTCCTATAAATAAGCCAATTCCAAGTATCTGCAAATATCCTGTCGCCCTGATTCCTATTCCCGTATAGAACCCCATGAACACATAAAACAGGGGTAAAGTCGCAAAGAAAATCTTCTTGAAAAGCATCACCAGAATTTCATTTCTGTTTGTTCTAACATCAATTGAGTTCAAAAGCATGAAAAAATTCATTTCCTTGATTTTTCTCTGAGGAAAAGCATCAACAATTCTTTTATAAGGAAGAGAAAATGTGTAAACATCAAAATCCACTTTTACAAGTAAGGTGGCTTTTTTTATAGAATGCGTCTCAAGGAAGCCGTTCTCAAGAAAAAGGCACAGAAATCCATCCCTGTCTATTCTTAAATGCGCCTTTTCTGCCTTGATGATACATACGGAATCAGAACCCTCCCTGTAACAAATTACGACATTGTAAAAATTTCTGTTCATAACCCTTTCCACGTAAATGGTCAATCCGGGAAAATCTTTGACCAATGTTTGATTTCTGAATAACTTCATGGGTTCGTCAAGATGAGCCTGATTCAGTAACAATTTCTTTCCATATGTTGAATTCGGAGACAAAAAAAGGCATAACCATATTTCAAGAAAAATAAAAATCACTCCAAGCAATAAAAAATATCTAACAATCTGGTTCGCCGAAACCCCTGACGTCAAAAAAACCCAGTATTCTCTCTCCATATTCATTCTTGCCACAGTACCCGTTACAGCCGTTAAAAAGGAAAGAGAAACAATATCAGGACATATCTCAAAGAAAGAGAAGAGAAAAAATCTGACAACAGTTACAGGAGTAAAAAAATGGTTTATAATTAAATCCGATAGCAATAAAAGTGCCCTCATCATAAAAATGAAGGCAAATATAAAAAAGGCAATGACATAAAAATTGAAAAATTCCGTATAAATATATTTTTTTTGTAATCTCATGGTTTTGCAAAAATTGAAATTCTTATTATTTCATCATATCATAGACCCGATTTTTCCAGAAAAATGCTGTGGGTGCGGACGAGAGGTCGCAATTAAAAAATATTGCTTCTGTATTGATTGTCTAAACCATATTACAATTGCTCCATCGTTACACGAACGAATATTTTCGCTTGCTCTCTACGAAGGCCCGGTGATGAATGCGATTCACACATATAAATATAAAAAAAGAAAATGGATTGCATTTTCCTTTGCCACGTGGATGAACGATTTTATTACTCAACATTCAGAAATTAAATTCGATATAATTATTCCAGTACCGCTACATCCAGTGAAAGAATTCAAAAGATCTTTTAATCAAAGCTGGCTGATAGCATTTCATCTTGGTAAAATGCAAAACAAACCTGCTGTTTACCACGCACTCGTGAAAACAAAAAATAATCGCTCACAAACAAATCTTGATATCAATGAAAGGAAAGAAAATGTTGCAAATGTATATAAAGTAAGGAATACTTCCATCATTAAGGATAAAAAAATACTTGTTATTGACGATGTCTACACAACAGGCGCCACTATCGAAGAAGTATATAAAACCCTGAAAAAAAATGGAGCCAGAGAAGTAAAGGTATTGACAGTAGCAAAAGCATGATAACAATTCACACGTTTGACCTTGTACTCAATTTCTTGTAAAATACTTTGTTTGGAAGGAGGAAATTATGATATTAACAGGAAAGGTGCATAAATTCGGAGATGACATTAATACTGATTATATTATTTCAGGGCGATACAAATTCAAAACGCTGGATATGACTGAACTTGCATCTCATATATTTGAAGACATTGATCCTGATTTTTCAAAAAAGATTAACCCAGGAGATTTTATTGTGGCAGGTAATAATTTTGGATGCGGTTCTTCTCGCGAACAAGCAGTGCTTGCTTTAAAATATGCGAAAATTGGAGCAATTATCGCAAAAAGTTTTGCCAGAATTTTCTTTAGAAACGGAATAAATGTAGGGCTTGTTTTGATAGAAGCCAATACAGATCCGATTTCACAACATGATATTCTGCAAATAGATCTTCTGAAGGGGCATATTTTTAACGAGTCCCAGAATATCCATGTTCCAGTTAAACCCTTACCGGAATTCTTGCTCAAAATTATCAATGAGGGTGGTATCATTAATTATCTCAAAAAATACAAGGACTTTCAAATATGAAAAAACATACAGTCACATTAATCCCGGGCGATGGTATAGGCCCAGAATTGACAGAAGTTACGAAAGAGTGCATCAAAGCAACGGGTGTTAGCATTGACTGGGAAGAATGCGAAGCCGGTATACCTGCGATTGAAAAATTCGGAGACCCGCTTCCAGAAAATACAATCCAGTCCATCAAGAAAAATAAAGTGTGTTTGAAAGGACCTATAACCACACCGGTGGGTAGCGGATACAGAAGTATCAATGTGGCTTTGAGACAGATTTTCAATCTCTATGCATGTGTCAGACCATTCAAAGTTTACAGGGGTGCAAGAACCCTGTATGAAAATATCGACCTGGTGGTTGTGAGAGAAAATATGGAAGACCTTTACGCCGGAATTGAATTTGAAATGGGAAAATCAGAAACACTTTCAGTTATCAAAGAGATTGAAAATCTTATCGGCAAGAAAATCAGCAATGACTCAGGTATCAGCATAAAACCGATATCAATTACAGGGACAGAAAAAATTGTGAAATTTGCTTTTGAATATGCGAGAAAAAATAAAAGAAAAAAAGTCACTGCTGTGCATAAAGCAAACATTATGAAGTTTACAGATGGACTGTTTCTTGATGTCGCAAGGAAAGTATCACTTAATTATCCTGACATTGAATTTGAAGATAGGATTGTTGACAACATGGCAATGCAACTGGTTCAAAAACCTCAGAAATATGATGTCCTGGCGTGCCCAAATCTATATGGAGATATTCTTTCTGATTTGTGCGCAGGCCTCGTTGGTGGACTTGGACTTTCCCCGGGAGCAAATTACGGAGATGAGGTTGCCATTTTTGAACCAACACATGGAAGCGCACCCAAATATGCAGGAAAGAATGTTGTAAATCCATCAGCTCAAATACTGGCGGCTGTTTTGATGCTCCAGTATATAGGTGAGGTGGAATCCGCTGAAAAACTCGAGAATGCATTATCGGAAGTCATTGAAGAAGGAAAACACACAACCTACGATTTCAGACCCGAAGGTACAGCAGGGGTAAGCACCGATGAAATGGGAAAAGCAATTATAAAGAAATTGGGGGCATAAATGGTAACAGTGGTTGTTGGAACTCAGTGGGGAGACGAAGGCAAGGGTAAAATTATAGATACCCTGGCATCACAGCATGATATTGTTGCAAGATACCAGGGTGGAGCGAATGCAGGTCATACTGTTGTCTGTAATAATCAAAAATTTGTTTTTCATCTGATACCTTCTGGACTGCTTCATAAAAATGTAGTGGGGGTTCTCGGCAATGGAGTGGTGATAGATCCATCCTCTTTCCTTCAGGAAATGACAGACCTGGAAAACCATGGCATAGATTTCACCAATCGTCTCTTCATCGCAGAAAACGCCCATTTAACTTTACCGTATCATAAAATCCTTGATCAAATCGAGGACAACAAAAGGGGTAAAGACAAATTGGGAACCACAGGCAGGGGTATCGGTACCACATACACCGATAAATATGGGAGAATGGGAGTAAGAGTCGTTGATTTTTTGAACGAAGAAGTATTTGTAAAAAAACTTAACATCGCCCTTGAGTTGAAAAATTATCTCTTCCAGCAGTACTATAAAGAATCCGCCGTAAGAGTCGAACAACTGGTGGAAGAATACAGCAAATACCGTGAAAAACTCAAAAATCTTACCATCGATGCTTCCGCGTACTTAAATGATGCGCTTGAAAATGGCAAAACAGTGTTGGCAGAGGGAGCCCAGGGAACATTTCTTGATATTGATTTTGGAACATATCCTTTTGTCACTGCATCAAATCCTGTTTCTGGTGGAGCATGTACCGGCCTTGGAATAAGCCCTAAAAAAATCACAAAAATCATTGGAATCGCAAAAGCATATACAACCAGGGTTGGAATGGGACCATTTCCCACAGAAATCAAGGACGAACTCAATGAAAAGTTGAGGACAGCAGGTAATGAGTTTGGTGCAACAACAGGAAGACCAAGAAGATGCGGCTGGTTTGATGCTGTCATCGTAAAATATGCCGCAATGTTGAATGGCCTTGATGAACTTGTCATCACAAAACTTGATGTGCTGTCAGGATTAAAAACGATTAAGATCGGTATTAAGTATTATCATAATGGTAATCCAATTGATAAATATCCCCTTGATACAAATGTATTTGAGAACATTGAGGTTGAATATGAGGAATTTCAGGGATGGGATGAAAATATCAACGATGTTCCGGACTTCCATCATTTGCCCACAAACGCAAAAAAATATATTGAGAGAATCGAGGATCTTGTCAATACCAGAATCACTGCCATATCCGTCGGTTCTTCACGAGAACAAATAATCTCGAGGTAAGAACCCAATTTTTTTCATATACAATACAGGGTACATCAAAAATTCTTGACATTTGATGAACGTCATCTTATAATTGAGTTAACCTCCAGCAGGCACGTTGCACTGCAATTTTTTTAAGAGATGAAGTAGACAGCCACGTAAATAGGAGATATAGATGAAAGGCGCCCAAATCATTGTTGAATGCTTGAAAAAAGAAAAGGTCGAGGTGATTTTTGGTTATCCAGGAGGCGTTGTATTACCACTGTGTGATGCGTTATATGATAGTGGAATCCGATTTATTCTCACAAGACACGAACAGGGTGCTGCGCATGCTGCGGATGGTTATGCAAGGGCTTCTGGAAAAGTGGGAGTATGTCTCGCGACGTCAGGACCAGGCGCCACAAATCTTGTTACAGGCATAGCAACCGCGTATATGGATTCAATTCCGTTAGTAGCAATTACAGGACAGGTTGCAACCCAGTTGATTGGCAATGATGCTTTTCAGGAAGTTGATACAACCGGTATTTCCAGACCAATTACAAAACACAATTATCTTGTAAAAAATACCGAACATCTTACCAGGGTATTCAAAGAAGCATTTTTTATCGCAAAAACTGGAAAGCCCGGACCGGTTCTTATAGATATTCCAGTTGACGTTCAAAGAGGAGAAGTAGATTTTGATTATCCTGAAACAATTGAAATAAGAAGTTATAAACCCGTGTATAATGGACATCCGGTTCAGATTGAACGCGCATTGTCATTAATTGAAACATCCAGACAACCTCTCATCCTTGCGGGCGGCGGAGTGATAAGCGCCAATGCTTCTGAACAACTTATAAAATTTGTAGAAAAAACAAACATTCCGGTTGCCCTGACATTAATGGGACTGGGAAGTTTCCCAACCGAACATCCACTTCATCTTGGAATGGTTGGCATGCACGGCACAAGATACGGTAATAATGCGATTATGGAGACAGACCTCCTGATAGCAGTTGGATGCAGGTTTGATGATAGGGTAACAGGAAAAATCAGTGAATTCGCTCCACATGCGAAAATTATTCATATTGACATTGACCCTGCCTCTATCGGGAAAAATGTCCTGGTGGAAATACCAATTGTTGGAGATGTCAAGAACGTTCTATCTCAGATGCTTAAGAATTGCCCGAAAACAAAAATAGAAGAATGGCTTGCAAAAATACAACAATGGAAGGAAAAATATCCTCTTACCTACAAGGATACTGATGGTCTTAAACCACAGTTTGTGGTTGAAACAATTTCCGAACTCACACAGGGCGAAGCAATTATCGCAACAGAAGTTGGACAGAACCAGATGTGGGCGGCACAATACTATAGGTTCAAACATCCAAGAACATTTATCTCCTCTGGTGGACTGGGAACCATGGGATTTGGGTTTCCCGCAGCGATAGGTGCACAGGTGGCGTGCAGGGATAAAATCGTCGTGGACATAGCGGGAGATGGCAGTATCCAGATGAATATTCAGGAACTCAGCACAGCGGTTTCCGAAAAAATCCCGGTTAAGGTTGTTATTTTAAACAATTGCCATCTTGGTATGGTAAGACAATGGCAGGAGCTTTTCTATAATAAAAAATATGCCTTCACCTGTTTGAAAGGAAAACAACCGGACTTTGTTAAAATTGCAGAAGCGTATGGAGCCACAGGTTACAGGGTTACAAAAAAAGCCGAGTTAAGAAAAATACTTACAAAGGCATTTTCTCATAATGATGGCCCTGTATTTGTGGATTGTCATATAGAACCAGAAGAAAATGTTTTTCCGATGGTGCCAGCAGGTGCAAGTTTAAAAGAAATGATTGGAGGGCTCGCATAAATGATAGAAAAAAATCAACACATCATTTCTGTCACTGTGGAAAACAGGTCCGGCGTTCTCGCGAGAATTGCTGGACTGTTTTCGGCTCGTGGTTATAATATTGATAGTCTTGCAGTTGCAGAAACAGAAGACCCAACTGTTTCAAGAATGTCCATTGCCGTAAGTGGAGACGAAAAAATACTTGAGCAGATATACAAACAACTTAATAAACTTGTTGACGTCATCAAAGTTCAGGATCTGACATCAGAGGAACATATTGAAAGGGAGCTTGTGCTCCTCAAAGTCAACACTGCAAACAGCAATGTTAGAAATGAAATTGTACAACTGGTGAATATTTTCCGCGCTAAAATTGTCGACGTGGGCAGAAAAAGTCTCACAATAGAACTTGTTGGTAGTAAACCCAAAGTTGACGCAATGATAGACCTTATGAAGGGCTTCGGTGTAAAAGAAATAACAAGAACAGGAAGAATTGCCATCTGCAGAGAAGCCGGAAAAGAAAAATAAACAATTCACTTTTTAAACAGGTGGAGGAGAAAAATGGCAAAAATTTATTATGATAAGGATGCCGATTTAAGTGTTCTGAAAAACAAAACAGTTGGAATTATTGGTTATGGCAGTCAGGGCAGGGCACACGCGTTAAACCTGAGAGACAGCGGAGTAAATGTAATGGTATCAGAGTTGAAAGGAACAAACAACTGGATCCTTGCTGAAAAGGATAATTTTACTCCCGCAAGTACTGCAGAACTGGTAAAGAAAGCAGATATCATGATGATGTTAACCCAGGATAATCTGCAACCCGTTGTATACGAAAATGAAATCAAAACAAACATAAGAAATGGCCAGGCACTTGGTTTTGCTCATGGATTTTCAATCGTTTACAGTCAGATTAAAGTTCCTTCAAGCATTGACATATTCATGGTTGCACCAAAAGGACCCGGAGATCTGGTGAGAACACAATTCACAGAAGGGAAGGGTGTACCATGCCTTGTTGCCGTTGAACAGAATCCCACTGGCAATGCTTTGAAAATCGCGCTTGCTTACGCAAAAGCACTCGGAGGTACGAGATGCGGAGTTGTTGAAACCACATTTCAGGAAGAAACAGAAACTGATCTTTTTGGAGAGCAGGTCGTTCTGTGCGGCGGGGTTACAGAACTCATCAAAGCATCCTTTGAGACACTTGTGGAAGCAGGATATCAACCTGAAATTGCTTATTATGAAACGTGCCACGAACTGAAACTCATTGTTGATTTGATTATAGAACGAGGCATTCAGGGTATGCGAAAGGTCATCAGTGATACTGCAGAATATGGAGACATGACAAGAGGTCCAAGAATTATTGATGAATCTGTCCGTGAGGAAATGAAAAAAATATTGAAAGAAGTTCAGGATGGTGTGTTTGCTCGCGAGTGGATACTTGAAAACAGGGTTGGTAGGCCTGTATTCAATGCACTTGCAAAAAAAGCCGAAAAGCATCTGATAGAAGAAGTTGGGGCTAAAATGAGAAGTATGATGCCCTGGTTAAAAAAGAAACAATAAAATTATAATAAGGTTGAACCCGAAATTGTGGCTGTAACAAACGGAGGGTATCAATGAACGAGTTTCTACTGGCGCCAACAAAAGAGCTGATTAGCAGATTGGGCGTTGCTATTTCAAAATTACTCTTCGGACTGCTGGTTTTTATCGTTGGATGGATTGTTGCTAAGGTTTTCAAAATCCTGGCGACAAAGTTTCTGAAGATGCTTAAAATTGATAAACTTGTTGAGGATTCGGGATTCAGGGAAATATTGCTGAGAGGCCAAATAACAAAAGAACCTTCGGAATTGATGGCAAGTGTTATCTACTGGTTGCTTCTTATTGTGGTTGTTTTTCTTTCCATCAATGTGGCAGGCGTCCCCATTCCTCCGGAAGTTATTGAAAACCTCCTTTCGTTTATTCCTAAAATCATCATTGGCCTTATCCTTTTTATTGCTTCACTCCTTGTGGGCAACATCGTTGAAGGGGTTGTGAATACAGCAGCAGGAAATGCAGGAATACAAAAGTCGTATATACTGGGAAAAACAACAAAGGTTGTTATTATCATTTTTGGAGTGGTTCTTGCTCTTGATGAAATGGGTATAGGTGGAAATTTCGTCACGTCTGTTTTTAACATCATCCTTGCCAGCGGAGCACTCGCATTTGCACTTGCTTTTGGGCTCGGAGCAAAAGACGTGGTTAAAAATTGGCTTGAAGAATTTCTGACGAAAAAACAATGAGGGTTTTTTCAGGAATTAAATTAACGGACATCTTGACTGATGAATTAGAACCAATCACTGTGATGCTTGCAAAACAAAAAAATGCAATAAAAATTGTCCCTGCAAAAAATTTGCATATCACACTTAGATTCCTTGGCAATATACACGAAGAAAAATATCAGGATTTTCTCCACAACATTCAAAATGCATTTACTTCCTTGATACCGTTTTCCATTGATGTGCAGGGTATTGGTTTTTTCCCAGACAGGAATCACATACGGGTCATCTGGGTTGGTGTTGAACAACATCCTGCTATTTTGCTTATTCACGATATTCTGGAAAGAGCGGCAACAAAAATCGGTTTACCCCCGGAAAACAAATTTCATGCCCATATCACTATTGGAAGAACGCGTTCGGCAATCGATTCAAATTTCATACACGATCTTGAAACCAAATTTCAACATGAACACTGGGGAAGAATGGAGATTAACCACATTACAATTTTTGAATCAATTCTTCATCAAACCGGGCCAGAATATAAAGAACTCGTAAACATTCCCATAGGAGGAAATTGATATGGATAAAGAAAAAGCCCTTTCAATGGCGATTGAACAAATTGAGAAAAATTTCGGAAAAGGTTCTATCATGAAACTCGGGGAAAAAACGCGACTTGAGGTTGACGCCATTCCCACAGGAGCAATTTCCCTTGATATCGCGCTCGGCGTCGGGGGCATTCCAAGAGGAAGAATTACTGAAATTTTTGGACAGGAATCCTCAGGAAAAACAACCCTGGCGTTACAGGTAATTGCTGAGGCACAAAAAAATGGAGGTCAGGCAGCATTTATTGATGCAGAACATGCCCTTAATCCTAATTACGCACAAAAACTTGGAGTAAACCTGGATGAATTATTGATAAGCCAGCCAGATACTGGAGAACAGGCGCTGGAAATCGCGGAGTCCCTGATACGAAGCAATGCAATCGACGTTGTCGTCATTGATTCTGTTGCAGCGCTTGTTCCAAGAGCGGAACTGGAAGGGGAAATGGGAGACTCTGTCATGGGACTTCAGGCAAGATTGATGTCACAGGCATTAAGAAAACTGACGGGCTACATCAGCAAATCCCAGACTGCTGCTATTTTCATTAATCAGGTAAGGGAAAAAATTGGAGTGTTTTTTGGAAATCCTGAAACGACCCCAGGTGGACGAGCGTTGAAATTCTATTCTTCTGTCAGGCTTGAAGTCAGACGGATTGAGAATCTCAAAACAAGTCAGGGAGAAATGTATGGAATCAGGATAAAAACCAAGATTGTAAAAAATAAGGTTGCTCCGCCTTTCAAGGAAGCAGAAATAGATATTTTGTTTGATTCGGGTGTCTCAAAGGAAGGATCAACAATAGATGCAGGACTATCCCTTAATGTGATTGAAAAAAAAGGAAATCATTTCTATTTTGGCGAAAAGGCACTGGGACACGGAAGAGAAAGTACTATCAAATTTTTGAAAGACAATCCCGACGTATATCAACAACTGATAAAAAAACTAAGACAAAAGGCTGGCCTGGAAAAAGAGGTAGAACAAACAGGTCAGGAAAAAGGAAAAACAAAATAACATAGGAGGGGAAAATGGGGAAAAAACAAATCAATGTAGGTTTGATTGGTTATAAGTTTATGGGAAAAGCCCACTCACATGCATACAGGGATATATCTTTATTTTTTGATACGTCTGTTGTCCCGGTAATGAAAATGATATGCGGAAGACATGACGTCCCATTATCAATCGCGCAAGAAAAGTTCGGATGGCAGGAAAGAACAACCGACTGGAAAAAAATTACGAGCAGTCCAGAAATTGACCTGGTGGATATCACCACGCCTCCTGATGAACATAAAGATATTGCAATTGAAGCCGCAAAGGAGGGAAAAGTCGTATTCTGTGAAAAACCACTTGCAAATTCCTTAAAAGAGGGATATGAAATGCTTGAGGCAGTTGAAAAGTACAAGGTCAAACACGCAATCTGTTTCAATTATAGAAAACTGCCCGCAGTGGGACTGGCAAAAAAACTTATTGAAGAAGGCAAACTTGGAAAAATTTACCATGTACGTGCTGTGTATCTTCAGGACTGGATACTTGACCCTGAATTTCCGCTTGTGTGGCGATTGCAAAAAAATATCGCTGGTTCAGGAGCACACGGAGATTTGAATGCACATCTTATTGATATGACCAGATACCTTGTTGGAGAATTCAGCGAGGTAGTTGGGGTAAGCGAAACATTCATAAAAGAGAGACCCCTTTTAATAGAAAAAGATGATTTGAACACAGGTCTGGTTGTAACAGAAAAATCTGACAAAAAAGGCAAAGTTGATGTTGATGATGCCACACTTTTTCTTGCAAGATTTGAAAATGGTGCGATAGGTTCTTTTGAAGCCACAAGGTTCGCTCCTGGAAGGAAAAATGGTCAGAAATGGGAAATCAATGGAAGCAAAGGCAGCATCGTTTTTAATCTGGAACGGCTGAATGAACTTGAATATTACTCAGTTGACGACCCTGCGTGCGTTCAGGGATTTCGCACCATTCTTGCTACAGACGCATCCCATCCTTACGCTGCAAACTGGTGGCCAGCAGGACATATTATAGGTTACGGAGATTCGTTTGTGAACATGGTGGCAGATGTATTGAATTGTGTCGCAACAAACAAAATGCCATCTCCAAACTTCGCAGATGGAGTAAAGTGTCAGGAAGTACTGGAAGCAGTGGAAGAGTCCATCATGCAGGGGAAATGGGTAAAAATTAAATCAAAAGTCTAAACCTCCTTTTGATTTCTTGCATCTAAAAATTTGAGCAAACAAAAAAATCAAGGAGGTAATCATGGAAATGAAAAAATTTGTCGGGTTTGGTATCATAGCAGGAATTATTGGAGGTTGTTTAACATTTGGGGCGATCTATGCGGTTACAAAACAAGGTATACAGGTAGGAACCAATATAAAACCGGTTCAGGTGGTTGATACCTCGGGTGCATATACCCTCCAGAATGCATTTGTACAGGTTGCAAAAATGGTCAAACCAGCAGTGGTGATGATCACGACAGAAAAAACCGTTACATACAGGTACTGGAATCCTTTTGGAAATGATCTTTTTGACCAATTTTTTGAAGATTTTGGATTTTCGCGACCGCGACAACAGCAACCAAAAACATTCAAGAAAAAACAGGAAGGACTTGGCTCAGGATTTATTGTAGATGAGGAGGGTTATATCCTTACAAATAATCACGTTATACAGGGAGTGGACAGAATTCTTGTGAAACTGATGAATGATGAAAAAAAGTACGAAGCAAAAATTATTGGTACAGATTCCAGGACAGACCTTGCCCTTATCAAAATCAATACCGGAAAGAAACTTCCTGCAGCCACACTGGGTGATTCAGATACAATCGAAATTGGCGAATGGGCTATTGCCATAGGAAACCCGATGGGACTTGAAGAAACATTAACAGTTGGAGTAGTAAGTGCCAAGGGGAGAAACGTGCTTGGAACAAGTCCCTATGAGGATTTCATACAAACCGATGCGGCTATTAATCCTGGAAATTCAGGAGGACCCCTTGTAAATATAAAGGGCGAGGTAATAGGAATAAATACAGCCATTATCGCACCCTATGTTGCCCAGAATATTGGCTTTGCAATACCAATCAACATTGCAAAAAAAGTTTTCAGAGAATTGAAATCGTCAGGAAAAGTTACCCGGGGATTCCTGGGAGTATATCTTCAACCAGTTACCGAAGAACTGGCCTCTTCTTTTGGTTTGAAAGAAACAAAAGGAGCCCTGGTATCAGATGTAATGCCTGACACACCTGCTGAAAAAGGGGGTTTGAAACCAGGCGATGTCATCCTTGAATTTAATGGAAATTCTGTCACAGACACAAAAGATTTACAAAAAAAGGTTGCTGATGCAAAAGTGGGAGAAACGGCGACATTGACCGTATGGCGAGATAAGAAAAAAATTAACGTTCAGATAAAAATAGCTGAAAGACCCGAAGAAGATACGATCGCAAAATCCGAAAGTGAGTCCACGGGAAAAACATGGAGAGGTCTGAAAATCAGCGATATGACAGAAGAAATAAGAAAACAATTTAATATAGATGCTTCATTAAAAGGAGTAATAGTTATCAATGTAGAACCAGGTTCCCCTGCAGAAGAATGTGAAATTACGGCAGGAACAGTGATAAGAAAAATTAATGAATGGACCGTCTCAAATGCAAAAGAGTTTCAAACAATAATCAGTAAGATTGACAAAAAATCTTCTGTCACGCTGTGGGTGCAACAGGAAGGGAAAAATAGATTTTGCGTTCTCAAAGGTGAATAAAAATAATAATATCCTGCGGGATGCCCTGAAAATATTGAGGATTAAAGAAATTTCTGAAATCAAACTCAGGCAGAACCTTGAGAAAAAAGGATACAGGGATCCAGAACTATCAGAAACAATAAACTACCTGAAATCAAGAAATTTTCTGAACGATTACAGGTTCTGTAACCTGATTATAGAAAAGAACATTAAAAAAAAGAGAGGTTTGAATTATATCCGATATCTCCTCACCAATGATGGCATCCCTGAAACGATCATATCTGAATCACTTGCAAAAATGTATCCAGAGAGTTTAGAATATACAATAGCGAGGGAATTAGTATTGTCACTCAAAAAACCGTTTCGAAAGATGCTGTATATTTTGACTTCAAAAGGTTTCAGTGAACAAACCATAGAAAAACTGAAAGGGGAAATCAGTGAAGAGTAATGAAATACGCAAGAAATTTCTGGAGTTTTTTGAAAAAAAAAGCCATACAGTTGTCCCGAGTAGCAGTCTAATACCATTTGAAGATCCAACCCTATTGTTTACGAGCGCTGGCATGGTACAGTTTAAAAAATTCTGGGCAACAGAAGTGCCACTGCCTTACTCGCGAGCAACGTCCTGTCAGAAATGCCTACGAGCAGGAGGAAAAGACAGTGATCTTGAAAAAATTGGATTAAGTGGAAGACACCACACTTTTTTTGAAATGCTTGGCAATTTCTCTTTCGGTGATTACTTTAAAGAAGAAGCCATTCATTGGGCATGGGAATTTGTTACCCTGATACTGAAAATCAGTAAAGAAAAACTCTGGGCTTCGTATTACCTGGAAGACGAAGAAACCCTGAAAATCTGGAAAAAACTACTGCCAGAAAATAAAATTATACCACTGGGAAAGAAGGATAATTTCTGGGGACCTGCGGGAGAAACAGGACCCTGCGGACCCTGTACTGAAATATATATTGACTCAGGAATTGATGCCCTTTGCACAAATAAAGATTGTAAACCAGGTTGTGATTGTGACCGTTTCCTTGAATTCTGGAATCTCGTTTTCCCGCAATATAATCAGCAGATGGATGGACAGTTGCTACCACTAAAGAGAAGAGGAGTTGATACAGGCATGGGGCTTGAAAGAATCACCAGAATTATGCAGGATAAGAAATCAAATTATGAAACAGATCTTTTCGTACCATTAATAGAAAAACTTGAACAGATCGCAGATGAAAAGTATACAGAAAAAACAATCAAAGAATTCAGAATCATTGCTGACCATAGCCGGGCAATTGTATTTCTCATTGGCGACGGTGTTTACCCTGACAATGAGGGTAGAGGATATGTGCTGAGGAGAATCATAAGAAGAGCGTATTTTCAGGGGACAAAAATTGGTTTAAACCAACCTTTTATTACATCCCTGCTGAATCCAATGATTGCAATTTTTGATGGCGTATATCCTGAAATTGTTGGGAGAAAGGAAGAAATAGAGAATATTGTTATTGAAGAAGAAAAGAAATTCTCTGGATTGCTTTCCTCTGCAAAAAAAATTTTTGATGCGGACACATCAAAAATAACAGATAGGGTGATTCCAGGAAAACTTCTTTTTAAGTGGTATGATACATATGGAATCCCACGGGACCTTATTTCTGAACTTGCAGAAGAAAACCATTTTTCACCAGATTGGCAGGAATTTGATCATTATTTGCAGAAACAACAGGAACAGGCAAGGAAAAAATCTGTTTTTGAACAAAAAAAACAGGTTGTGTTTGAAATTAATTCATTAAGCGAAACCACTTTTACAGGATACAGTAATCACGAAGAACATTGTAATACTGTCGCCCTGTATTATCTACCCGATAAGAAAACCTGGGAAATCGTGCTGGATAAATCACCATTTTATGCTGAAAAAGGAGGGCAGGTAGGTGATAAAGGGATTATCAGAGGAAATCAATGGTGTTTTGAGGTTATTGATTCCCAGATCGACTCAAGAGGAATTATTTATCATGTTGGTCACTTCACTGTTGGAACCCCACAGGATGTAAAAGAACGAGAAAAAGCATTGGCTTCGGTTTCACTGAAACACAGAATGGATGTTTCAGCAAATCATACTGCAACTCATCTTATTCATTATTGTTTAAGACAAATTTCAAACAATCAAGCCAAACAGGCAGGATCATACGTAGGACCGGATAGATTAAGATTTGATTTTCTTTACCCGGGTCAAATTGACCAGGAAGCAATTGAAAAATTGGAATTACAGGTCAATGAAATTATTTTCGAAAATTACCCTGTAAAAATTGAACAGATGAGTTATCAACAGGCAGTAAGTAATGGTGCAGTTGCATTATTTACTGAAAAATATGGAAAAACAGTGAGGGTGGTCAGGACAGGTGATTTTCATTCAGAATTGTGCGGTGGAATTCATGTTTCCAGAACATCTGAAATCGGTATATTCAGAATTATCTCGTTTTCTTCTATTGGTGAAAATCTCAAAAGGATAGAAGCCGTTACAAGAGAAAACGCCTATCAATGGTTCAGAAAACGATGGGAAATTCTGTACCAGGCAAGTAACCTGCTTAAAACCAATCCTGAAAACCTGGCATCTTCAATTATTAAATTAAAAAAACAGGTTCAGGAACTTGAGGAAAAAATTGAAACCATTCTTGAAAAAGCAACAACCGATATTCCGTCCACGCTGAAGAAAAACAGCAAGAATATTGTTATAAAGGGATATGATGCAACGCTCATGGCAGGTCGAGTGGATGGATTAACGACTGACCAGCTTGGTAAAATTGCTGATACTGTTTCCTCTGAAGCAAATAAATTAATCATTCTTCTCGCCGGTATTCTTGACGGAAGGGTTCTTGTTATATGTAAGGTCACGCCTGATATTTCAGGCATGGCACCCGCATCTTTAATTGTCAAGCATATCGCGAAAATGGTGGATGGTAATGGTGGTGGAAAATCAGAATTCGCTCAGGGTTCGGGAAAAGACACGAGAAAAATCGATGAGATTATAAAAAGTGCCCATGACATAGTTATGAATATCGTAAAATAATCCAATGAAAAATAAAATTTCAACAGGAAAAATTTTGAAAAAACCGAGCAGGATAGAAGAACTGGAATTACTGAAAAAAATAAAACAGGGTGACAGAGACGCGCAGGAAAAATTCATGAAAATGAATCAGGGGCTTGTTGTCTCAATTGCCAGAAGATATGCGTTTTCAAATGACATTCTTGAAGACTTGATTTCTGAAGGTAATATCGGATTGATTGAGGCCATAAAAAAGTTTGACCCCAAAAAACACGCAAGATTTGGGACATATGCGTATTTCTGGGTCAGACGTTACATTATGCGAGCAATGTCAACCAGTTCCTTTAAGGTTCCGGAAAAAATCAAGAAACTCAAAACAAAATACAAAAACGTCATTGAAAAAGTCAAACTTGAAGAAAATAGATGTCCCACAAATACTGAAATGGCATCACTATTAAAACTGGATGTCCCAACCTTTTTGAAATACAAGCCTTATTTTGAATCAACAAAAATTTCTCCTTTTTTTCAGGATTCAGAAAATGAAGACTATGACCTATTTGATATTACAAATTTTACATCAAGCAAGAAGCAATGGGACAGCATACTGGTAGATAAAGATATACTGAACAAATTGTTTAGAAGGTTGCAAAAAAAGATAAAAAGTGGTTCAATTGATATATGGCTAAAGGCTCTGAAATTGCATTATGGAATTGATGATGGTATTCCAAGGTCCTATAAAGAAATCGCAGAACAGATGGGTTTTTCCAGACAGAGAGTACACCAAATTATTAAAACATGCCTGAAACATTTGCATAACGAAATAAAGGAGATGAAAAATGAAAGAATTATATGATGCTATAAGAACAATACCAGACTTTCCAAAGAGGGGAGTTTTGTTCAGAGATATTACGCCTTTAATAAAAAATGAAGACCTGTTCGCCAGAAGCATTGAATTGTTTGCAAAACAGGTGCCTGATGGAATAAACAAAATTGTTGCAATAGAATCCCGTGGTTTTATCTTTGGTGGCGCCCTTGCCTGTAAATTGAACAAAGGATTTGTTCCTATAAGAAAATTAGGTAAACTTCCATGCAAAACAATAAAACATACGTATGCGCTTGAGTATGGTGAGGACACAATAGAAATTCCAGCAGATGCGTTCGAAAAGAATGAAACAGTTGTTTTAATTGACGATGTGCTTGCCACAGGAGGTACTGCCGGAGCCGCATGCTCCTTGATAGAACGTGCAGGAGCAAAAGTCGAAAAGATTCTTTTTTTGATAGAACTGAAAGATCTTAATGGTAGAGAAAAAATTAAAGGGTATGATATTTACAGCATGCTTACTTTATGAAAATCACTTTTTTCCGTTTATTCCTGCTTTCTCTATATTTCTTCGTTAATTGTCTCATATCAGGTACAGACATAAGAATCCCTTTTGAACTATGGCCAAAAGTTGAAGAAAAAATTTCTGATGTCACGATTCTTGTAGCAAAAACAGAGCAACTGAGCCATCAGGGTTTCTGCGGAGCGACATCAGAACAATTTCAAACAACAGTAATCTGGTTTCCAGATATCAAAGAAGAAACAGTATTCGTGAACACCAATCCGGGATATGGAACAGTAAATCAAGATCTTCAGGTTGTATTTTTAAATAAAAATTGGCTTGTTCTCGACATAAAAACAATGGAAAAACACACAGGAACCGCTGTGGCTCCTCGTGGAACTTTCTCAGCACTTGAAGGAATCCCGGATGTTATCAGAAAACTTGGGTTCAAGAAAAACAAACCTTCGCCGTTTCGCATTCAAAAAATTGGCAACAGGTATTTTGGTATAAAACATCAATAAGAAAAAACTATGCAGTAATCCAAACACTTATTGAAAATCAATATGAAGTTCTCCGACAATGAAATAGTGTTAAATAAGATTCATTTCAATCATTGCTTCCGCAATCTGGACAGCATTTTGTGCGGCGCCTTTTTTAATGTTATCTCCAACAACCCACATATCAATAGCATGATCAAGTGCAGTGTTTTTTCTAATCCTGCCAACATAAACATCGTCCTTACCAGATACTTCTATGGGTATCGGATATTGTGAGTTTCCGGGGTCATCCAATAATTTAACTCCTTTTGCGGATGATAGAATTTCACGACATTCATCAACGTCAGGATCAGTTTCAAACTGAATCGTAATCGCTTCTGAATGTCCATTGAAAACAGGAACCCTGACACACGTTGCAGAAACCAGCATATCAGGTCGATCAAGAATTTTTCTTGTTTCAAGTAGCATTTTTACTTCTTCTGAGTAATATCCCGCAAATTGTTCTGAAAGGTTCCCGATATGCGGAATCACGTTAAACAATATCCTGTGGGGATAAACCCGAACAGTCATTTCCTGATTTTTTTCATACTGATGCGATTGATTTTCAAGTTCCTCCAATGCCTTGCTACCTGTACCAGACACTGCCTGGTATGTTGAAACAACAATTCTTTTCACCCTGTAACGAGCATTTAAAGGCGCAACAGCCATTAACATAATGATAGTAGAACAATTTGGATTTGCTATAAAACCCTTATGTTTTTTCAAATGTTCAGCATTCACCTCAGGAATCACCAGCGGCACATCTGGATGCATTCTAAAATCTCCTCCATTATCAATTACAATTGCTCCTTTTTCAACTGCTTTCCATCCGAACTCAATGCTTGCTCCCTTTTCTCCTTCAGTACCGGCAAAGAATGCAAAATCTATCCCAGTAAAGGAATCTTCAGACGTTTTCTCAACCTGAAAACGTCTTCCAGCAATAATTTCTTCTCTTTCTCTTGTCGCAAGAACTTTCAAATCAGCAAAAGGGAAATTTCTTTCGATTAAGGTCTCAACCATTTTTTTTCCAACAAGACCTGCTCCAATTACTGCCACATTATATTTTTTCATAGAAAAAACCTCCTTTTTTCAAATTTTCCAGCCCAGATTTACAATAACCAAATGTATACCATTCACACTCTCCACATAATTTGAAAATAGCATCATTAAAATCAAAATCTTTTATCCTGTTATAAATTCTTTTTGCTTCAACAGAATCATTAAAATCAATTCTTAATATTTTCATAATTTCTTTTTCTGCATTTTTTAAAAATATTTCTGAATCTGGTTTCTTTACACAAATTGAATCACGCATATGGGGACAACAACTACAAATATCGTCTGCACCTTCTACCAGGATTAGTGTAATATTCGGATCATTTTTAATCTTGCAACAGATATTTTCCATGTTCTCAACAAATTTTTTGTTATAACCCTTGCCGTGAAATCCAAGAATACAGAAAAGATGGTGAGGTCTGACAACAGTCATAGCTATTTTATTTCAGGTCTGGAAACAAGTGCCATCGTAAATAAAGCGGCAATGTAGGCTTTCAAAATATCAAATGGTACAAAAGGAATTACAGAAAGTAATAACGTCTGTTTAAATCCTGTTTTCATCATCAGCGAAAACCATAAAGCTCCAAATAAATAAATAATAGAAACACCACCAAGCATTATGCAAATCACACTTGAGATTTTATCAACCCTGTTCCTTCTGCTGACCATATAACCAACAAACAAAGAAGCAGGAATAAAACCAACAATATAACCAAATGACGGAGCAGACAAAATATTAAACAATCCACCAGTTCCGCCGGCAAACCAGGGTATTCGTGTCATTCCACCAATTAGATAAATTCCCTGACTGATACCTGCCCAGCTTCTGCCTAAAAATACACCTGTTAAAAGCACCATCAATACCTGCCCGGTTATAGGGACAGGAGTAAAAGGTAGTTTTATTGTAATTTGAGCAGAAACACCTGTGAGGAAAGCAAAAACTAAAGAAATCACCAATTTTTCTATGATTGTTGCTGAACATATCCAGTCAAAATATCGCTGCCAGACAAAATTCCATTTTTTTGTTAAATATGTCATAGCCATATCCTTTAAATTTCAGAAACAAATCCAGCAATCAATGCGCCAACCTCAGCAGTACCCATTCCCATTTTGCCTGCTTCAAGACTCTTCACATGACCTTCTGAAAGCGCCTTACAAACTGCTTTCTCTATGGTTTCCGCAGCCTCTGTTTCTCCAAGAGTATCAAGAAGCATAGCACCAGCTGCTATCGTAGCTATCGGACAGATTACATTTTTCCCTGTATATTTTGGTGCAGAACCATGTATTGGTTCAAACATACTCACTCCTTCAGGATTGATATTACCTCCTGCTGCAACTCCAAGACCTCCCTGCGTCATGGCAGCAAGGTCTGTGATGATGTCACCAAACATGTTGTTTGTAACAATGACATCAAACCACTCAGGGTTTTTTACCATCCACATGCATGTTGCGTCAACAAATGCAAAATCCAGTTTTATATCCGTATATTCTTTTTGCACTTCCTGACAGGTACGCCTCCATAAATCCCCAGAAAAGGTTAACACATTGGCTTTGTCAACACAGGTCAATGTTTTGTTTTTATTTCTTTTTCTGGCAAGTTCAAAGGCATATCTGACGCACCTTTCCACACCCTTTCTTGTGCTGATGTCAAGCTGTGTAGCAATTTCATCCTTGGTCCCTTTCTTAAACGAACCTCCTATTCCACAGTACGCTCCCTCTGTATTTTCCCGTACAACAACATAGTCAATATGTTCGGGCCCTTTATCTTTCAAGGGTGTCCACACACCTGGATATAACTTCACTGGGCGTAAGTTTATATACTGGTCAAGTTCAAACCTGATTTTTAACAATATTCCTTTTTCAAGTATACCTGGTTGCACATCAGGATGACCGATGGCTCCAAGAAATATCACATCGAGTTTTTTAAATTCTTCTATCGCTGAATCAGGCAGGGTTTCACCTGTTTTAAGATACCTATCTCCACCAAAATCATAGTACACTGTATCCAGTTTAAAATTAAATCGACCGGCGGCTGACTTCAAAACTTCCATTCCGGCATTAATGATTTCTGGCCCAATACCATCACCTGGAATAACTCCTACCTTATATATTTTTCCTTTACCCATGACATTAATCCTCCACTTTTGATGATTTGTTGAAGAAATTCAGGATACTTCATAAAAGTTCCTTTTTCTCCATTTGTTAAATTTACAATGATCCCACTATCAAAATTAACTTCTAAAATATCACCTTGCGAAATTTTATCAGCGAATGGTATCTCAATAATCGGCAGGCCGATATTTATAGCATTTCTAAAGAATATCCTGGCAAAACTTTTTGCGACAACAACAGAAATACCGCATCCTTTTATTGCAAGCGGTGCATGTTCACGACTTGAACCGCAGCCAAAATTTTCTCCAGCAACGATAATATCATCTTTTGCTATTTTTTTTGAAAAATCAGGAGCAATGGTTTCCATACAATGAGCAGCCAATTCTCTAACGTCAGTAGTATTAAGATACCGGGCTGCTATAATATCATCTGTGTTAATGTGGTCACCAAATTTCCATACTTTTCCCTTAATAATCATTTTTGCACCTCATCAGGATGTGAAATTTTACCCAGAATTGCAGACGCCATAGCCACCTCTGGATTTGAAAGATATACCATGCTTTCCGGATGTCCCATTCTTCCAATAAAATTTCTGTTCGTGGTTGCAATTGCTACTTCACCTTTCCCGAGGACACCCATATGTCCGCCTAAACACGGACCACAGGTTGGAGGACTTATCACGCAGCCAGATTCAACAAAAATATCAATTAAACCTTCTCGAAGCGCCTGCTGGTAAACCTTTCGTGTTGCTGGAATAATAATTGTTCTCACTTCTGGATGAACTGACCTGCCTTTTGCAATCATCGCGGCTTTTCTAAGATCAGAAATTCGTCCGTTTGTACATGAACCAATGACAACCTGATCTATGCTCACACTTGAAAATTCTCTCACATTTTTTGCATTTGAAGGTAAATGAGGAGCTGAAACCTGTGGTTCAATAGCACCGGCATCTATTTCAATAATGTTTTCATATTCAGCATCTTCATCACTTCTATAAAAAGTCCCGGTATTAGCGCCCGAAGTCAATAGAAATTCTTCAGTAATACTATCCGGTGCAATAATCCCATTTTTCCCACCTGCTTCAATCGCCATATTACAAATGGTCAATCTATCATCCATTGAAAGACCATCAATCGCTTCTCCGGTAAACTCCATGGCTCTGTATCTGGCACCATCCACACCTATTTTCCCAATGGTATAAAGAATAATATCTTTTCCTCCTACATATTTACCGCATCTGCCTTTATAAACAAATTTGATTGTTGGCGGAACTTTTAACCAGATTTTGCCGGTAATCATAGCAAACGCAACATCTGTACTTCCTACACCAGTAGAAAAAGCTCCAAGAGCGCCATAAGTACAGGTATGACTATCTGCGCCAATGATGAGATCTCCTGCAGAAATGAGTCCCTGTTCTGGAAGAAGCGCATGTTCAATACCTACCTTGCCAATTTCATAAAATCTTACACTATACTTCTTTGCAAAATTTCTAAGAACCTTCACCATTTCAGCGCTTCTTATGTCCTTGCATGGAGTAAAGTGATCAGGAACAAGAACAATCTTCGTCGGATCAAAAACTTTGTTCATCCCCAACTTAGTAAATTCCTCAATTGCAAGTGGACCAGTAATGTCATTTGCGAGAACAAGATCAACATTTGCTTCAATAAATTGACCTGGAATAACTTCCTTTAATCCTGCATGAACCGATAATATTTTTTCAGTAATTGTCATTGAAATCCTTTCGGTATCAATATTTTAAGAAATTAATTTACGTACCCCTGTATTTTTTCTTAATAATGGTCTTTTTGGTTAAATACTGGTTTATCGCATTGAGATAAGCCCTGGCACTCGCCTCAATAATATCAGTGCTCACACCTTTTCCGGCGACCCTCACACCATCAATAATAAGGGAAACAATCACCTCACCCTGAGCATCCTTTCCACCTGTTACTGCTGCAATCTTATACTCATGCAACTTCGGCGATATTTTAACTATCCTGTCAATCGCCCTGTAAAGGGCATCAATAGGACCATCGCCAAGAGAAGCATCTTCCAGAATCTCATCCTTTTTACGAATTCTTACTGTGGCGCTTGGTAATGTGGAAGTCCCTGAGACGATGTGAAAATACTCCAGGGTATAAACCGGTTCAACAGCAGATAGCGTCTCCTGTTCAGCAAGAACAATCAAGTCGAGGTCATTCACTTCTTTTTTCTTATCTGCAAGAGTTTTGAACTGTTCAAAAATTTTATTCAGTGTTTTTTCGTCAACTGAAACACCAAGAGATTCAAGTCTCAGTTTCAAAGCATGCCTGCCAGAATGCTTTCCAAGAACAAGGGTACTTTCAGGAATTCCTACCATTTTGGGATGCATAATTTCATAGGTTTCCCTGCATTTTATTACACCATCCTGATGAATTCCTGATTCGTGTTTGAATGCATTATCCCCAACTATTGCCTTGTTTGGCTGCACAGGAATGCCGGTTAGAGAAGACACAAGCTTGCTGATCCTATAAATGTGTTTTGTGTCAAGGTCAACATCTACCCCGTAAAATTTTTTCCTTACGATAAGATTCATAGCTATTTCTTCAAGCGATGCATTCCCTGCCCGTTCACCAATACCATTAATCGTGCACTCAACCTGTCTTGCGCCATTTTTCACAGCAGTAAGTGAATTTGCAACCGCAAGTCCGAGGTCGTTATGACAGTGCACACTGATCACTATTTCTGGTGGAAATTTTTCTCTCAGAAATCCGATCAATGCTCCATACTCCTCAGGCACAGCATATCCAACCGTGTCGGGAATATTGAGTGTTCGTGCACCTTCTTCAACAACGGTCTGACAAACCTCAAAAAGAAAATCGCTTTCAGTTCTGGTTGCATCTTCTGGAGAAAATTCAATGTCGTCAATGAACTTTTTCGCAAATTTCACCATATCCCTGGCAATTCTTATTATTTCGCTTTTAGCTTTTACCAGTTTAAACTTTCTGTGAATTTCTGATGTCGCAAGAAAAAGATGTAATCGGGGTTTCCTGGCACTCTCGAGAGATTTCAATGCGACTTCCACATCCCTGGGGACACATCGCGCAAGGGCACAAACCGCAGGGCCATTAACTTCTTTTCCAATCAGTTTTACCGCATACGCATCATCTTCTGAAGCCACAGGAAAACCTGCTTCAATTACATCAACATTTAATCTGGCGAGGTGCCTGGCAATCGTCAGTTTAGCACTACTGGTAAGACTGGCTCCAGGGGACTGTTCGCCATCTCTTAAAGTCGTGTCAAAAAATATTATTCTATCCATAACCTTTCCCTTCAAACGCAGTAGTTTTTATAACTTCTGTACTACCAGTTTTATTAGATTTTTATTTTACCCTTACTTGACAGAAAAAGCAAAAATGAATATATTTATACTCATGAATAGAAAAAAAATCTGCAAAGACGCTCTCGCAATTTTAATGGTCGGTATGCTTTTTTCCGGGTGCGCAAGAGAAAAGAAACCCACAGTAAATATTGATGAAAAATTATTGCAGGAAGCCATTGAGTATGGCAAAGTAAAAGCAGGTATGTCCAACTATGAATTTATGGAACCATGGAGTGTTTATCTCGGGTATGAAATTGGCAAGGGCAGGGTGGTGTACTTTACCCCATTTCTACAGGCCGCACAACTGGCAAAAAATGCTGCAGAGAAAAACCTCAAACCTGACATAAACATAATAAAAAAAGCAATCGCTGCAAAAAGTGATACACTTAATTTTTTGGTCCTCACATATGGCAACGAACCAGACACATCAAAAAGAATGAAGGTATTCCTCATATGTGATAAAACGAGAATAGAACCAGTATTTGCTCATTTTCCACCCTTTGGAGAATTTAATCGTGATTATTATCAACAGATTAATGGAGAAGTAAGATTTCCGAGAAAAGATATTCCTGAAAATGCCACAGTCAAATTGTGTATCGAAATCTTCCCCAAGATGGAAAAAGACGACAAACATCATGAAGACGAACATCACCATCATGAGTCAGAAATAGTCGTTGGGCAACAAACACAGGATCATATTATCACAGAATTCGTATTTAACCTCTCAAAATACAGGTAGTTCTTCATACTGAACAAGGCCAAATGGAATATAAATATTTAAAAGAACCTTTAGAAAAATATATTGAACGTCTTTCTGAAAAATCACCGTGCCCTGGTGGTGGCAGCGCAGCAATTTTATCCCTTGCCCTGGCAAATGCGTTAATTCTGATGGTATGTAATTACACAGTGGACAGTACAAAGGTGGAAGAAAATTCCAGGAAAATCTCAAAGGACATTCTGGACAATGCGTTACAGATACAACCATTGATAAACAAATATGTTGAACAGGATAGCATCATTTATAAAGAAATTCAGGAAACAATGAAAGTTTGTCGAAAAGACCCAACAAAAGCGACAGAATATGAAAATGCACTGAAAAAGAGTATTAATTTACATATTCAGATTCTTGATTACTGTCAATCCATGCTGCGGTGGAACGAAATACTTGTGGAACATTGTAACCCATATTTGATAAGCGATGTTGGTGTCTCTGCATCACTGATCGAAGGCGTGATAAGGGCAACAGAAGTAAATATTCTAATCAACCTGAGAGAAATTAAAAATGTTCAATATGTCACAGAGGGCACAAACAAAATTCAAGTTTTATCTTCATTAATCCAAAAAGCCATTGATATAATAAGAAAGGTTGAAATGAAAATTTCTTCAGGCACATAAACCAAAAAACGGAGGAAAGATGGCTGCTCAAATTCTTGCAGGAAAAGAAATTGCAGAAAAAATTAAGCAAACAGTTAAAAAAGATCTTGAGCAATTGAAAGCAGATGGGATCATTCCAAAGCTTGTTGCCGTGCAGGTTGGAGAAAATCCATCATCTCTCGTTTATCTCAATGCACAGAAAAAAAGCTGTCAGGCAATGGGCATAGAACACGAAGTAAAAAATCTTGACGGCAATATTTCAGAATCAGATCTAATTCAGTTTATAAAAAATCTCAATGCAGATCGAACAACCACAGGGATCATTTTACAAATGCCACTGCCTGCGGGTATGGATGTGAGAAAGGTTCAATCCACCATAAGCCCGGAAAAAGATGTGGAAGGTGTTAATCCAGCAAACTTAGGGTGGATTGTATATGGCAAACCTGTTCTTGCTCCCTGTACCGCACTCGCCGTAAAAGAACTAATTGATTCCACCGGTATTAATCTGTATGGTAAGGAAGTTGTGATGGTAGGTCACAGTGATATTGTTGGCAAACCAGTAGCACTTTTGCTTGTTGATAAATTTGCCACCGTGAGTATATGCCACATTGGAACCAGTGATAGTGGTATGCTTGAAACCCATATCAAAAGAGCAGAAATTCTTGTTGTAGCTGTTGGGAAAGCCCATCTGGTTAAAGGTTCCTGGATCAAAAAGGATGCCATAGTTGTGGATGTTGGAATAAATAAATTAGGGGATAAAATTGTGGGAGACGTTGAGTTTGACACTGCAAAAGAAAATGCTTCCTGGATTACACCGGTTCCTGGTGGAGTGGGACCTGTTACCACGGCAATTTTGTTGAGAAATACTGTGCTTGCGGCAAAAATGCAATTTTCAAATTAATATTCTGTCCAAAGGAGAAAACATGCTAACAGATCTTGAAATCGCGCAGAAAGCAAAAATAAAAGATATTCGTGAAATCGCTGAAAGTGCTGGAATAGATGAGAAATTTCTTGAACTCTATGGAAATCATAAGGCAAAAGTTTCTCTTGAAATTATGAAACAAATTGAACACAATCCAGCAGGAAAATATATCGATGTTACTGCAATAACACCAACCCCCCTCGGTGAAGGAAAAACAGTCACTACGATAGGGCTATCGCAAGCCATCGGAAAACTCAAAAAAAAGGTTTTTACATGCATCCGTCAACCGTCACTTGGACCTGTGTTTGGAATTAAAGGTGGTGCGGCAGGCGGTGGATATTCGCAGGTTATCCCGATGGAAGATTTCAATCTGCATCTCACAGGAGACGTTCATGCTGTTGGCCTTGCTCATAACCTTCTGGCCGCATTTATTGACAATTCCCTTTTAAAAGGGAATCCTTTCAATATTGATCCCCTCTCAATTACCTGGCCAAGAGTTGTTGATGTCAGTGATAGAACACTACGCCACATCATTATAGGACTTGGTGGAAAAGACAATGGGATTCCAAGAGAAACTGGATTTGATATTACAGTTGCATCAGAGGTAATGGCAATCCTTGCGCTAACCAGCGATATTTTTGATTTAAAGAAAAGATTATCAAGCATCATTATCGGAACATCCAGAAAAGGTACGCCTGTAACTGCGGTAGATTTGAAGGCATCCGGCGCAATGACAGTTCTCCTTAAAGATGCAATTAAACCAACACTGATGCAAACGCTTGAACACACGCCTGTTCTTGTTCATGCAGGGCCATTTGCAAACATAGCACATGGAAACAGTTCTATCATTGCAGACAAAATTGCGATTCGTCTTGCTGATTATGTTGTGACAGAAAGTGGTTTCGGTGCAGATTGCGGATTTGAAAAATTCGCGAATATCAAGTGTAGATATAGCGGGCTGAAACCAGATTGCGTGGTGATAGTTTGTTCAATAAGAGCGTTGAAAATGCACAGCGGGCAGTTTAGGGTTGTTCCTGGCAAACCCCTTGATAAGGGACTGATTGAAGAAAATCTCGACGCTATAGAGAAGGGCGCAAAAAATCTCGCAAAACACATAGAAAACGTCGGCCTTTTCGGAATTCCCGCTGTGGTCGCAATTAATAGATTCACAACAGACACCGACAGGGAAATTGAACTGGTAAGACAACTTTCTCTGAATGCAGGGGCAAAAGCAGCGGAAGTCAGCAATGTATGGGCAGAAGGCGGAAATGGTGGCTTGAATCTTGCAAAAAAGGTGCTTGAAGCGTGTGAAGAAAAACACGATTTCCATTTTCTCTATCCACTCGAAAAACCGATAAAAGAAAAAATCGAAATCATAGCAACCAGGATTTACGGAGCAGCAAGAGTTTCTTATTCACAAGCAGCAGAAGAAAAAATTAAACTGTACACCCGCTGGGGATTCAACAATCTACCAATCTGCATGGCAAAAACTCATCTTTCTTTGTCCCATGACCCCAATCTCAAAGGTGCGCCAGAAGGATTTACCCTACCAGTAGAAGATGTACGGCTTTCAGCAGGCGCTGGTTTTATATATCCCCTCTGTGGAAAGATGAGAACCATGCCAGGATTACCCACAGAACCCGCAGGAGCGCATGTGGACATAGACGAAAAAGGCAGAACTGTTGGGCTTTTTTAGGTGATCTATGACAGTAGCACCTGAAGTTATCATAGAACAGATAAAAAGTCTCGGTAACAAGAGCGGCATCACCCCTTATCTCGTTGGCGGTTATCTCAGGGATAAATTTTTAAGACGAAGAAGTCATGACATTGATATCATGGTGGAAACTGACGCCCTTGAATTTGCGCGACTTTTTGCAAAAACATACGGATATCCATCACCAATTTTTTACGGAAGATTTGGCACAGCAATGATTGAAATAGACAACAATAAATTAGAATTTGCAACCGCAAGAAAAGAAAGTTATGAAGAAAATTCTCGAAAGCCTCATGTAAAACCCGCAACTGTGATTGAAGATCTGGCAAGACGGGATTTCACAATTAATGCAATAGCACTGAATTTATTAAAGAGCCAGATACTTGATCCATTTGATGGGAAAAAAGATATTCGCAAAAAAATTATCAGAACTCCCGTAGATCCTGATAAAACATTTTATGATGACCCTCTCAGAATCCTCAGAGGCATAAGATTTGCGACAACGTTAAACTTTGGCATAGAAGAAGATACAAAAAAAGCAATGGCAAACAATGCAAAACGTTTGTTAATAGTCAGCCAGGAAAGAATCGCGGACGAAATTATGAAAATTATTTCAGCTAGAAAACCATCAAAGGGATTTTTTCTTATGGATGACATCGGCGTACTTGAACTAATTATTCCTGAAGTCGCAGCATTGAAAGAAAAAAGAACAAACCATCCATGTAAGGAACTTTTTGAACATACACTTCAGGTCCTTGATAATACTGCTTCCATGACAAAAAGTCCTGTGCTACGATTAGCAGCCCTTCTTCATGATATAGGTAAACCAAGAACATTGAAAGTCGAAAACGGTAAGGTGTCATTTCACAGGCATGAAATCGTTGGTGCAAAAATGAGCATAAGGGTTTGTGGAAGATTGAAAATCTCACAAAAAGACACAGAAACAATTGGCCTATTGATAAAACATCACCTCAGACCCCATCTGCTGGCAAAAGAAAATCCTACTGACAATGCTCTTGCCCGATTCATCAGGGAAATTGGGGTGAATATGAAAGGACTTTTTATTATTGCCAGAGCAGACATCACAAGCAAGAACGAAAAAAAGGTGAAACAGGGAAGAGAAAAAATTCTTGCACTGCATGAACGGATCAAACAGGTGAACAAAAAAATGCGTCTGGCAAGATTTAAACTCGCCCTTGACGGATTCAATATAATGGAAATCCTCGGTATTGAACCAGGGAAACAGGTCGGCGTAATCAAGAAAAATTTGGAAGAACTTGTGTTAAGTGGTAAGATTGAAAACAAGAAAAAAGCTTTGAAAAAATATCTAAAAGAAGCACGTAAGGATATTTTGGCAGGTTCGGGTCATGGAACAAAAACCAGTTAAGATCCTTTGGGCGCCGTGGAGAATAAATTACATTAAAAAGGGAAACAACAAAAGATGTTTCCTTTGCGAAATCAGCCATAAGAAAAGGAACAAATTTCTTCTGTGGAAAGGTGATTACTCAATGGTTGTAATGAATATTTATCCTTATAACAATGGCCATCTCATGATAGCACCCATTAAACATAAAAAAGATTTTAACAGTTTACAGAACGATGAAATTGGTGAAATGTTTCATATTCTTAAAACAACTGTTAACATTCTGAATAAAACATTGAAACCCCAGGGTTTCAACATTGGCATCAATCTTGGCCGGTGTGCAGGAGCAGGGCTCCCAGGCCATATTCACATACATATTGTTCCCAGATGGAATGGTGACACCAATTTTATGCCGGTTCTTGCATCAACTAAAATCATTTCTCAATCTCTTGAAGAACTATCTGACATACTAAAAAAAGAATTTTCAAAAATTAAGAAAGGGTAATCATGTACATTGCAGATTTTCATATTCACTCAAAATATAGCCGCGCCACAAGTAAAAATATGGATATAGAACACCTTACACGCTGGGCAAAAAATAAAGGTATCTCTTTACTCGGAACCGGTGATATCACACATCCATTGTGGTTCGCTGAGATTAGGAAAAAACTCCAGCCTTCGGAAAAAGAAGGAATATACACATTTGATGGCATTGACTTCATTTTATCGGGCGAAGTAAACAATATATTTACAAAGAATAAGGCAGTCAGAAAAATTCATAATATCGTGTTTTTCCATTCATTTGAAGGAGCAGAAAAATTCAATAAAAATCTGGAAAAATTCACAGAATTGCTCATTGATGGCAGACCAATCCTTCAGATTGATGCGAGAACACTTGTTAAAATGGTTAGAGACGCTGATCCAGAAGGTTTCGTTGTGCCAGCGCACATCTGGACTCCTCATTTCTCACTTTTTGGTGCAAATTCGGGTTTTGATAGAATTGAGGACTGCTTTGAAGAAGAAACGAGTAATATTTTTGCGCTGGAAACAGGACTAAGCAGTGACCCTCCAATGAACTGGTTGCTTTCGATGCTCGATCAGTTCATGTTGATCTCCAATTCAGATGCACATTCACCACAAAAAATTGGAAGGGAAGCGAATGTGTTTTCTGAATCATTTTCTTTCCTGGAGCTAAAGAAAATTCTCAAAACTCAAGATAAAACAAGATTCTTATTCACAATAGAATACTTCCCTGAAGAAGGGAAATACCACTATGATGGACATAGACTTTGCAAGGTTCGGCTTTCTCCAGAAGAAACACTAAAAAATAGACTTTTATGTCCTGTATGCGGGAAAAAAGTGACCGTTGGTGTGATGCACAGGGTTACGACTCTCGCAGATAGGAAAAATCAAAATCAACCTGCAAATAGAATCGGATATAAACACCTTGTACCACTTGATCAGATTATCGCTTCTGTCTATCAAAAAGACACGGAAGCAAATTTCACAACGCAGATGTATGCGCAGGTTACAGGGAAATTGGGCCCTGAATTGAAAATTTTACTCGAAATACCAGAACAGGAACTTTTTGCAAATTTGCCAAAGGAACTTGCAACCGGCATAAAACTTGTCAGAGAAGAAAAACTTGTCGTTATACCAGGATATGATGGAGAATTCGGAACAGTTAAAATCAACCCTCTGCTTTCTGAGAGTCAGGTCCAGCAGACCCTTTTTTAAGAAACTGTACGATCTTCTGACATTAATTCAGAGTGGAAGGATCGTCTCCAGAATCTGGGCGATTTTCTTTTATCCGTTGTCGCTTTTATGGCTTCTGGGTTGTTATATCAAATATCTCACAGCAAATAAACACACGGTAAAAACAGTGGTGGTATCTATCGGTAATCTGGAAGCCGGTGGTACAGGGAAAACGCCCACAACAATCAAAGTGGCAAACATCTTAAAAAATTTCGTGTCAAATGTCTGCATTATAAATTACGAAAAAAATAGAAAAAGCGCAGACGAATCCATTGTTATCTCTGAAGCATTACCAGAAGTACAAGTTTTATCGGGGAAAAATCGCAAAAAGATATTCTATGAAGTCCTTGGCAAAAGTCCAGAACTTGTTATTATAGACGATGGATTCCAGTATTTTGAAATTCCCAACAAAATTAATATCGTTCTTGTTGATCCCGAAACACCAATCAATCTGCTTATTCCTTCTGGACGGATGCGTTTTCCAATAACTTTTCTCAAATATGCAGACGTAATCATTGTAAAAAAAAGGCACAACAATGGTGATTATTCCAGATTTGTTAATCAGATGGAAAAATTCCATAAGCCGATTTTCACATTGGAATATTCTCCATTATGTTTAAAAAATGTACAGGGAGAAAAAATCCCACTATCATCAGTAAAAAATAAAAAAGTTCTTGCCTTTTGTGGTATTGCAAAACCATCAGATTTCATTGGTATGGTAAAAAAACTCGGTCCCCAGAAAATTTATATGGCGTGGTATCCTGACCATTTTCAATATTCCGAAAAAGACATGAAAGAATTACAGAGCATTTTCTGCCATATGAATCTTGATATTGCAATAACCACCGAAAAGGATCTTGTAAAACTCAAAAATTTGAAAGTAACCATACCTTTGTATGGACTTGCTATTGAAACAAGCATTGAACCCGACCAGTATTTCAAGCAATGGCTTCTGGAAAAATTTTCAGATATGCAAAAAAAGTACCCAACTATTGAAACACGAAAATTTATGGTATAATTATTTAGATGGAACGATTTGAACCAAGAAAATTTGTCGCCAGGAAAATTCAGGCTCTCCGTTCCCACGCCAGTGGAAAACGCGTTATTGTTGCTGTTTCTGGTGGAATTGATAGCATGGTCTGTTTTGAAATTGCCAGGAACGCCACAATAAAGCAAGAAGGACAAACGATACCATTTATTATCGATACAGGTCTTATGAGACAGAATGAAGTCAAACAAACCGAAGAATATTTCAGAAAAAAATACAATATTGAACTTCAACGATGGGATAAACAAAATGAGTTCATTTCAGCATTAAAAGGAATAGTCTCTCCTGAAGAAAAAAGAAAAACATTCAGAGACATTTTTTATAGAATTATAAGTCAGGCAATGCGAAGTTATGCAGCGGATATACTGGTACAGGGCACAATACTCTCGGATATCATTGAAACTCAGAAAGGAATAAAAACACATTTCAATGTATTGCACGAAGCAGGAATC
The DNA here is from genome assembly GCA_035392545.1 of bacterium. GTDB lineage: Bacteria > Ratteibacteria > UBA8468 > B48-G9 > DTJG01 > DTJG01. The sequence goes on from DAONMJ010000001.1 coordinate 46,745, forward strand.
AATCCCGCTAACTACGGGTTAAGTCTATTCGAACCACTGAAAGAACTAACAAAATCTCGAGTAAGGATGGTTGCCAGAAGTTTTGCCATACCTCCAAAATTCTTGAGAATTCAACCATTTCCCGGTCCTGGTTTTGCATTGAGAATCACAGGGGAGGTCACCTTTGAACGGGTTGCAAAAATCAGAAAAGCCACTGAAATTGTGGAATCCGAACTGATGAGCCCAAAAATTTTCCAGGGTTTCCCTGTGTTACTAACTGATAAAGCGACCGGTATTCAAAATGAATCGGCATTCGTGGGCGATATCATAGCAATCAGAATTGTGGAATCAAAAGATTCTTTGTCCGCCAGGTCTTATAGAATCCCCTGGATAAAAATGGATAAAATTGCAAAAAGAATCCTCACGGAAATTCCGGGTATCGCAAGGGTTCTTTACGATGTAACATCAAAACCACCTGGTACTATAGAATTCGTGTAACTGCTGTATATGCTTCATCCTGTAACTTATAAATTCTAATTCGAATATGAGAATATGACTGGTATAATAAACTACGGTGCGGGTAACATTTTCAGTGTTATAGTCAGCATCAAAAATTTGCACAATAAGGTGACGGTCGTGTCAAAGCCAGAAACATTGAAAAATGTTGATAGAATTATACTACCAGGAGTCGGTGCCTTTGACCATGCAATGAAATATTTAGAACAAACGGGGTTATCACAAGCAATAAGAGAAGAGACAAGGAAAGGCAAATTTCTTCTTGGAATATGTCTTGGATTACAGATGTTTTTTGAAAACAGTGAAGAGGGAAAATCAAAAGGATTTGGGTTTATTAGAGGTAAAGTCAAAAAACTATCAGGTAAAAAAAATTTACCTGTTCCGCATATGGGATGGAATTCTATTGATATCACACGCAACTCAAAATTTCTCAAAGATATACCAGACAATTCTTTTTTTTATTTTGCTCATTCGTTTTACTGCTTCCCGAAAGAAAAAAATACCGCACTGGCGACAACATCTTATGGAACAGAATTTGCATCTGTCGTACAAAAAGACAATATTATTGGAGTACAGTTTCACCCCGAAAAAAGTGGAAAATACGGATTGCTTTTAATAAAAAATTTCTTGGAAATGAAATAATATGCTTGCAAAAAGAATAATTCCCTGCCTGGATGTCAAAGATGGAAACGTGGTAAAAGGAATCCATTTTGAAAATCTTAAACATGCAGGAGAAGTGGTAGACCTTGCAAGGTATTATAGCAATGAAGGAGCAGATGAACTTGTATTTCTTGACATCAGTGCAACATCTGAAGGACGTAAAACATTAAAAAATCTGGTTAAAAAAGTTGCATCAAATATTTCTATACCATTTACAGTGGGAGGCGGTATCAAAACAATCGATGATATTCTCGTTCTATTAGAAAATGGAGCCGATAAGGTTTCCATTAACACCAATGCGGTAAAAAATCCAAATATCATTTGTGAAGCCGCAAAAAAATTTGGAAGTCAATGTATTGTCATCGCAATTGATGCGAAAAGGATAGCAGCTAATCGATGGAATGTCTATATCGAATCCGGAAAAATTGCCACAGAAATCAATGTGCAAGAATGGGCAAAAAAAGTTGAGGACCTCGGTGCAGGAGAAATTCTTCTTACAAGTATTGACACTGATGGTACACTGACCGGATATGATTTTCAATTGACCCATACAATTACAAAAACAGTAAAAATCCCGGTAATCGCTTCAGGAGGAGCGGGTTCGCTCGAACACCTTTACAGGGTACTTGCTGAGAGTAATGCTTCAGCGGTATTGCTTGCATCTTTGCTTCACTTCAAAACATTTACAATAAAACAAATAAAAAAATTCCTGGCGGAAAAAAATATTCCTGTGCGACTGAACTAAAATACCATGAAAATTCTTATTCTGGATGATGGTATACCTGGCAATACCAATCAATCTGTTGGAGTCGCTGAAGCAACAGGTTACGAATTCCATATTTTGCCAGTAAACTTAAAGGGATTATCATATAAACTGCCAGGAAGAAAAGGTTCAACAAAAATTGCATCAAAACTCATCGGCTCTTTATTAAAAGTTAATGCCTACAGATGGGCTGATTTTGTTCTCAAAATATCTTCAAAAACTGATATACCGGCAGAAAAATTTGATATTGTAATTTCTGCAGGTTCTTTCCTTGCGCCCATCAACCTTGTTATTTCCAGAAAAGTTGGTGCAAAGGCAATCAGCATCATGACACCTGAAATGACCCCACTGAAACAATTCGACCTCTTGATTGTGCCGGTACATGATACCCTTCGTTATCCTTTTCTTGCTAAACTGCAAAACTTATTTGTGACAATTGGAGCACCAAATAGAATCAATGCCGATTTACTGAAATCCGCAATGTCAAAAATGCTTAACAAAATAAAAATACCTGAAACACCTAAAATAGGCGTTATCATAGGGGGCAATGATCAGAATTATTTTATAGATATCGAATGGGCACGCAAACTTCTATCCTTATTGAAAATGCTGGCAGAAAGAAAGTTTGTTTTTTTTCTCACAACTTCAAGAAGAACACCCGCAAACGTCGTTCATTTTTTGAAAGAAAAAACTAATATTGACAATTTTGTTTATCGGGAATTTCCAGGCATAAGTCCTGATTCACACTATTTTGGAATTCTGGGAATCTGTGATATTCTTTTTGTTACCGAAGATAGTATTACAATGATGTCTGAGGTGTGTTCGACCGGAAAACCTGTTATCATTCTGGGTACTGGCAGAAAGAAAAGAAACATTGTTTTTGATACAACCATAGAAACTCTTGTTAAAAACAAATATTGTTTGCACGTACCGGTTGATAAATTTGAACAAATTCCAGACATTTTATTAAAAATTTCTAATGAGAACCCTTTTCCCATTCTGGAAGATTCAAAACAATGCGCAAAGAGAATTATAGAACTGGTGAATCAGGAAGGATCCTGATTATTGACGGAACTGACATTGAAAACTGTCTATTATTGACACCTGTCATAAGGCAAATAAAAGAACAGGATAGTTGCCTCAAAATTGATGTTGTTGCGACAACCAGCTCAGAAAAATTCCTGAAAGAGTATAAATGGTTTGACAGAATCATTGTGCATAAGAAAACAGGGTTTTTTAAAACCTATAAGTCCCTGTATTCAGAAAGATATAGAATCATCATATCGTTTCATCCATCAATAATTCCTTATATTTTGCGTGCAAAAACGAAGTTAAATTCTTTAAAAACAAGGATTTTTACTGACAGGTTTTTTACGCACGAAAGTATTAACTTTTTACGATTGATTGAACCACTGTTCGGGAAACCCGTCAGGGTTGAACTATTTTTTCCTATTTCCGAAACTGATAGAGAAAAAGTGAAAGAATTTTTAAAGTCAAAAAACATAAGCAATTCATCAACATTGATTGCCCTTCATACAGGTGATAAAGATGCTCCGGATAAGTGGAATATTTCCAACTATATCGAAGTTTGTGACACTCTTATTGAAGAGTATAATGCGAAAATTCTTATTTTCGGAAATGCTGGCGATTCCGTCATTGGTAAAATCATTAGTTCAACAAAGTATCCGCATGATATTATTGACCTGTCACAAATAGAAAATTTTCGTGAGATGGCTGCGTTTTTGTCCAGGGCCAATCTGGCAATCACGCGAAACGGCTTTTTCCTGTACCTTGCCTGTGCTGTCAAAACACCTGTTGTTACCATTTTTGGGGCAGGAAACCCATATAGGTTTGGTCCTGTAGGAACACGATATATAAATATACACAGTCAACTGGATTGTTTCCCTTGCAGTAAAAAGCGTAAATGTAATAAAAACTATCAATGCATCAAAAGTATAACTTCTGATGCTGTTATTGAAGCCGCCCGTCTTATTCTTGATGAAAACAAGCAACTATACCTGTTTGAATAGCATGAAGATCTTTCTGATGCTTCCTGAAATGCATCTTGGTGGTGTAGAAGAAGGCACATTTGACCTTGCATGCGGTATGAAAAGGATGGGTATTGAAGTCACCATTATTTCAGGACCAGGTAGTTATATCCCTTTAATGGAAAAAGAAAATATCAATTGGTTTAACCTGCCAACGAATAAAAAAACCCCAGTTATTTTTTGGAAATCTCTGAAAGTTTTACAAAAACTTATTGCCGATGAAAAACCGGATATTTTACACTGCAGAAGCAGATTCCCTGCATGGATTGGTTATTATGCACTATCATCAAAACAACAAAAAACAAAATTCGTAACAAGTATACATGGATTTTATGGCTCCTCATTCTATAGTAAAATCATGGGTAAGGGCGAAAGAGTAATTGTAATAAGCGATACACTTGGTGAATTTGCCATTAAAAAATTGGGAGCAGACCCACATCGTGTTCGTGTTGTACATAATGGAATAAGATTTGAACCCTATATTAACCTTTCTTATAAAAAACATTCTGGATTTATCATAGGATGCATCGGAAGACTGACGAAATTAAAAGGATTTCAGTATCTTATTCAAGCAGTCGCGATTGCGAAACAAAATGTACCCAACATAAAAATTCATATCATAGGAGATGGCCCGTACAAAAAAAATCTTGAATATCTTGGTAAAAAACTTGGTGTCACAACATTATTTTTGAAGGGAAGGGCATCTGACTTTTTACCTGAAATTGATCTGCTTGTGGCGCCCCATATAGAAACTGAAACATTAAAAAAAAACATTATCCCATGGCTTGGTAGGAGTGTTTATGAAGCACAGCTGGCAGGCATTCCAGTTTTAACTACCCTGAATGGTATAGAAAAAGGAACATTCATCAAAACAAAAACAGAACTACTCACAGCACCATGTGATATTGAAGCGATGGCAAAAGCGATTATATTCGTCATTCAAAATCCTGAGGAATCAAAGCACATTGCAACAAACGGCAAAGAATTTGTGATGAACCATTTCTCCATTCAACAAATGGTGGAAAAAACTGTACAGGTTTATCAGGAATTACTCTAAGTTAAACATGAAACAGATACTCTTGATGAAAACAGGCGCATTTGGAGACATGGCGCTTTTTTCTATTTCAATCAATGCAGTTTCAATGGCTTTTCCTGATGCACAACTTTATCTTCTTACCAGTTCATCATATGCCGAAATGTACAAAGATTGTCCCATGATCAAAAAAGTGTTTACTCTGCCGGCATCCAGAAACCCTTTACCATTCATAAACATTGTAAGAACCCTTCGTAAAAAAAAGTTTGATGTTATATTTGACTTACAGGGAAATTTGAAAACAAATTTCCTGGCCTTTCTACTGGGAAGCAAACAAAGAGTGGGTATTTATAAAAAACCAATAGGCAAACTTTTTCTCACTGAGGGCATAAAAAAACTTCACAATGTCAATGCAATAGAATCTCAGGTACAATTCTGGAAGAAGTTTACAAACAAACCTGTTGGGAAAAAATTACAAATATGGATTTCTGATGAAAAACGAAAAAATCTAAAAAATTATCTTGATGTACATAAACTGGTTATTAATCGATACATTGTATTTCATACATCGGCATCACACAAGTGGAAAACAAAACTCTGGCCAATAAATCACTGGATAAACCTTGGAATGTCCCTTGCAAAAAAAGGGTTTGATATCGTTCTTGTGGGAGATAAAAATGCCATGAGAATAAACACCGTGATAGCAAATAAAATAGGCACAAATGTTATTGACCTATCAGGAAAAACAGATTTTTTTACACTGGCTTTTGTTATCGAAAATGCAGCATTGCTTATCACAACAGATAGTGGTCCCATGCATGTCGGGGCTGCCACCGGTACCAGAACAGTTGCTATCTTTGGGCCAACAGACCCACGATATCATTGCCCTTCAGGAATAACATTTATCCAGGCGAATAATGTCTGCCCTCCCTGTTACAAAAAACAATGTGAGCATCATACCTGCATGAAATCAATTTCACCGCAATATATACTGAATGTAATCAAAGTTGAAAATGAACAAATACATTGTATAATTTAGCAATGAAAAATATATCTGGAATTATACTTGCTGGTGGAAAAAGTTCTCGCTACGGACAGGCACAATATAAATTTCTTGTTGAGTATCAGGGTAAACCATTAATCACTAAAATTATTGGAGCAATTCAAAATGTGGTTGGTAAAATTGTTATTGTGATCAGTCCCCATGCCTGTCAGACAAAACAAATCCTTAGCAATTTCAATAATATTGAATATGTAATTCAGGATAGGCCCCTGGGAACAGGACACGCACTTTTGTCCACGCACAGTATTTTTGAAAACACTGATCGAACACTCCTCGTAACATATGCGGATAAACCCTTAGTTACAACAGCAACGTTCAAAAAACTTGTTGACCAGCACATACAAAACAATGCAGACATTACTATAGCTACAACAATTTTACCTAATCCAGGAAGCAAAGGAAGAGTAATAAGAATAGACGGAAGATTCGCAGGTGTTATAGAAGCAAAGGATGCAGATGAAACGACGCTTCAAATTAAAGAGGTCAACGCGGGATTCATTGTTTGTGAATCAAGATCAATTTATAATGAGTTGCGAAAAATAAAAAACAACAACGCTGCGGGTGAGTATTATCTAACAGATGTCTACGCAGAATATATTGAAGACGGTTTGAAAGTTCAGACAGTGGAAATACCGGCTGAAGAAAGTTGTGATATTAATACGATTGAAGAATTCAAAAGGATAGAAGAATGGATAAAAACTGTCAGGACAAAAGTATAACAAACAAAGCACAAATAGGGGTTATTGGGGGAGGATACTGGGGCAAAAATTTGATACGAGTTTTTTATCAGCTTGGTGTGCTTAAATTTATATGTGATTCAAATGAAGAGTTGATGGCAAATTATAGAAATAATTATCCGGATGTTTTTTTTACCACTCAGCCTGAAGAACTCATCAAAAAAAATGACATAGATGCAATAGTGATTGCAACACCTGCATCTACCCATTACAGTATAGCAAAAATATCGCTGGAGCATAATAAACATGTTTTCTGCGAAAAACCACTTGCCTTAACCGTAAAGGAGGGAGAAGACCTTTCAAGAATTGCTGAAGAAAAAAATCTTATATTAATGGTCGGCCATATTCTCCATTATCATCCTGCGATAAAAAAATTAAAGCAGATTATAAGAAATAAAGAACTTGGCGACATTGAATATATGTATTCAAATAGAACAAACATCGGAAGAATAAGACACGAAGAAAACATTTTGTGGAGCTTCGCCCCACACGATATTTCCTTGATACTTTCCCTGGCTGGTTGCTTGCCAGCAAGGGTAATCGCCCACGGAGGTATATTTCTTCCCCATGATGTGGAAGATGTCACACTCACCTTCCTTTCTTTTCCCAATAATGTGAAAGCACACATTTTTGTTTCCTGGTTAAACCCATTCAAAGAACAAAAATTCGTTGTGATAGGCACAAAAAAAATGGCTGTTTTCGATGATACAGAAAGGGACAATAAACTTGTACTTTATCAACATAAAATCTCGTGGAAAGAAAACGATATTCCATTAATAGAAAAGGCTGAAGCAGAAATTGTTGAAACAGAAAAAACAGAACCCTTGAAAGAGGAGGCAGAACATTTCATCCATTGTATCGAAACAAAGGAAAAACCACTTACAGATGCTCAGGAAGCATTGAATGTACTGAAAGTCCTCGAAATGGCTGAACATTCATTAAAGGAGTCAAGATGAAAGATTACTTCATACATCCATCTTCATTTATTGATGATAACGTTGTGATAGGCAAGGGTACTAAAATATGGCATTTTTGTCATATACTTTCCAATACAAAAATAGGCGATAATTGTATCCTGGGACAAAACGTAATGGCAGGACCCGATGTTATTATCGGGAATAATTGCAAAATTCAAAACAATGTTTCGCTTTACAAGGGAATATATCTTGAAGACGATGTTTTCTGCGGTCCATCATGTGTTTTCACAAATGTTATCAATCCAAGGGCATTTGTGGAAAGAAAACATGAATTCAAAAACACCCTGGTAAAAAAAGGAGCCACTATAGGGGCAAACGCGACAATTGTATGTGGAAATACAATTGGCAAATACGCACTTATTGGAGCAGGTGCGGTTGTGACGCACGATGTATGTGATTATGCACTGGTCGTTGGCGTACCCGCAAAACAGATAGGGTGGGTATGCAAATGTGGAGTAACACTTTCCCGTGGAAATGAAGAACTCAAATGCAAGGCGTGCGGAAATATTTATATCGTTGTCAATAATCAATTAGAACCTGTCTTAGAAAAATAGGAGCAAATATGAATGTTTCTATACTTGATCTTAAAAGAGAATACCAGTATATGAAAAATGATATTCTCAATGCCATCAACAAATGTCTTGAACACCAGTCATGGATTCTTGGTCCAGAAGTTAAAGAACTTGAGCAAAAAATTGCTGAATTCCTTGATATAAAATATTGTGTGGGGTGCTCATCTGGAACAGATGCCCTTGTGCTTGGACTGAGAGCAATTGCGATTGAAAAGGGTATGGAATTTTTTTCTCCACATGACGAAATCATTACTACACCTTTCACATTTACTGCAACTGGTGATGCCATTTTACGAAGTGGCGCCACGCCAGTATTTGTAGATATTGAGCCGGATACTTTTAATATCAACCCAGAGTTTATTACAACATATTTGCAGTCAGAACACGGGAAAAACGTCAAGGGTATTATTCCTGTGCACCTTTACGGCACACCATGTAATATGGATGCAATTATGAATATAGCACATCAATATGAAATTTTCGTTTTAGAAGATGTAGCCCAGGCATTCGGTGGAAGTTACGATAACAGCAAACTTGGCACAATTGGCGATATCGGAGCTTTCAGTTTTTTCCCGAGCAAAAATCTCGGTGGTTATGGAGATGGAGGTATGGTCGCATGTCATAATGCATCCACAGAAAATATTATTAGAACTTTAATAAAACATGGAGGGAAAGACAAATATAATGTTGACCATATTGGTTATAATGCGAGACTTGATACCATTCAAGCAGCAATTCTTCTTGTTAAACTCATATACTTAGATGAATTCAATGAAAGGCGAAAAAAAATCGCACAACGATATAATCAAGAACTTTCTGAAATTAAAGAAGTAAAAGTTCCTATCTCTATTCAAGAAAGCGTTTTTCATCAGTATACAATCCGGGTAAAAAATGGAAAACGGGACCAACTTCAGGCATTTCTCAAAGAAAAATGTATTGGAACAATGGTCTACTATCCATTTTGTTTGCATCAGATGAAACTTTTTCAGGGTAGGGCGAAGGTGCAGGGTAAAATGGAGCAAGCAGAAAAAGCAACCCAAGAAGTACTGAGTTTACCCATTGAACCATTGATGACAGAAGAAGAACAAACGTATGTAATAGACACCATTAAAGAATTCTTTACAAAATCTTAAAATTCTAAAAAAGAGAAAAAGATGATCACAAATAAGAAGTTTTTTATTACAGGGGGTTCAGGATTTATCGGAAGCAATTTGATTAAGAAACTTGTCAATTTCAATAACATTGTTGTCTATGATAATCTTTCAAGAAATGCTCTAAAACAATCTGAATTTCTTACTCACCCCAATCTACATATTATCCAGGGGGATATTCTTGATTATGAATTTCTAAAAACACACATATCCCAGGATATTAACTTTGTCATTCATATGGCAGCCATCGCGGGCGTTGATAATGTCATAAAAAATCCAACGAAAACAATAGAAGTTAACATGGTTGGTACCTATAATATATTGAAAGCTATAAAAGAACTGAATCTTTTTGATAGAATTGAAAGATTTGTAAATTTTTCAACAAGCGAAGTGTTCGGAATCAATGCGTTCCGTGCAGAAGAGGAAGCGCCGATAAATCTTCAACCTGTTGGTGAGGCACGCTGGACATATGCAGTAAGCAAACTTACAGCAGAACACCTGACACATGGTTATCATAGACAGTTTGGACTTAAAACTGTGACATTGCGTCCATTTAATATATATGGCCCGGGACAGGTTGGTGAAGGTGCCATTCACCAGTTTGTCATTCGTGCAATCAGAAATGAACCCATCACTATTCATGGAGAAGGTGATCAAATAAGATCCTGGTGTTACATTGATGATATGATAGCAGGGATACTTCTGTGTCTCGAAAAGGAACAAGCAACAGGTGAGGTATTCAATATTGGAAATCCAAAAGGAACTATCACAATCCTTTCGCTGGCAGAAAAAATCATACAACTGGCTGAATCCTCTTCTCCTGTGCTTCATGTTTCCACTCCCCATGTTGACGTCAATTTAAGAATCCCCAGCATTAACAAAGCCAGAGAAAAATTGGGTTTCGAACCTAAAGTAAATCTCAATGACGGAATTAAAAAAACTATCGAGTGGTATAAAAGTCAAATGAAGTAAATATGAAGAAAAAAATAAGGCTTTCAAAACCCTGCATTGAAAATAAAGCTGCCGTATTGAATTCAGCCAGCAAAATACTGGAAACTGGTTTCCTCGCACAGGGAAAGTATGTATCCCTTTTTGAAAGTCATGTCGCCACATATCTTGATGTTAAACACGCGATAGCGGTTTCTTCGGGTACTGCTGCAATCCACCTTTCCTTAATTGCAACTGGTATTAAATCTGGCGATGAAGTCATCGTACCCGCTTACACTTTCCCTGCTACAGCAAACGTTGTGGAATTGCTTAATGCAAAACCTGTATTTGTAGATGTGGAACTTGACACATGTAATATTTCAACAGACCAGATAGAAAAACACCTGACATCCAGAACAAAAGCTATTATACCAGTACATCTTTTTGGTAATCCTGCGAACATGGATGAAATATTAAGTATTGCCAAAAAGTATAATTTACGGGTAATTGAAGATGCTGCTGGAGCATTTGGTTCGATTTATAAAGGGAAACAATGCGGTACCATAGGCGACGCAGGTTGTTTTAGCTGGCATCCGCGAAAACTAATCACCACAGGTGAAGGAGGAATGGTTGTCACAAATGATGACAAAATTGCTGAACTCATTTATATGCTCAGGAGCCATGGAATGAGAAAAAATGGGCCTCATTTTGATCTAATTCTTCCGGGTTTTAACTACAGAATGAATGAATTGGAAGCAATACTCGGATTGGCTCAAATAAAAAGAATAAAAAGAATATTGAAAGAAAGACAAAAACTTGCAAAATTCTATTCAAATGAGCTACAAAATATCAAGAAAATTACAACACAAAAGGTTTATCCGGGTTGCATAAATTCGTGGCAAGCCTTCGTTATAAGATTTCTTACCAAAGTGTCCAGAGATTTTATTATAAAAAAATTTCAGCAATTTAATATAGAAACAAATATTGGCACATATGCATTGCACCTTTTAACCTATTATGCATCTAAATACAAATTCAAACCATCGTCTTATCCCAATGCACAAAGTTTATATTTTAGCAACATAGCAATTCCATTTTATAATGGTATGAAAGATAATGATGTACGTATAGTAGTAAAAACCTTAAAAGGACTTTTACATGAAATTTGATTCGAACAGGCATAACAAGAGTCACGGTACCGGAGAATTCAAATTAGAAGATTTCAAACACCTGGGGCAAAATGTAATTTTTGAAAAAAATATAATGGTATTTCACCCAGAAAATATTGAAATAGGCAATAATGTGTATATAGGACATGGCACAATACTGAAAGGTTATTACAAAAATCTTATGGTAATAGGAGACCATACATGGATAGGACAACAGTGTTTCCTTCATAGTGCTGGCGGAATATTGATAGGTAAAGCCGTTGGCATAGGTCCAAAGGTAATAATAATAACCTCTCAGCATGAAGCTCAGGACATTGATGTGCCGGTTTATTTTTCACCTTTAAAACTTGAAAAAGTTGAAATCGGAGACGGATGTGATATTGGAGCCGGTGCTATTATTCTTCCTGGAGTAAAAATTGGAAAAGGCGCCATCATAGGCGCAGGGGCCGTAGTAACAAAAAACATTCCTCAATATGAAATCTGGGCTGGTGTGCCTGCGCGTAAAATTAAAACAAGATAAAAATTTCCATGAAAGTTCTACATCTACCAGTAAATGTTGCTTCTATTCCATCACACACAGTACGAGGGCTCAAAAAAATAGGAATTGATGCCCGCGGACTCATATTTGATAACAAATACTGTCAATCTTCCAAAGGCATGACCGTTATTCGCATTTCTGGAAGTAAAAAATTTGAAAAAGAACTAAAAAAAATAGTTTTTACATACAATTTTTTCAAATCAGTCAGATGGGCTGACATCATACATTGGTACTTCGGAAGTTCAATACTTCCGTGGAATATTGATATTAAATGGATACATCTTCTTAAAAAACCTTCATTAATTGAATGGCTCGGTTCTGATATTAGAATACCGGAAATTGAATTTAACGATAATCCCTATTACAGAAAGGTATTTCCTAACATCAAAATACCCTCCAAACAGTTCAAAAAATCTATTAAAAAACAAGAGATGTTTATTAAAAATGGTTTTATCGCCATAGTACCTCCCTGTATGCAACAATACTTGCAAAAACACCTGTGGCCAGAATTTTATATTTTTAGACAAAGAATTATGTTATCTGACTATGTGCCCTGTTATCCTTCTCCTGAAACAAAAAAACCTATTGTGGTTCATTCTCCAACAAATCCAGTCATAAAAGGAACACCTATTGTCATTGAAATAATCAATAAGTTGAAAAAAAATATGCCTTTGAATTTAAACTTATTGAAAATGTAAAACGTACAGAAGCACTGGAAATTATGAAAAATGCTGATATTTTTCTAGACCAGTTTGTCCTCGGTGCGCATGGTATGGCATGTCTTGAAGCAATGGCATATGGTAAACCAGTACTATGTTATATCAAGCCATCCCTGATTCCGCAGTATCCAGACGACCTGCCAATTGTAAATGCAAATCCGGATAATCTCGAAATTGTACTTGAGGAATTACTGCTGAACGGAAAAAAAAGATGTGAATTAGGCAAACAAGGACGTGCCTACGTTGAAAAATATCATGATGCAATGAAACTGAGTTATGATCTGGTATCCATCTATTCAAAAATTATTGAAAAAAACAGACCCAATCACTAAGATTTTAAACTTTCAATATTGATGCAAACTTCTCTGCCATAGATTTATGAGAATATTTGTCTATTATTTCATCATTGCCTTTGAATCGTATTATCTTTCTTGTCTTCCATTCCTGATACCAGATTTTTAAGGTTTGATAAACTTGTTGTTCCTCCCAGCAAAAAATTCCGGCACCTGTTTCTTCCAATAGATTCTTCACCACGCTTTGATTGTAACCGATTGCTAAAACAGGTCTTTTTGCACCAAGATACTCAAACAATTTTCCTGTGTACACTCCCTTGTCTTCGGGTAGCAACAAAAGCAGAATATGTGATGATTTTTGTATTTTAATAACATTTTCTCTTGCAACAATTCCGTTTTGATGCACTACTTTATCCAGATTGTACTTTCTTATCAGTTCATCTAATGCGGCATTATATCTGCAGAAAAAATTCACTTCTATGTCCTCTTCTATCCGCGAATCCCCAGAAATAAGTTTTCTAAGTGCAATGAAAAGCAATTCTGGATCTCTTTCTTCCGGATAAATGCTTCCCGTATATGTAATAGAAAACTTCTGGTCAACTTGTGCATCAAAGTTATATTCGTCAGGGTCGAAACCATTAGGAATCGAAAAGGTCTCTTTATTATGAAATCGTCTCAGATGATCTGCAAGAGGTTCTGAGACTGTGGTTATAAAATCTGCATTCTCAAGTAGTTTTTTTTCAACTGTTTCTTTCAGAAACTGCGTCGGTCTTGTATGTTTATGAAATGGGTTATGAGCCCATAAATCCCTGAAATCAGCAACCCAGACCAGTTGCGGAAAAATTTTTTTTAATTTATGAGCAATTGTATGACAGCTTATCGGACTGCATGTACTGATAATAGCAGAAATTGATTCTTTCTCAATCACATATTTCCCGGCATAAACACCATGTACAACCCATCCCTTTTTAGTATCTGGGAATGGAACAATCTCTGAAAAATTAGATAAAAAAATTTTATATAGTGGGGGATGGGATATAATCTGACTAAAATCAAAATATAATTTTTTTCTCAAATACCCCATTCTTTCCCTGAAAGGTGGATATGTTTCAACCATGTTATATTGAGAATCACGCGGTATGCCCAGTAATGGAGTTAGAACAAAAACTTTCCATCCATAATATGGCAGATACTTTGCAATACCTCTTGGTCTTAATGCGCCAACATTTCTGGCCGGTGGAAAAGAGTAGGAAATAAGAAGTAGATTTTTCATCTTTCATGTCTCACTTAAACATTTTTTACATGCTTCAATCACTTCTTCTACTGATATATCAAGCAGACATTTCCTGTTGTATGAACAGGCAAGTTTTGCCTTTCTCATTTTGCAGGGAGAACATGGAAAATTTTTGTAAAGTGCAATACT
>DAONMJ010000002.1:0-50408 GCA_035392545.1 bacterium
TTCTGAGAACAACACTTTCTCCATAAATTCCTGGGAGTGTTGATACACGAAAATCGATGGGCCTTCCACCTATGTCAAGCATTATTCTGCCATCCTGGGGAAGCCGTTTTTCTGCAAGGTCCATCTTTGACATCAGTTTTACACGTGCAATCACTGCTCTTTCAACTCTTTTTGGGGGGCTTACAACTTCATAAAGGACACCATCAATTCTAAATCTCACCCTGAACTTTTTTTCAAGCGGTTCCAGGTGAATATCGCTCGCCCGTCTTCTCAGCGCTTCAACAAAAATTAAATTCACAATCTTTACGACAGGGGCCTGAAGCGCAAGGGCTTCTTCGTCTTCGTCAGTTGTAATTTCTTCATCTTCAAGCGTTTCAATCGTGTCTGCGCTTCCAACTTCTTGAAGCATACCTGAGAGGTCTTCAATATCCTGCTGTTCAAAGTATTTTGCTATCAACTGGTCTATTTCATTTGGAAAAGTAACGATAATTTCAATTTCGTAAGGAACATTGAGGTTTTTTTTGAAATAGTCACTGGCTATGATGTTAATGGGGTCATCGGTTACCATAACAAGTTTCTGGTCTTCACGAATCTCCCATGGTATGACTCTGTGCTTTTTTGCAAATGAAGGGGATATGAGACTTATCACATCAGGAGGGATTTCGCGCAAAGGGAGACTTTGCTGAACAATACCGAGCTGGAAAAACAGTGTTGCGGGTACATCTCCAAAAGGCAAAAGCCCCATATTTTGAAATATTTCTTTTAAAGGTCTATCGGTAGTTTCCTGTTCCTGCAGGGCTTTCTCAATTGCCTGTTTGTTCCAGAGTCCTATGTTCTGGATGATTGTTGTAATTTCTTTCTTTGTTGGCATACAAAAATACATTACCTCAAAAAGGTTTCTGTGTCAAGGACAAATTCTATGTTACATTTTTTCTGGTTTGGATATGCCAAGAAGGTCGAGACCGTTTTGCATTACTGTGTGCACACATTGCACCAGTCCAAGTCGGGCACAGGACAATTTTTTGTTTTCGTCAACTACCCTGAACTTTTGATAATACGAATGAAAGAGTCCTGCAAGGTCAAGGATATAATGGGCGATTCTCGAAATCTCAAGAGTTCTGGCGGCATATTCGACGACAACAGGAAATGCCTTGAGTTTTTTCAAAATTTCAATCTCCTGACTTTCTTTTAACAATGAAAAGTCCGCACGCAGAATATCGTTTTCTTTGAATCCCTTTTCTATTCCAAACGCAATGATATGCATGGCTCGGACATAAGCATACTGAATATAGTACACAGGATTTTCTTCTGTTTTTTTCTTTGCAAGTTCAAGATCAAAGTCAAGATGACTATCTGCCTTTCTGAAGAGGAAAAAGAATTTTGTTGCATCCGGGCCAACCTCATCCATTAATTGCCTGAGGGTGATAAACTGGCCTTTTCTTGTGGACATTGAGATTTTTACTTTACCACGGTACAGCGTTGTGAGTTGCACGATAATAATCTGGAGTTTTTCAGGGAAAAATCCAAGCGCAGCAACAGCCGCTTTAATTCTTGGAATGTATCCCGCATGGTCTGGTCCCCATAAATTAATCAGAAGATGGTATCCCCTTTTTATTTTATCTTCATGATAGGCGATGTCAGGCGCAAGATATGTGTACGAACCATCACTTTTTATCAACACCCTGTCTTTGTCATCCCCATAAATTGTTGATTTGAACCACAACGCACCTTCGTTTTCATACACAAGAGAATTTTCCTTAAGTTGCTGAATAATTTTTTCGACTTTGCCGCTATCGCGCAATTGTTTTTCTGAAAAGTAGTTGTCAAATCTGACATTGAATTGGTCAAGGTCCTGTCGAATCATATTGAGTATTTCTTGTTTGGCAATTTCTTGAAAAAAACTGGCATCTTTATTCTCACAGCCGTCAGGTAATTTTTCTGCGATGTCCTTCAGGTATTCTCCAAGGTATCCCTCCTCAGGGATTTCAGCAGATATGCCTTTCATTTGAAGATAACGACATTTTAAAGAAATTCCAAGAAGCTCCATCTGTCTTCCACAATCATTCAGATAGTATTCTCTGGTCACCTTCCATCCAGAAAAAGCAAGAATTCTTGCAAGGGACTCTCCGAAGGCTGCCTGTCTTCCATGTGCTATGGTAAGTGGTCCTGTTGGATTGGCGCTGACAAATTCTACAAGTACTTTTGTGTTGTTTCCACAGCCAGATTTTCCAAATGTTTGTTTCTTTGTGAGTATCTCATCGATGACTCCGTAAATCAGAGTATCTTTAAGGAAAAAATTCAAGAAACCATTTTTTTCTTCGATTTTTTCAAAGTGCTTCGTCATCCAGGTGTCCTGCATCACCAGGGAAATTAAATCTTTGATTGAAACGCGATTTGCAGTTTCCTTTAACTTGAAAAATAAGTTTGTGGAAAAGTCGCCAAATTCTTTTTTTGCTGCAGGAAATACACTGAATTGTTCAAAGTGTAATCCTGCATCTGTTAAAATCTTTATAAGTTTTTCTTTTATGTCAGAAGAGGTCATTGTTCTTTTCCTTTGTCTTGTTCAATTTCTTTCAGTATCTCTTCAATTCTATTGCCTGGATTTTCATCCTTTACAAATTCAACCTCAGGAGTAAATCTGGTTTCAAGTTTCTTGCTTAAAAGATGTCTGATATATCCTGACGCATTGGCGAGTCCTTTCAGGGATTCTGTCTGTTTTTCTTCATTCCCGAGTGTGCTTACGTAAACTGTCACATGTCTTCTATCTGCGCTTACCCTGATATTTGTGATTGTTACAAATCCTATTCTTGGATCAGAAATTTCTTTTTGCAAAATTTCATTGATCTGATGTTTCAGAGTACTGGCAAATTTCAGATTTCTTCTGTTTTGATTTTCAAATGACATTGAATCTCCCTGTTAACGATTTATTTATTTTATGTTAAAATTGAAAAGATGGAAAGAAATTTCTCAAGATTCGTGGGTATTATTCTTCTGGGAGTGACGATATTTCTCTTTCTGTGCCTGGTTACATACAGTCCTGATGATCCCTGTTTTCAGTTCTGCCAGCTGGGATATCCTGTGAAAGATGTGCCAGCAAATTTTGGTGGCAACTTTGGCGCAAATATGTCTGCCTTAATGTTTTTTCTTTTCGGATGGGTTGCATACTTATGTGTCATTGCTGTTTTTCTTTACGCCTGGTCTAAATCCTGGAAAAGGGAGAACTTCACTGTTCTTGAAGGAGCAAGTTGTATAATTTTTATTTTTGTTATCACAGGGCTTGTTGAATCCATAAAAAGGGGTTTCGGCACATCTGGTTCTTCAGTTTTTCCAGCGGCAGGTATAACCGGTTTATTGATAGGACATGGAGTGGTGTCTTATTTTGGTGATAAGGGAGGATTTTTCCTTCTTGCGATAACCAGTGCAGGATTACTTGTTGCCTCATCAAGAATTTTCTACGCTCCTTTTGAAAACATAGTTTCTGTTTTTTCAAACATGTGGAGACCTGAGTCAGTTTTTGTAATGAAAACAACCGTGAAACAAAAGACGAAGAAAGTACAGCCCGCGAAAATTCCTGACTCAATGGAAAAGGCAACGGATGAGACACAAACTCAAAGAACCATCATTCCAGAGCCAAAAGAACCACCTGTAACTGAAATTATTACAATTCAACCACAGGAAAAATCTGTTTTCAAAAAGCAGGCAACTGTAAAATCTGGGACATATCAATTACCATCTCTTTCGTTGCTTAAAGTAGCAAAATATCCTGAGAAGGAAACAGAAAAAGACCTCAGGGTTTATGCGCAGGTGATAGAGGAAACCCTCAGTGATTTTGGAATAGAAGGAGAGGTTGTCAATTTCACTCAGGGACCAAGAGTAACCCTGTATGAGGTTCAACCAGCACCTGGTATCCCGCTTGTGAAAATCACAAAACTGGCTGACAACATTGCTATGAGTTTGAAAGCAAGTCCTATAAGAATGGTAGCTCCAATACCGGGCAAGTCAACCATAGGTATTGAGGTGCCTAACAGAGAAATCTCCATTGTGTGTTTGAGAGAAATTCTTGAAAGCAAAGAGTTTCAGAATTCCCCGTCAAAACTTACGATGGCAATAGGAAAAAATATTCTTGGCAAACCCGTGATATCTGATTTGAAAATCATGCCACATCTTTTGATTGCAGGGGCAACAGGTTCAGGGAAAACAGTATGCCTCAATTCACTTATTACAGGTATTCTTTATAAGGCATCGCCTGATGAAGTGAAGTTTTTAATGATTGACCCGAAAAGGGTGGAACTTGTCATTTATAATGATATACCACATCTCATTTTGCCGGTCATCACTGATGTCAAGGAGGCAGTCACTTCGCTTAAATGGTTAATTAAAGAAATGGACCGACGCTATCATCTTTTTGCAGAAACAAAGGTGAGAAACATTGAAACATACAATCAGGAATCCGAAGAAAAACTTCCGTATATTGTGGTTGTGGTTGACGAACTTGCGGATCTGATGCTGATTGCAAGAAACGAGATTGAAAACAGCATCATAAGATTGACGGCTCTTTCACGTGCAGCAGGAATACATTTGATTCTTGCCACACAGAGACCATCTGTTAATGTTATTACAGGAATCATCAAGGCGAATCTGCCGTGTAGAATAGCATTTCAGGTATCTTCAAAATTTGATTCTCAGACAATACTTGATTCAAAGGGAGCTGAAAAACTACTTGGAAGGGGAGATCTTCTTTTTATTCCGCCTGGAAGGTCTCATCCTGTCAGGGCTCAGGGCGGGTTTGTCAGCGATGAAGAACTGGAATCAATGACAGATTTTCTTAAAGCACAGGGTATGCCAGAGTATAAAATGGAAATTCTTGAACATCAGCCGGAAACCCAGGAAGGTACCGTTGTTACTGGTTCTTCAGCGGGTAGTGATGATGATGAACTTTATACAAGGGCTGTGAGGATTGTTCTTGAGACAAGAATTGCTTCAATTTCCATGTTACAGAGAAGGCTTGAAATAGGGTTTAACAGAGCAGCAAGATTGATTGAACGAATGGAAGCAGAGGGTATCGTGGGTCCATACAGGGAAGGTAAGCCACGGGTAATTCTCAAAGGTGTGGTTCCAAAAGATAATGAGCAGACCAATCCATGAGATATTGAAAGAAGCCCGATTGGCAGCAGGCATAGATCTTGAGACCGTTTTTGAAGAGACCTTTATTCCGCTAAAATTCTTGAAAAGCATGGAAAACGGAGAATGGGAAAATTTTCCGTCAAGGGTTCATAGAGATGGTTTTTTGAAAAAATATCTTGCATACCTTAAATTACCCGAAGATATTATTACTGAATGCACTGAGTTCAGAAAAGAACCCGAAAAGGAAGAAGAGAAAGAAGTTACTGGGCGTGAATTTTCTTTAGTTCCTTTTGTTATCGTTTTGATGGTGGTGATATTTTTTGTTTCTGCGGGAATTTTTTTGATGAGATTGTCTGGCAGGAAATCAAGAAATGTTCAATTACCAGAAAAAACCAGCGTTCAATCTGTTGCCAATGAACCTGTCAGCATTACCTTAAAGGCAACAGAGGATGTCTGGTTAAGGGTTGTTTCTGATGGCGACAGGATAATGGAAAGGGTGTTGAAACCAGGTGAAAATTTTTCTGTGACTGGCAAAGAAATTGCCATAAAACTTGGCAATGCAGGCGGTCTTTTGATTGAAAGAAACGGGAAAAGTTATGGGCCTTTTGGAAGATCAGGCCAGATAATGGAGTTGAATATCAATGCGAGCACCAGATTTCCATGAAGAAACTTTGCCTGATAAGTCTTGGATGTCCTAAAAATACAGTTGATTCTGAAAAAATCATCGGGGTTCTCGGGGATGCTGGTTATGAAATTTCATTAATTCCTGAAGAATCTGATTTCGTTGTTGTAAATACCTGCGCATTTATCAAACCAGCAATTAATGAGGCAAGGCGGGTGATTTCCACGCTGAAAAGTAGAAAGAAAACATCTGAATTCAAACTTGTTGTGACTGGTTGTTTACCTGCCAGAAACTATGATGAGTTGCTTGGAGACAAAGATATTGATGCAGTTATTGGTCCGTATTGTATTGACAGATTACCTGAGATTTTTTCTAACATTGATTCTGGGGAAAGGGTTTATACGCATACTGATGTT
The DNA here is from genome assembly GCA_035392545.1 of bacterium. Lineage (GTDB taxonomy): Bacteria > Ratteibacteria > UBA8468 > B48-G9 > DTJG01 > DTJG01. The sequence goes on from DAONMJ010000002.1 coordinate 6,163, forward strand.
CATATACATCAATATTGTCGTCTGCCGAGGGCTGTTTCAACATTGCCATACGCATATATCAAAATAACGGAAGGATGCAGCAACCGATGTTCGTATTGCACAATTCCGTTCATCAGAGGACCTCTTTATAGTTTTTCAGAAAAAGATATTTTGAAAGAAGCAGAATCTCTTTTTGTTTCAGGAGTGAAGGAACTGATCATAGTTGGACATGATATTACTGCCTATGGAAAAGACCGTGGTAAAGGTAACCTGTGCGGACTGCTCAGAAATATAGTAAAAATAGGGTTTCCGTGGGTCAGGTTAATGTATCTGCATCCTTCAGGGATCAATCAGGAACTATTGGAATTGATGGACCAGCATTCGCAAATATGTAAATATCTTGATATTCCGCTTCAACATGTTAATCCTGCGATATTGAAAAAGATGAATAGGCCGGTGAAGGATTATAGAAAGATGATTGAAGATATCAGACGGGCTATTGGGGATATTACACTTCGTACAACATTGATTGTGGGTTTTCCGGGTGAAACAGAAGCAATTTTTCAACAACTTCTTGATTTTATCAGAGAGATGAAGTTTGAAAAACTCGGGGCTTTCATTTATTACCCGGAAAAAGATACCCCGGCATTTTTGATGCCTGACCAGATACCTGTCAGAGTAAAGGAAGAAAGATATAAAAGGTTGATGGACGTTCAGAAAACAATTAGCAAAGATATTGCAGCATCTTTTTCAGGCAAAACGGTTGAGGTTTTGATTGAAAAACAGGGTAAAAAATATCTATCAGGAAGAACAAGGATGGATGCTCCTGATATTGACTGGACTGTGAAAGTTTATGGTCAGGCGAAACAAGGAGATATTGTTAATGTCAGGATAACAAAAAGTTCTTTTTATTCTCTTGAAGGGATAGTTTCCGAATAGATTTTCACATGAGATGATGTTTTTTGCATTGCATTCAGATTCAACTTCTTTCATGATTGTGATTTGACACTCCATCTTATTACACTTATAATGTAATATCATGAAAACATCCTTCGATTTCTGCAAAAATCTTTGTATTTTTCGCGTAACAATGATTGATAAAAGGTGATGAAAAAATGAAGAAGGAACTTGTGGCATTACTTGATTACTGGGAAAAGAACAAGGGTGTATCCAAGGAATTTCTTATTTCATCCCTTGAAGAGGGGTTGTCTGCTGTTTATAGAAAAAAAGCACTGCTTGAAGAAAACATCAGTGTGAAAATTGACCCCGAAACCGGCGATATTAATTTTATTGATGAACAGGGTAATCAGGTTCCTCCGCCTTCTTTTCCATGGGAAAGAATTGCAGCCCAGACAGCAAAGCAGATTCTTATTCAGAAGATTCGTGAGGCAGAAAAGGCTGCGATATACAATGAGTTTAAGAAACTTGAGAATACCATTGTTACCGGTCGTGTTGAAAGGTTTGAAACAGGAAATATCGTTGTTGCTATTGGAAGGACTGAAGGATTGCTTCCTCAGAAACATTTACTTCCGCATGATAGATTTCACGTGGGAGACCCTGTAAGGGGGTTAATCCTGGAAGTTCGCAAACCAAACAAAGGTGTGTATCCAATTATCATGTCCAGAACTGCAACAGATGTTGTTAGAATGTTACTCATGGACGAAATTCCAGAAATCAGAGACGGCCTGGTTGTTATAAAGGCGATAGCAAGATTTCCAGGAGATCTGACAAAAGTTGCTGTGGATTCTTCTGATTCGAGAATAGACCCTGTCGGGACATGTATAGGAGATAAAGCAAGCAGAATAAAAAATATCACGAAGGAACTTGGTGGAGAAAAAATAGAAGTTGTTAGATGGTATCCTGACCCGGAAAAATTCACTGCAAGTGCCCTTCTTCCCGCTGTGTGTGAACGTGTGGTTTTTGACAGGGCAAAGAATGAAGCGATGGTCTGGGTGAACAGGGAGCAATTATTTGTTGCTATTGGAAAGAAGGGGCAAAATGTCAGACTTGCGTGCAAATTGACAGGATGGAATATCATCATTAATAGGTCTGAAGGCGAGGGCCCTGCAACGTTATTGCTGGGTATCAGTGAGGAACTGGCAGAAAGATTGAGTAAAGCAGGATATGAAACAATTAAGTCCCTGAGTGAGGCGGACAATAAAAATCTTTCCAAAAAATTGAACATTTCAGAAGATGAGGCGAAGGAACTTATTGAAAGGGCTGTCAGACATATGCAGGATACACAGCCTGATGGCAAATCAAATACTTCGGAGAACTGATGAGGGTTTATCAATTTGCAAAGCAGTTGAAAATAACGGCAAAAGAATTGATTGAAATTTGTGAAAATGCCGGGATCAAGGGCAAAACCTATGTGAGTGGCTTGAAAGATCAGGAAATGGCAGTTATCAAAGAATATATGAAGAAGAGTAAACTGGCTGGAAAACCCATTGTTTCAACCGGCACAGAAACTGTTGGAGAAATTGCTTCGAAATTAGGTATTTCAGCAGCAGAAATTATCAAAAATCTTTCGGACATTGGTATCAGCGCGGCAATTAACGATAGATTGGGACCGGAAAACATACAAAAACTGTGCGATATTATCGGTGTCTCCGTGCAGTTTAAGAAAACACGAGAAAGCTACATTCTGGGTACTGCCGTAGAAACCGATAACGACCTTGTTCCACGAGCCCCTGTGGTGACAGTAATGGGACATGTTGATCATGGAAAAACAACGATACTTGATTACATTCGTAAATCAAATGTTGCTGCGAAAGAATTCGGTCAAATTACTCAGAGGATTGGTGCTTACAAGGTGAATCTGAAAGAAGGTTCCATTGTTTTTATAGATACTCCCGGACATGAAATTTTCACGGCAATGAGATCCCGTGGAGCACAGATTACAGATATTGTGGTGCTTGTTGTTGCTGCTGATGAGGGTGTGAAATTGCAGACAGTGGAAGCGATAAATCATTGTAAGGCAGCAGGAGTACCTGTGATTGTTGCTATCAATAAGATTGACAGGCCAAATGCAAATCCTGATATAGTGAAGAAAAAACTGAGTGAGTATGGGCTTGTGCCTGAGGAATGGGGAGGACAGACGGTTTTTCTTAATGTTTCTGGCGTGACAGGAGCCAACATTAAGGAATTGCTTGAAATTATTCTTCTTATGGGTGAAATGATGGAATTGAAGGCAAATCCTGAAAGACCTGGTGAGGGTGTTGTTCTTGAAGCGTATCTTCACAAACAAAAAGGACCTGTTATTGACCTGCTTGTTCAAAATGGGTCAGTGTGTACAGGGGAGTTTTTTGTCTGCGGTGAATCCTGGGGCAAGGTTAGAGCAATGTTTGACGAAAATGGAAAAAGAATTGAAAAAGCAGGACCATCAACTCCTGTGGAACTTCTTGGCGCAAGTTCCACTCCAGTTCCAGGAGATCTTTTCAAGGTTGTTGATTCTGAGGCAGATGCACGCAGAATTGCTGAAGAAACAAAACAGGCAAACAAATCCACAGGGGAAAAGGTGCAAAAAGTTCTTACACTTGAAGACCTTCAGAAGCAGATTATTCAGGGGACACTTAAGGAATTAAAGATTATTCTTAAAACAGATTCAATTGGTTCTCAGGAAGCGATAAAATCATCTCTTGAAAAACTCAGTCAGTCATCCGTGGAAAAACAGGGTCCATCTGTTAACCTTTTGCATTGTGGTCTTGGTTCAATCAGTGAATCGGACATTCTTCTTGCAGTATGTTCAAAGGCAATTATATTTGGTTATAACATTGGTATTGATTCAAAAGCTGACAACCTTTCCAAACAGCATGGAATAGAAATTAAAATTTATAGACTTGTATATGACCTGATAGAGGATGTCAAAAATACGCTTGAAGGTATGATGAAACCGCAGGAGGTTGAAGTAATGGTGGGACAGGCGCTTATAAAACAGGTTTTCAAAATCGGTAAAAATCAGGCAGCTGCTGGTTGTCTTGTGGTCGATGGTAAGGTTGTCAGGGACGCGAAGGTAAAAATCGTCAGGAACGGAAAATTTGTTTTTGAAGGATATCTTTCCAGTTTGAAAAGATTCAAGAATTCTGTAAAAGAAGTTGCGACCAATACTGAGTGTGGTATAGGAATTAATGGTTTCAGTGAATTTCAGGTGGGCGACATAATTCAGGTTTATCAAAAAATGCCTGAAGGAGCAAAAGTGTGAATCAGGATTGTGTATTCTGCAGAATATCCGAAGGTAAAAATCCTGCAAGATTAGTATATGAAAGTGAAGATATTATTGCGTTTCATGATATTAATCCTCAGGCACCCGTGCATTTACTGATTATTCCTCGCAGGCATTTTACAAATTTGCTGAATGTCAACGAACAAGATTCCACAATTCTGGCAAAGATGCTCTTTGTTGCGACAGAAATTGCAAAACAAACGAAAATAGCAGAGACAGGTTTTAGAATTGTGATAAATACAAACAGAAATGCCGGTCAGAGTGTTGACCATCTTCATATTCATGTCCTTGGTGGTCGAATAATGGAATGGCCACCAGGTTGATACCAGCCAGTTATGAATATTGTACGTATCAGAGATTGCGTTGTCGGGGGTTCTAAACTATGTATCATCGCCGGGCCATGTGTGCTGGAAAATGAAACTCTTGTATTGAAGGTTGCAGAATCCATGCACTCTCTGACACAGAAATTCAACATGTCTTATATTTTCAAAGGGTCCTTTGATAAAGCGAATCGGTCTTCAATCCATTCTTACAGGGGACCTGGTCTTGAACAAGGACTTCGGATACTTGAATCTATAAAAAACACAATTGGTGTTCCTGTTCTTACTGATGTTCACTGCGTTACCCAGGTAAAACCGGTTTCAGAAGTTGTTGATGTTATTCAAATTCCTGCTTTTTTATGCAGGCAGACAGATCTTCTTGTTAGTGCGGCAAAATCAGGGAAACCTGTTAATGTGAAAAAGGGTCAGTTTATGTCGCCCTGGGAAACTGGTAACATCGTAGAAAAACTTACATCTTCCGGTTGTAAAAAAATTCTTATTACGGAACGAGGCACCAGTTTTGGGTATAATAATCTGGTGGTGGACTTTCGTTCGTTGCCTGTAATGAGAAATTATGGATGGCCTGTTGTTTTTGACGGTACACACAGTGTTCAACAGCCAGGAGCCATGGGCAAATCATCAGGTGGTCAGAAGGAATTTGTTCCATATCTGTGCAGGGCTGCTGTTGCGGTTGGATGTGATGCTATTTTTCTTGAGGTTCATCCTGAACCAGCCAAAGCGCTGTCAGATGGTCCTAATATGGTGGCTCTTTCTTCAATGAAATATCTGCTGGATGAACTGGGAAAAATCTGGAATACTGTGATAAAAATCAGGGAAAAATATGAAGACAAACTTCAGTGAAAGAAAAATTTTGACAGCGGCAAAAAGGGTAATAGATATTGAGGTTTCCAATCTTCTCAGAGCAAAGAAGCATCTCGGTTCAGAATTTGTGAAAGCCATCAGGATGCTTGCTTCGTGCAAAGGAAAGGTTATTGTGACAGGCATTGGGAAAAGCGGGATCATTGGCAGGAAAATTTCCGCAACGCTGGCAAGTACAGGCACACCATCAACGTTTCTGCATCCTGGAGAGGCGATTCATGGGGACCTTGGAATGGTTTGTGGGTCCGATGTAGTTGTTGCCATTTCAAATAGTGGTGAGACGGATGAAATTTTGAAAATAGTGCCTTCGTTAAAAAAAATTGGCACTCCCATTATCAGTATTACTTCTGATGCCAGAAGTTCTCTTGGTTTGCAGAGTACCATTGTTTTGAATACTGGAACCATTCAGGAGGCAGATCCGTTTTCTCTTATACCGAGTTCCAGCGCGACCACTGCACTTGTTCTTGGAGATGCCATGGCAATAACTCTGCTGTCAGTCAAAGGATTTCAGAGACAGGACTATGCCTTTTATCACCCCGGAGGCAATCTTGGTCGGAGGTTGATGTTGAAGGTGAAGGATGTGATGCAAACAGGAAAGAAAATTCCTGTTGTAGATTCAGAAAGGACAATGGAAGATGCAATAATAGAAATTAACAGAAAAAACCTTGGTTTCACACTTGTCACTGATAGAAAATCAAGGGTTATTGGCATTATTACCGATGGAGATCTCAGAAGATTGCTGGCAAAAAAGAAGAATGTTTTCAGTTGCAAGGTATTGGAATGCATGACTCCAAATCCCCTGGGTATTGAAGAGGAAAAACTTGCGGTTCAGGCGCTTGCCATTATGGAAGAGAAAGAAATCACCTGTCTTGTGATACGGGATAAAATTGGTAAAGCGAAGGGGATTGTACATCTTCATGATCTTTTGGGGAAGAGGCATTTCAGTCAGGAGTTTTAATATGGATGTTTGCAGAATTAAACTTGTTGCTACGGATGTTGACGGAGTGTTAACAAGTGGGGGGATATTTTATAGCGGTGTTGCGAATCAGGGGAAATTTTTTTCAGTCAGAGATGGGTTTGCTTTTAAACTATTGAAACTGGCAGGGCTCAGAAGTGTAATTATTTCAGGAAAGAAAACGGGTATTCTAAAAAACAGATTTTCTGATGTGCCGGTAGATTCTATCTATGAAAATGTTGACAATAAAATGGCGGTGATGAGAAAAATATGTGAGAAAGAATGTTTGGCGATGGAAGAGGTCTGTTATATTGGCGATGATATACTTGATATTGATGTGTTGAGAAACGTTGGTTTTTCCGTTGCTCCACGTGATGCAGACGAGGAAGTGAAAAATGTTGTAATGTATGTGACATCCGTAAATGCCGGTAAAGGGGTTTTTAGAGAATGCGTTGAAGTGATATTGAAAGGACAGGGAAAATGGCAAAAAGTGCTGGAAAAATCGTTGGAATTTTAGCCGTCGTTTTACTGATGATTTCAGGGTGCACTCGCAAGAAACCAACTCTGGAAACTCAGGAAACGGGACAAATTTTGAAGAATTTCAAACTGGAATTTTTCGACAGTTCGTTCAAAATTACCCTGGAAGGACTTGCAGCGGAAAAAAAGCAGGACTCGCATACAGCAGTTTCACAACCTGCGATTGAAATCAAGAGTAAAAATTTTATTCTTGAGATTAGGACTGGTTCCAAAGGAACAGGAGAATTGTTTCTTGATCCATCAACCCAGGCTGTTATGAAAATCGTGATACAGAACAATGTTATGATAACCCAGAAAAATCCAGAAAACTCTCAAACCAATTTTTCAGCAACGTGTGAAAAACTGACATATATTGAAAAGGATGATACCGTAGTTATGGAAGGATCTCCACAGGTAATACAAGGTTCAAACCTTTACAGTGCCGACCGCATCACATACACTTTCAAAGAAAACAAACTCAGGTTTGAAGGAAATGTCCAGGTTCGTTTCAAAAAAGAAACTGCTGGCAGCAATTAGCATCTTTTTGTTAAATCTGACATTATGCTGCGCTGAAACTGTCAGAATTTGTATCTGGGAAGGTAGTCAGAGACCAGTTCTGTCATCTTTCAGGGGAAAATACAGGGGCCAGTTGTCCCTGGTCAAATGGAACAAAAAGTACCTTGTGATCAATACGATGGATGTTGAAGAATATTTGTTTGGTGTTGTCGGAAAAGAGATGGAAAAATCATGGCCATTTGAGGCATTAAAAGCCCAGGCAGTTTGTTCAAGAACCCTGATATATCACTTTAAAGACCTTGCGATGAAAAAAAACATTCCTTATGATGTAAGTGATACAATTCATCACCAGGTATATGGTGGTGTAATAAGTGAAAACGAAGCTATTGTCAGAGCCGTTGAAGAAACTTCCAGTCAGGTGCTTGTTGGACAGGGAGAAGAAAAAGGATATAATATTATTCCGACTTTTTTTCATGCGTGCTGTGGGGGGCACACAACTTCCGCTGAGGATATCTGGGGAGGGAAGTACCTTTTGCTTAATGGTGTAGAAGACCCATATTGTGAGGGTACTCCATTTTATGCGTGGAGCAAAACCTATACCAGGGATGATGTCAGTTCTATTGTTGGAACAGATGTTAACACAATCAATCTTGCTGGATTCGATAGCAGCGGGCGTATTAAACGAATTGAATTTTCAGGAAAATTCGGGAAAAAAGTAATTAGCGCAGAAAATTTTAGAATGTTAACAATAAACAGTAATACAACATTTAAATCCGCAAGAACTTTGCCAAGTACAATGTTTACTGTTTCAAAAAATGGTAATAATTTTGTTTTTAGTGGTAAAGGATATGGGCACGGCGTTGGAATGTGTCAGTGGGGTGCGAGAAGAATGGCAGAAGATGGTAAGAATTACGTAGAAATTCTCAGACACTATTTCCCTGGGCTTGTACTTGTTTCTTTAAACCAGACAAATGTGAGCAGTAGTGTGGTTATTGAAAAACCATAATACAGGAGGTTGATATGATTTTTCATCTGCAGCCAGTACACGTACATCTGGATTCTGGTTTTGAACAACTGGCAGAAGAAAAGTTTTCCCGTCTTGAACGATTTGTCTCTGGAGAACCAGAGGTACATCTCATTGTTAAAAAGGAAAAATTTGAATTTATTTTTGAGGCGAAGATACGGTATCGCAGTCGTGTGATATTTATGAAAACCAGTTCGAACAATTTGAATGCTGGACTGGATGACCTTATAAACAAACTGAAAAATCACCTGAGCAAATTGCACGATAAGAAACATAATAAGAAAAACAGAAAATCTGGAGAAATTGAGTTTTTCAGTTCTACAGTTAATAATGAAACAGAGGAGGAACAAACATGAAAATTAGTGAATTTATCAGTGAAAAAGAAATTTTGATTGGATTGAAGGCGACCCAGAAGCAGGAAGCACTCGATGAATTGTTGCAGGTTCTGGAAAACAATGGGCTATTGCAGGAAAGGAAGCAGGTTCTGGAAGCTCTTATGGAACGGGAAAAGTTTGGTTCAACTGGTATCGGACAGGGGATCGCGGTACCTCACGCAAAAACAGACAAGGTAAATAATCTTGTTTGCGCTCTGGGTATTTCAGATAAAGGTGTTGATTTTGATTCCCTTGATGGCGAATCAGTTTATATCATATTTCTTGTTCTCGCTCCATCAGGGGCAACAGGAATACATCTTAAGGCATTGGCCAAGATAGCCAGACTTTTGAAGGACAAAGTATTCCGGAATTATTTAAGGATGAGCAAAACTTCTCAGGAAGCGTATCAGATCATAAAAGACGATGAAGAACGACTGAACAGTACTGGATGAACAGATGAACCGTTTTGATGGGATTCCTGTATCCGGTGGTATTGCCATAGGGAACCTGAAAGTTATCAAGAATATTTTTCTGCTCCCGCCTGAGAAAAGAATAACAGAAAAACAGATTGATTCAGAAATTGAAAAGTTTGAGGAAGCTCTGAAAAATGCAGAAAAAGATATTCTGGATACGCAGAAGAAAGTTTCTTCTGTTCTCGGGAAAAAATACGCTGAAATTTTCGCAATTCATACAATGTTTCTGCAGGACAAATTTCTAAGAGAACAAACGATTCGTAACATAAGAACAGACCAGGTTGAGGCAATTCATGCTTTTCATAAAACAATCGAGAATTTGCAGGCGCTTTTTGGAAAAACAGATGGGGATCTCGTAAAAGATAGAAGAAGGGATCTTCTTGATGTTGCTGAAAGGATTTTTTCTTATTTAAGAAATGAGAAAAAAGAAAAGGTTTTTGATAAACCAGTCATTGTTGTTGCGCATGATCTTTCGCCTTCACAGACAGTTTCTTTTGAAAAAAAATATGTGCTGGGGTTTGCAACAGAAATTGGTAGTGAAACATCTCATACGGCAATAATGGCAAAGGCGCTTGAAATTCCAGCTGTTGTTGGACTTGGAGATATTTTACAAAACATCATTGAAGACCAGGCCGCAATTCTTGATGGGACAGATGGACGGTTAATTATAGAACCTTCATCGATGGTTCTTTCAGAGTACAGAAAAAGAAGGGCTCAATTTATCAAACAACGTAAAACCTTTTATCTTACAAGAAAGCTTGAAGCAAAGACTGAAGACAGAGTGAAAATCAATCTGCTGGCCAATATTTCTCTTCCAGAGGAAGCGACAACAGCTCTGAAATACGGGGCTGAAGGCATAGGACTTTTCCGCACAGAATTTTTGTTTCTTAACAGGAACGATCTTCCTTCTGAAGACGAGCAATACGAATCTTACAAAAAGGTTGCTTCAATTATGGAAGGCAGGCAGGTTATTATTAGAACGCTTGATATTGGTGGTGATAAGTTTCTGTCTTCATTCCAGTCCTCGATGGATCTCAATCCTTTTCTTGGCTGGCGCGCTATCAGATTTTGCCTCAGCCGGAAAGACATTTTCAAGACCCAGTTAAAGGCAATATTGAGGGCAGGGTATCATGGAAATTTTAAGATCATGATTCCTATGGTGTCTACTTTTGAAGAAATAAAAAAAACCCGGCAGATTATTGCTGAATCAATACGTGAGTTGAAAAAAGAAAAAAAACAATTCAAAATTCTGCCGGTTGGAATTATGATTGAAATTCCATCTGCAGCATTACAGGCGGAATCTTTTGCAAAGGAGTCGGATTTCTTCAGCCTCGGCACAAACGACCTTATTCAATACACGATTGCTGTGGACAGGATCAATGAAAAGATTTCTTATCTCTACCAACCCTGTAATCCAGCTGTGCTGAAACTTGTTGCGATGACTGTTGATGCGGCAAGAAAGGCGAATATTGAAGTAAGTGTGTGTGGTGAAACTGCATCCCTGCCAGAGACCGCAGTATTTTTTATAGGAATTGGAATAAAAAATCTCAGTATGGCGCCTGCTGCGATTCCTCAGATAAAACAGTTAATACGCAGGATTTCGTACGAAAGGGCAAAAGAATTGTCTGAAAAAGTTTTCATTTTTTCCACGCATAAAGAGATATTTGAGTTTTTGAAGAAAAACATAGAAAAGGACCTGCTATGATACTGGACAATAGAAGTATGATAAAAAAAATTGATAAAAGTGGAATGCTAAATCTTCTTGAGAAATTTGCTGTTCAATGCATGGATGCCGACAGTATTAAGATATCACCTGTTGTCGCGCAGGAATATGATTGTATTGTCTGGGCTGGTATGGGAGGTTCTGCCATAGCAGGGGACATACTGAAACAGGTTGTTGAACGAAATTGTTCTATACCAATGTTTGTTCACAGGAATTATGGGCTGCCGAAGTTTGTTTCAAACAAATCTCTGGTTCTTGCAATTAGTTATTCCGGAGACACAGAAGAGACCCTTGATGCCTGTACCGAAGCTGTTAAGCGCAAAGCAACGGTCTGGACCCTTTCGAGTGGCGGAAAACTTGAAAAATTTGCAAAGAACAACAAAATACCTCATGCAAAAATACCGGCTGGACAACCTCCCAGATGCAGTTTAGGGTATCTATTTTTCCCTGCGGCAAACCTTTTCTTTATGCTTGGGTATATCAAGAAAATTGTGGTGGAAAAAATTGCAGAAATTGCTGATGCATGCGTGAAAAAATATGGTGTTGATGCTGTGGATAACAATCTTGCGAAAGAATTTGCAAGAAAAATACATAATAAAAATGCTGTGATATATTCGGGGGATTTTCTTTTACCAGTGGCAATCAGGTGGAAGACACAATTTGCAGAAAATAGCAAACATATGGTTTCAGTCAATGTGTTTCCTGAAATGAATCATAACGAGATCATGGCGTGGAATTTTCCCATCCAGTATGTAGAAAACAGCATTGTGCTCTTCCTGTACGATAGAAATGATCACCAGAGGACAAAACTGAGAATGGAGTTGACTGCTGATATACTCAAAAAAAAGTCTATCCTGGTTGAGAAACTTGAAAGCGATGAATCAGAACCAGTACAGAGGATGTTTTCACTTTTGCTTCTCGGGGACTGGGTCAGTTTTTATTCAGCATTATTGAATGGAGTAGACCCGACTGAAATCAAAGAAATATCGTTGTTAAAAAAAGAACTGACATCCACAAATCAATAATACAAGGGGTGGAGAAATGAAAGAATTTTATTTCACATCAGAATCTGTAACAGAAGGACATCCTGACAAAATATGCGACCAGGTGTCAGATGCAATTCTGGACGATGTGCTGAGACAGGATGTTAATGGTCGGGTTGCATGTGAAACACTTGCCACGAGGGGACTTTTGTTTATTGCAGGAGAAATTACCACAGATGGGTATGTGGAAATACCGTCTCTTGTTAGAAACATTTTGAAAGAAATAGGCTATGTGGATAAAGAATATGGGTTTAATTATGACGCGAGCGCTATCATTACGGCAATTCAGGAGCAATCTCCAGACATCGCTCAGGGTGTTGATATCGGAGGGGCAGGTGACCAGGGAATGATGTTTGGATTTGCCACAAGGGAAACCCCTCAGTTGATGCCGCTTCCTATTATGCTGGCGCATGCTCTGGTAAAAAGACTTGCAGAGGTGAGAAAAAACAAGATTCTGGGTTATCTCAGACCTGATGGGAAATCTCAGGTTACAGTGAGATATTTTGATGAGAAACCTGTGGAGGTGACAGCAGTTGTTCTTTCTTCGCAGCATGACGAAGGTATTTCGCAGGAAAAAATCAGAGAGGATTTGAGACAAACAGTTGTTGAACAGGTGATACCTGCAGAATTACTTGCAAAAGATTATCATTTGTTTGTAAATCCCACTGGCAGATTTGTTATCGGTGGGCCTCAAGCTGACACAGGAGTTACTGGAAGAAAAATTATCGTGGACACCTATGGCGGTTTTGGGAAGCACGGCGGTGGATGTTTTTCAGGAAAAGACCCGACAAAGGTTGATAGAACTGCTTCTTATTTTGCAAGATATCTTGCAAAAAACATAGTGGCTTCAGGGGTGGCAGAAAAATGTGAAATTCAACTTTCGTATGTAATCGGTCAGAAGCAGCCGATTTCCATTATGCTGAATATGTTTAATACTGAGAAGGTACCGGCAGAAAAAATCATTCAAATTATACGGAAAAATCTTGATTTATCTCCGTCTGGCATGATAAAAAAACTGAATCTTCTCAGGCCAATTTTTAGAAAAACGGCCTGTTATGGACACTTTGGTAGAGAGGAAGAAGAATTTACCTGGGAGAAAACAGATATTGCCGATCTTTTTGCAGGCGCAATGTAATAGGGGGTTCATTTGAAAAAAAGAATATGTTGTGATATTAAGGATATGAAACTTGCCGATCAGGGCAGGGAAAGAATTGAGTGGGCAGTTCGTGAGATGCCGGTAATAAGAAAACTGCGTGCAGAAGAATCATCATCGTTATTCAAGAATCGTATCATCGGTGCATGCCTTCATATTACGACTGAAACTGCAAATCTTGTTATCACATTGAAGAAATGTGGAGCAGAGGTTTATCTTGCCGCATCAAACCCTTTAAGCACCCAGGATGATGTAGCAGCATGTCTTGTAAAGGATTACGGAATTTCTGTTTTTGGAATCAAGGGAGAAAACAGCAGGACGTATTTGCAGCATATCAAAGAAGTTGCAGCGAAAAATGTTCACCTTGTCATTGATGATGGAGCGGATTTAATAGCGTTTCTACACAATAATCCATCTCTGGCGAAAAATGTAATTGGCGCGACAGAAGAAACTACAACAGGCGTTACCAGAATTAAGAACATTGAAAGAGAAGGAAAACTTCTTTTCCCTGTCATCGGAGTAAATGAAGCACTCACAAAATATATGTTTGATAATCGATACGGGACAGGTCAGTCAACCATAGATGGTATTTTGAGAGCAACCAATACATTGATTGCAGGAAAAACCGTTGTTGTGTGCGGATATGGTTGGTGCGGCAGGGGGATTGCGAAAAACCTCAAAGGACTTGGTGCGAATGTCATTATAACAGAAGTTTCTCCTTTGAGAGCACTTGAAGCAGTGATGGATGGTTTCCGGGTTTTACCAATAGAAGAAGCTGCTTGTTATGGCGATATATTTATCACCGCTACAGGAAATGCGAAAATTATTACTGGCAATGTTTTCAATAGAATGAAGGATGGTGCTATTCTTGCTAACGCAGGACATTTTAATGTTGAGATTGATATTGAAACACTGCAGAAAATATCAAGAAAAATTTCTGAGGTGAAACCTTTTGTGAAGGAGTTCATTTTGAAAACAGGGAAGAAAATTTATGTTCTTGCTGAGGGGCGCCTTGTGAATTTAGGTTGCGCCGAAGGACACCCTTCATCTGTTATGGACATGAGTTTTGCAGGACAATTTCTGAGTTTAAAGTATTTTGTGAACAATCCAGGATTACCAGTAAAATATCATACAGTACCCGGTGAAATTGACAGAAAAATTGCACTGTTGAAATTAAACAGTATGGGTGTAAGGATAGACACCCTGACATCGTATCAGAAAAAATATCTCAATTCCTGGAATCTGGAGTAATGATTAGTATTGGTTTGACAGGAGTTTTTGGATCAGGAAAATCAACGGTTTCCCAAATTTTCAGGAAAATGGGTATCCCGGTTATTTCATGTGATGTTATTGTGAATCGTCTTTTAAAATCGGAAAAAATAAAAGAAAAAATTGCTGAGGTTTTCGGTTACGAATATTTTCTCAAAAATGGAGAAATTGATAAAAAAAAACTGGCGGGACTTGTATTTTCTTCGTCACTCAAACGTGAGCATCTTAACAAAATTATACATCCGTATGTTTTTGAAATCATGGAGAAAAAACTTGACACTTATCGGAAAAGGTGTAAAATGGCAGTTGTAGTTGAAATACCTCTTCTTTTTGAAACCCGAAGCGAGAAAAGGTTTGATATTATTATTACTGTTTTTTCCCCATGTCAGGCAATAAGAGAAAGGTTAAAAAAAAGGTATTCTCCGCAGGAAATTGAAATGCGTTTGAAGTCGCAGATGCCCTTAGAGAAGAAAATGCGTTTGTCCGATTATGTGATTGACAATTCAGGTTCTCTTTTTGAAACCAGGATGCAGGTGAAAAAGATACTGCAAGAAATAATGGGGAGGCAATCAATATGGCAGAAGAAATCAAAGAATTGAATATTGCGATTTTGAAAAAAACAGCAATCTCAAGGTTACAAAAACTTGCAAGGGATATGGGAGTCAATGGTGTCAGTGGTCTGACTAAGGAAGAACTAATTTACAGAATCATGCAGGCTCAGGCTGAGAAAAATGGACTTTTGTTCGGAGAGGGAGTTCTTGAAATTCTTCCTGACGGATTTGGGTTTCTTCGCTCTTCAAATCACAACTATCTTCCGGGTCCTGATGACATTTATGTTTCACCCTCACAGATAAAAAAATTCGGATTGAAAACAGGAGATACCGTATCAGGGCAGATCAGACCTCCAAAAGAGAACGAAAAATACTTTGCGCTTCTGAAGGTTGAAATGGTTAATTCTGAGGAACCGGAAAAAATTCAGGATCGCGTTCCATTTGAAGAATTAACGCCAATTCATCCTGACAAGCGGTTTATTCTTGAAACAAAATCTGAAGAAATTACGACCCGCGTTATTGACCTCATCTGTCCCATAGGCAAAGGGCAGAGGGGATTAATTGTATCTCCTCCGAGGGCAGGAAAGACCGTGATACTTCAGAAAATCGCCAATGCCATTGCCATAAACAATCCAGAAGTACATCTGATAGTACTTCTTGTTGGCGAAAGACCAGAAGAAGTTACTGAAATGAAAAGGTCTGTGAAAGGAGAAGTTGTCAGCGCAACCTTTGATGAGCCTCCTGACAGGCATGTGCAGGTAGCTGATGTTGCGCTTGAAAGGGCGAAAAGGCTTGTGGAGCACAAAAAAGACGTTGTGATTTTACTTGACAGTATCACACGGCTTGCCAGGGCTCACAATGTGCTGGTTCCTCATAGCGGCAAGATCATGACCGGCGGGCTTGAATCAAACGCACTTGACAAACCAAAAAGGTTTTTTGGTTCAGCAAGAAATGTTGAAGAAGGAGGCAGTTTAACAATTCTTGGAACAGCGCTTATTGATACAGGAAGCAAAATGGACGATGTGATTTTTGAAGAGTTCAAGGGAACAGGAAATATGGAAATTAACCTTGATAGAAAACTTGCAGACAGAAGGACATTTCCTGCCATAGATATCAATCGTTCAGGCACAAGAAGGGAAGAACTGCTTGTTAATGCAGAAGAACTTCAATTAGTATGGCTATTGCGAAAAATTCTTGCGCCATTGAATCCTGTTGAAGCAATGGAACTGCTAATTTCAAGATTGAAGTCAACCCATTCTAATATTGAACTATTAATGAGTTTAAAACAGGCAAGAGAAACATCAAGGTGAAAGGAGGAATTTTATGGGGATGTGGATAGGAAGGGGTCGGAAGGCTCGTGTTTGTTATGGATTTGATGACATTTCCCTTGTACCTGGAAGTTTGACGATTAACCCTGCTGAGATTGATATTTCTGTGATTATTGCTGGGAAACGACTTGAAGTTCCAATTCTGGCTGCCGCGATGGATGGTGTGGTTGACCCGAAATTTGCAATCGCATTTGGAAAAACCGGAGGACTGGCTGTTTTTAATCTTATGGGTATCTACACCCGTTACGACGACCCTTATTCTGTTATAGAGGAAATCATTGCCTGTCCGCAGGAAAAAGCCACTGCACTGATCCAGAAGATTTATCATGAACCGGTGAAGGAACATCTTATCGAAAAAAGGATTCAGGAAATTAAAGATGGGGGAGTGTTATGCGCGGTCAGTTCCATTCCGCAGCACGCAGAAAGATTTGGTGCCATTGCCCAGAGTGCTGGGGCTGACATTTTTGTTGTGCAGTCAACAGTGACAACCGCAAAACATATTTCAAGTACTTATAAACCCCTTGACTTTTTTGAGTTTTGTTCTTCAATGAAAATTCCTGTGTGCGCGGGTAATTGTGTTACCTATCAGGTTGCTCTTGAATTGATGGAAACCGGTATTTCCGGACTACTTGTTGGTATCGGACCAGGCGCTGCCTGTACAACGAGAGAAGTCCTTGGAATAGGGGTGCCACAGGTTGCTGCGACTGTTGATTGTGCCGCGGCAAGGGACTTTTTTTACAAGCGCACAGGAAAATATGTGCCCATTATTACTGATGGAGGTATGATTACCAGTGGTGACATATGCAAGGCGTTTGCGTGCGGAGCAGACGCTGTGATGGTTGGTTCTGCGTTTGTAAGAGCAAACGAAGCACCTGCAAAGGGATATCACTGGGGTATGGCAACATCTGACGAAAACCTGCCAAGAGGCACTAGAATCAGACTTGGTACCACAGGACCTGTAAAACAAATATTATTTGGACCATCAAATACAGATGATGGTTCACAGAATCTTATTGGTGCTCTGCGACTTTCAATGGCAAGTCTTGGTGCAAGTAACATAAGGGAACTGCAACTTGTCGAAATAGCCATAGCGCCTTCTATTAAGACAGAAGGGAAAATATACCAGGTTGCGAAGAAACAGGCGATGATCGGAAAATGAAGGATTTTGTTCATCTCCATCTGCATACCGAATATAGTCTGCTTGATGGTATGTGCCGTATTGATGAGGTTACAAAACTTGCCCACCAGTATGGAATGCCAGGTGTTGCAATTACTGACCATGGCGGACTTTTTGGCGTTATTCCCTTTTATGAAAGTGCACTCAATCACGGGATAAAGCCCATCATCGGATGCGAGATGTATATGAGTTCTGGTAGCAGGTTTGAAAAGAAGAGCACGGACAAACGAGAATCTGCTTATCACCTGACTGTTCTTGCAATCAACAACAAAGGTTATGAGAATCTTATAGAGTTATCAACACTTTCTTACCTTGAAGGATATTACCATAAACCGAGAATTGATCGAGAGTTACTTTCAAAACTTTCAGATGGATTGATTGTATTAAGCGGTTGCCTTCAGGGAGAGATTAATCAATTGCTTCTTTCTGGAAACCAAGACAGAGCGATATCCGCACTGAACTGGTACCTTGATGTTTTCGGAAAAGAAAATTTTTATATTGAGTTAATGGAAAATGGTATCCCTGAACAGACAAAAGCGAATAGAATGGTTATTGATATTGCCAGAAAAAATGGAATAAAAATTGTTGCTACTAATGATTGTCACTATCTCAGGAAAAACGATGTTTTTACACATGAAATCCTGCTTTGTATTCAAACAGGGACAAATGTAGAAGACGAAAACAGGTTGAAATTCTCAGGTTCTGAATTCTATTTCAAGAGTCCTGAAGAAATGCAGTTGCTTTTTAAGGAAATACCTGAAGCAACAAAAAACACTGTTGAGATTTTTGAGAAGTGCAATGTAACTTTTGATTTTTCAACTCATCATATTCCTCGTTTTCCTGTTCCAGAGGGTATGTCAGACGCAGAATATCTTGAAAAACTTGTTTTTAATGGTCTTCAGAGACAATTTGGCATGACCATTGATCAGGATAATGAGATTACAAAGAGGGTCAGATACGAACTGGATGTCATAAAAAAAATGAATTTTTCAGGTTACTTTCTGATCATTCAGGATATTGTCAACGAGGCAAAAAAAAGAAAGATAGCGGTTGGCCCAGGACGGGGTTCAGGTCCTGGCAGCCTTGTTGCGTATCTTCTCGGAATCACTGAAATCAATCCTTTGAAATATGACCTATTATTTGAACGATTTTTGAATCCGGATAGAATTTCAATGCCTGATATTGACCTTGATTTTGACGATACCAAAAGGGATCAGGTTATAGATTACATCAGACAGAAATATGGCGAAAAAAATGTTGCTCAGATAGCAACGTTTGGTACCATGGGCGCAAGAGCAGTGGTGAGAGATGTTGGCAGGGCATTAAGAATGAGCTATACAGAAGTTGACAGAATAGCAAAGTTAATTTCGCCAGAACCCGGAGCATTGCTGAAAGAAGAATTGGTAAAGAATGAAGAAATCAAACGACTCATCGGGGCAGATGAAAGAGTAAAAAAGCTGTTTGACATTTCACTTTCTCTTGAGGGTCTGGCAAGGCACGCCTCAACCCATGCGGCAGGCGTTGTTATTACTGATATTCCAACATATAAGTATGTTCCTCTATTTCGCGGAACCAGGGGTGAGGTATCAAGTCAGTTTGACATGACGGGTATTGAAAAAATAGGGCTTTTGAAGATAGACATCCTCGGGTTAAAAAATCTTTCAATGATAGAAGAAGCTGTCAAACTGGTTAAAATTCATAAAAAGGTGGAAATTACAGAATTCCCTGAGAACGATAAAAAATCTTATGATATGCTGTGTAAAGGAGAATCCATTGGTTTATTTCAGATGGAGAGTCAGGGTATGCAGGAACTGTTAAGAAGAATTAAACCAAGGGTATTTGAGGACATTATTGCAATACTTGCGCTATATAGACCAGGACCAATGCAAAGTGGAATGGTTGAACAATATATTCAATACAAAAAAGACCCATCAAAAATTAGATACGACCATCCTTTGATGGAACCTGTTCTTAAGACCACTTACGGAGTGATTCTCTACCAGGAACAGGTAATGAAACTTGCCAGTGTGATTGGAAGTTTCACGATGGCTGAGGCAGACATTTTGCGCAAGGCAATGGGCAAGAAAGACCCTGAACTACTTGAAAAACAGAGAGAGAAATTCCTTAAAGGTGCAAAACAGAAAGGGATTCGTCAGGATGTCGCAGAGAAAATTTTCAATAATATGGCAAAGTTTGCAGGGTATGGTTTTAATAAATCTCATAGTACCTGTTATGCAATGATTGCATATCAAACAGTATATCTGAAGGCAAATTATCCTCTTGAATATATGACAGCCCTGTTGAACAGCGAAATAGGTAATGAAGAGAAGATTAGAATGTATATTGAAGAGGCTGAACGAATGAATATATGGGTTCTTCCACCAGATATACAGGCAAGCGATGAAAAATTTTCAATAGTTGGAAACGATATACTGTTTGGTTTGTCTGCAATAAAAAATGTTGGGCAGGGAGCAATTCAATCAATTATTGAAGCCAGAAAACAGGGTAAATTTGAGTCCCTTTTTGACTTTTGCCAGAGGGTTGACCTCAGGTTAATCAATAGAAAGGTTATAGAGAGCCTTATTAAGGCAGGTGCTTTTGATTCTTTTGAAAAACCAAGATCTCAGCTGTATGCATTAATGGATGAAGCAATAGAACAGGGTAGTAGATTGCAGAAACTTAATGTTGAGGGACAGCTTTCAATTTTTTCAAAAACAGAAAAATTTATACCGCCATCAATACATGATGCAATTTCTGAACTTCCTGAGTGGCCGGAATCAAAACTTCTTGCATTTGAAAGAGAAATGCTGGGAGTTTATAGAACAGGACATCCCCTTGAGAATTGTCGTGAGACGCTTTCGCACTTTGTAAATGCATGGAGTAATCAGGTTGACGAACTTGCTGAGGGAAAAGAATACTGGTTTGGTGGGTTGATACAGAATCTCAAACGTAAAACCAGTAGAAAAGGGGAAAAGATGGCTATAGGAGAACTTGAAGACCTTTACGGTAAAATAGAAGTCGTTTTTTATCCGCAAATATATGAAAACATTTCAAGTCTTCTGAAGGTGAGTAATATTGTTTTTGTAAAAGGCAAAGTGGAACATAGGTCTGAAAGAACAACCATTGTAGCAAAGGATGTTGCCACAATTAATACAGTTGCCGAAAAATGCGCAAAAAGTTTGACGATAACATTTGGTTTAGAGACCTCCAGAAACGTGCTTTCTCAATTAAAAGAAATTTTTGAATCTCACAGAGGCAACTCCATTGTGTATCTCGTTATAAACGATAATAACGGCGGTCACATAAAATTGAAATTAAGCAAATTTCAGGTTGCACTTGTTCCTGAATTATTTGACAAACTAAAACAGGTTTTCCCTGAACAGAATATTTCTTTAAATTAATATGGAACAGATTATAAAGACACTTTCCTGGAAGAAAAGTTTTCTTGAAATTATGGATCAGTCGCGGCTCCCTTCTCAGGAAAAATACATCAAACTTTTTACAGTGAATCAGGTGTATCAAGCAATTAAAACTTTAAAAATTAGAGGTGCTCCTGCGATAGGACTTGCTGCTGCGTTTGGATTGCTTCTTGCAACAAAACAAATGAAGACAAAAAACAAAGACAAGTTTTTCTATTTGATCCAGCAGAAGGCGGAATATTTGAAGGGTTGCAGGCCTACTGCCTACAACCTGTTTTACGGTATTGACAGGTTGATTGATGTCGCAAAACAGCACCTGCATCTTTCTATTGAAGAAATCATAATGACGATGGAAAAAGAGTGTTTGAACATGTTTTACGAAGACCTTCAAAACAGTTTTAAAATAGCAGAATATGGTGAAAAACTTATTAAGGATGGAATGAGAATATTAACTCATTGTAATGCTGGTGCC
This sequence comes from bacterium, assembly GCA_035392545.1. Lineage (GTDB taxonomy): Bacteria > Ratteibacteria > UBA8468 > B48-G9 > DTJG01 > DTJG01. The sequence continues at coordinate 27,556 of DAONMJ010000002.1, forward strand.
CTGGCAACATCAGGCATAGGAACAGCGCTTGCTCCGATTTATCTTGCGGCAAAAAGAAATAAGAAAGTGGAAGTATTTGTGGATGAAACAAGGCCTGTATTACAGGGAGCACGACTTACCATGTGGGAGTTGAAAAAAGCAAAAATAAAATGCACCCTTGTATGCGACAATATGGCGGGGTTTCTTATGCAGCAAAAAAAGATTGACATTGTAATTACAGGGGCTGATAGAATTGCAAGAAATGGTGACACCGCCAATAAAATTGGCACTTATTCTGTTGCAGTGCTTGCAAAATTCCATGATATACCATTTTATATTGCTGCGCCACTTTCGACATTTGATTTTTCCTTGCCTGATGGTAACGCCATTCCAATAGAGCAGAGGAATAAAAAAGAAATTGAGTATATCCAGGGGAAAAGGATTGCGCCGCTCAATATCAATGTTTATAATCCTGCTTTTGATGTTACGCCTTGCAATTTAATCACAGGAGTTATTACTGAAAAAGGATTATTCAGGGCAGATAGAATAAAGAATTTGACAAGATAAAAAAAAATGGTATTATTATATTCCCGGCAACCATGGCCGAGGGGAAACACCCGTTCCCATCCCGAACACGGTCGTTAAGCCCTCTGGCGCCGATGGTACTGTCCGCGAGAGCGGGCGGGAGAGTAGGTGTTGCCGGGATTTTTTATTCTGTGGAATGATGCTTTATAATTTTACCTTCAACCATAAAAACCACATCTTCACTGATGTTTGTTGATAAATCCGCAATTCTTTCAAGATTTTGAGATATGCGAAGAAGTTGCAAGGATCTTTCTATTGTAGAAGGATCTGAAATCATATATGTGATGAGTTCTCTCGCGATCTGGTCTCTCAATCTATCAACAATTTCGTCTCTTCTGCAAACACTTTTAGCGAGTTCAGCATCCTGATTGATGAAAGATTTTAAACTATTTTTCAACATGCCTGCTGCTTCTTCAGCCATTCTCGGGGTATCTATTAATGGTTTCACATCAGGTCTTTCAATTAAAAACAATGCGCTCTGAGCAATATTTACTGCATGGTCTCCTATTCTCTCAAGGTCATTATTGATTTTTAGAATCATCAGGGTTGTTCTTAAATAGGATGCTTTTGGAGAATATTGGGCAATAATTTCAATGCACATCTCTTCGATTTCTATTTCCAATTTATTTGCGATTGCTTCATCACCTTCTATGATTTTTTTAAGAATAGAGGCGTTCTTTTTTAAAAGACCGTCTATGCTTTCTGCAATCATATTTTCAACCAGCAATGAAAATTCAATAAGTTTCTGTTTTGTTTCGTTAATTCTGTTTTCTATCATGATATCTCCTTAACTGAATTTGCCTGTCAGATATTCTTCTGTTTTTTTATGTTCAGGCGCAGTGAAAATCTTTTTTGTCGGACCATATTCAACTAATTCTCCGAGATATAAAAATGCAACATAATCAGAAATTCTTGCTGCCTGCGCAGTATTATGTGTGACAATGATAATTGTCGTTGTTTGTTTCAGCTGTTCTACCAGTTGTTCAATCATAAGGGTTGATTTTGGATCAAGGGATGATGTGGGTTCGTCAAGAAGGATAATATCAGGATTCATTGCCAGTGCCCTTGCAATACATAATCTTTGTTGCTGTCCTCCTGAAAGAAAACTACCACGCCTGTGAAGAGAATCCTTTACTTCATCCCAGAGACCAACCTTTTTTAAAGTATCAATAACAATTGCATCCTTTTTTTGTTTGCTCAATTTTATTCCATTAAGGATGAAACCAGAAATGACATTGTCGTATATACTCATGGTAGGAAATGGGTTTGGTCTCTGAAATACCATTCCAATTTTTCTTCTTACAAGTATTGGATTCATTGAATAGATATCATCACCGTGCAACAGAATTTTTCCTGAATATGTTGCTCCTTGCGAGAACTCATGCATTCTATTGATGCATCTGATCATTGTTGTTTTTCCACAGCCTGATGGACCCATGATTGCGGTGACTGTGTTTTGATGAACAGCAAAGTTGATATTGTTGAGTATATTACATTTATCAAAACCCGCAGAAAAATTTTCGACAATTAAAAGTTTGTTTTCCATTTTTTTGATATGATCCTTGCAAGTATGTTAAAGGTAAAAACAATGATTAACAGTACAAGAGCCGCGCCCCAGGCAATTGTATGCCATTGTTGATATGGACTGGTTGAGTAATTGAAAACAAGTAAGGGCAATGTATTTACTGGTTTTGTGATATTGAAGTTCATAAAGGGATTACCAAATGCAGTGAATAATAAAGGAGCAGTTTCCCCTGCTATTCGAGCGAGCGCAATAAGGATACCTGTGATTATTCCACTGAGACCCGCTGGCACAATCACTTTTAAAATTGTTCTGAAATAGGGTACCCCAAGCGCAAAAGAAGCTTCTCTCAAGGTTGATTGTATCATGTTTAAGGTTTCTTCTGTAGATTTAACAACAACAGGTAACATAATAATTGCAAGAGCAATGCCTCCTGATAGAGCCGAAAATGATTTCATTGGTTTTACAATCCACAAATAGGCAATGATTCCAATAACTATTGAAGGAATACTTGCAAGCACATCAATGCATACCCGTAATATTTCAGAAAACAAACTTTTTCTGTTTTCTGACAGATAAATACCCATTAATAACGATACAGGACTTGCAATAATAAAAGCAATCATTACAACAATAAAAGTTCCAACAATGGCATTTGAAATACCACCACCATGTTCTCCAACAGGTTTCGGAAGATGAAAAAAGAATTCAAAATTGATAACTGTAATTCCATTTTTTACAATAAAAGCAAGAATTCCCAGCAATGGCAAGCAGGCAGTAAACGCAAACACAATTATCAGTATCGTAAACACTCTATCCTGCAAAATTCTTTTTTTAAGTTTTTCCATAATTACACATGCACAGCAAACTTTCTGATAATAATTTTTCCTAAAATGCTGACAATAGTTGTGACAATAAACAGAACAATGCCTATTTCAATGAGACTTGAAAGATGAATGGTGGTAACTGCTTCTGCAAATTCGTTTGCTATGATGGATGCCATTGTATTTGCAGGCGCAAAAATTGTTTTTGGTATCTGATTTGAATTTCCTATTACCATTGTTACAGCCATTGTTTCGCCTATGGCTCTTCCAAGCGCAAGTAAAATACCTGCTATTAAACCGCTTCTGGCATATGGTAATATGAGATGCCTTGCCACCTCGTATCTTGTGCTTCCGAGAGCATATGCGGCTTCTTTGATTTCTGAGGGTATCATTTCAATTACTTCTCTTCCGAGCGAAGCCGAAAATGGGATAATCATTACAGAAAGCACAATTGAAGCAGTGAATATCCCGACTCCATAAGGGTCAATGCCAGATTTTATCTGAAGATATCTTACAGCAGGGACAATGACAAATATGCCAAAAAACCCATATACAACAGATGGCACGCCAGCAAGTAAATCTATGCTGTTTTTCAAAAAATTAGCATACATACCTGTTTTTGAAAATTCTCCAAGATATATTGATATTGCTATAGAAAATGGAATGGTGATGAGAATTGCTAAAAATGAAGTTAAAAGGGTTCCAAGGATGAAGGGTAATGCTCCGAATTGTTCAAACACAGGATCCCAGATTTTACCAGTAAAAAATTTAAAACCAAACATTTTAATTGAAGGAATGGAATTGATAACCAATGACAAGAATATGGATAATGTCAGCACGAAAATGAGTATTCCAGAAAATAAAAGAATTGTTTTAAACAAAAAATCAGGTATGGGGTGCTGATTATTGAAAAACCACCTGACCCTGGAGTGCTTTCCAGGGTCAGGTTTGTGACACACTTGTTGAGTTTTATGTTCCGAAGGTTTTATATTTGCCATTTATATTATTTTACCTGAATGTCATTATTCTTTCAATTTATTATTCTTTTTCCATTGTAAGTGATGGATTTTATTAAATTTTCTGCTTTCATAACTGCCTGTTTTGGAAGTGGAGCGTAATGGAGTTCTGTCGTGTATTTCTGTCCCTGATGGGTCATCCACCACAAAATATTAACAAGATTTTTTGCCCTATCATAAGATCTGTTATTATAGTTCTGTTCTTTATAAACGATAATCCATGTGAATCCACTAATTGGGTAACCTTCTTTTGCATCAGTATCAGTGATGGATATTCGCATATCATAAGGAAGTTTAATATCTCCAGCAATGCTTGTGCTTGTAAGGGATGGTTTTACAAACACGCCACTTTTGTTCTGGATTGTGGCATATGGAATTTTGTTTGAAATAGCATAAATAAGTTCCACATATCCAATAGAATATGGAATCTGTTTAATAAGTCCTGCAACGCCAGGGTTCCCTTTTCCACCAAGACCGGATGGCCAGTTCACAGAAGTTCCTGTTCCAATTTTTGTTTTCCATTCAGCACTGATTTTACTCAAATAATCAGTGAAAATAAAAGTTGTTCCACTTCCATCTGATCTATGAGCAGTGACCAAATTTGCATCAGGAAGCTTTGCTTTAGGGTTTGCTTTTTGTAATCTTGGGTCGTTCCACTTTTTAATTTTGCCAAGAAATATGTCAGCAATCAATTCTGGAGTAAGATTTAATTCAGAAATACCTGGAAGATTGTATGCAAGAACAACAGCACCCATACAAACAGGGATATGTACTACGTCAGCACCCATTTCTTTAAGTTGCTGGTCAGTAAGAAATGCGTCTGAACCGCCGAAATCAACTGTTTTTGCCATTAACTGTCTTATTCCACCGCCAGAGCCAATTGCTGAGTAGTTGATTTTTATTCCCTGTTCTTTGTTATAGACATCAAACATTTTCGAGTATAAAGGATACGGGAATGTTGCACCTGCGCCAGTGATTTCATGGTCAGATGCTTTGATTGACGCGCAAAAAATCAGCATTAATCCAGCTATTCCTGCTATGAATTTTTTAAACTTTTTCATATTCATCCTCCCTTTTTTGTTATAATGTTGTTAAAATTTTATCTGCAGTTGTGTGAACCACTCATTTTTATTGGAAGCAATATTTCCACCCTGGTCATCATTTCTCCATCTATAGTTGGTGCTGAGTTTGGTAAGTTTGTTTAGATAAAGATTAAAGCCAGCAGTGAAAATTGTTTGTGTGTTTTTTGATACTTTTGTATTAGGGTCGTACACTTCATATTTGACGACTGGTTCAATACTTTTACCATTATTGAGTGGTACATTGTAAGCGCATTGTACAAAATAACCATTCTTTTTGGTTGTTGATGTATTTTTTTCTTCCTGGCCGATATATTCTGCGAGCATTCTTAAATTTTTATATTGATACTTCAACATAAAATCATTTCTTGTTCTGTCTTTTTCATTTGCTCCAGTACCCTGTTTGCCGGATTGATAACCGTACCCAAATTTAAGTCCTGAAGCTACATTTTCGCTTCCTTCCCATGGAGCAAACACAATTCTTCCAGTAACATCTTTATTGTCGTTGTCGTCAGATTTATTTCCTCCAGTCCCATTTGTCAGAGAAACACCATAATAGATTTTTCCACCAATGAAATTTCCATCAATCATGATACCTTTGTCATATTCTGTTGCCAGGTTATTGACTGGAAGAGACCTTTCTATTGTGTCAAGCGCGGATGATGAGATGTTATATTCTTCTGAAAATGGAAGTTTAAACTGTCCAACCGTAATATTGAACTGCGGAAGATATGACATTTTTATCCACGCGTCTGTGAGCAAGTCATTATCTTTCCCTTTTAATGCATCAAATTCAATCTTGAAGGAAACATTGTCAATTACCTTGCCTGAGAGACCTATTCTTGTTCTTTTGAGTGAAAATTCGTCATTTTTGCCTGAGAAATCGTAAGAATCATATCTTCCCTGAATATAACCGCCAATCTTTATATTTTCAGCAGCAGAAGTTTTTATTGAATTCTTTGCAGCATCTTCTTTTTGTTTTTTTGTGATATTTTCAACTGCAGCCAGCATTTCCTTACTTTCTTCAGCAGTGATAACACCCTTTTGAACAAGCAAGTTTAAAAGTATATACATTTCTTCTTTACTTGCATGCGCCTGGTTGATTGGTAACAACGTTAGCATAAACATTATCAACCCACCAAACATCATTCTTATTCTACTTGCAAAAGTCCCGCATTTTTTTACTTCTTTTTCTTCCATACTTTTCCTCCCTTTGTTAAAATTTTCAATATTTTTTCTTGCATTTTCACTGCCTTCATTCATATTGCCTCCTTGTTGAAAAATTTTTTTACACAGATATAGTAGCCGTAATTTTTAAAGAAAAAATAAAGGAATTGTTAAAATTGTGTTAATTTTTTACGCTGATTGAAAGTGTAGATTTTCAGGCAGGCAGTTTAATAATAAAGTTGGTTCCTTTGCCAGGCGTGCTTTCTACATTTATTGTTCCATTATGCAAAAGTACTATATGTTTTACAATGGAAAGTCCCAGCCCAGTACCACCAGTTTGTCTGCTTCTGGCTTTGTCAACGACATAGAACCGTTCGAAAATTTTTGGTATATGCTGTGGTGGAATACCAATACCTGTGTCTGCAATCTTTATGATCACAGCATTGTTTCGATGATTCATGGAAATAGTGATTTGACCTTTTTCTGTGAATCTTATTGCATTGTCAATAAGATTGATGAACATTTGTTCGAGCCGGAATGCATCTCCATTAATTTCCGGGATATTGTTATAGATAAGTTCTATTTTTATACCTTTTTCCATTGCTTTTTTTGAAAAAAGTGATATGGCATTATTTGCAATGTTAATGATGTCCACTTTTTTAAACTCAACAACAGGTTTTTCATTTTCAAGTTGAGCCAGTGTGATGAGGTCTTCTACAATTTTTTCAAGCCTTTCCGAATGATGTTTCACTATATCAAGAAATTTTTTATTCTCTGGGTTTTCAATGTTTTCTTCTATTGTTTCAATGTAACCTTTGATTGCGGTTAAAGGGGTCTTCAATTCATGTGAGACAGCAATTACAAAGTCCTTTTTCCTTTCCTGTATGTCTTTTATCGTTGAAATATCAATAAGAACAACCAAAATTTGTTCATATTCTTCCAGTGGTGTGGATTTACATAAAAAGGTTTTGTCTTTTATTTTGATTTCCCGTTCGATTGTTTTTTTCGTTTCGTTTACTTCTCTTATTATTTTGAGAATATCAAAGTTTTTTATTTTTTCCCACCAGAGGCCCTTTGTTTCTGGTATTTCAAGAATTTCTTTGAAGTAAGAATTTGATAGTGCTACATCTCCTTTTATGTCTATGATGCCTATAGGAAAGTTAACAAGTTCTATAAATTTGACCAGTTCTTCAGAAACAATTTTTTCTTTTTTTGCGAAATTTGCCATTTCACCAGCGAAGTTAGTTAGATTTTGCATGATTTTATGGATTTCTTGGATTTTATTATTAATAATTATATCAGGGGTTCTTCCGGATTTTATTTCCTCGGTGAAATCAAGAATTTCATAAATTGGTTCTGTCGCAAATTTTGCAAGTAAAAGCGAGAAAACAATTCCAAAAAATAATGCTATCAAAACCACATTCAGGATTTTGATTTTTTGGCTTATTAATGCGATTTTTGCTTTATCTACGGGAATACTCGCCCTGATAACAATGCTATTTTCAGCGATGTTTTTTGCGCAATATATCATATATGAATCAATTGTTGGACTCCATCTGATGGCATTGCCATATCCTATTTCAAGTGCCTGTTTGAATTCAGGTCTATCTGAATGATTTTCCATTTCTTCAGCATTTTTTCTGGAGTCAGCAAGAACATCTCCATTGTGATTGATAATCGTTATTCTTATGCCAGTTTTTTCATCAATACTTGTTATGACGCGTTGAATATCATTAGAATTTTTCGTGATTTTTGATGTCTGAATAATTGTTTCAACGGCACTTACTATATTCAAAAGTTTGTGATTAATATTTTCAAGATATTGTGTTTTCAGTATGCGGATAAAGAAAAACAAAACAATTAATGCAACACAGAAAGTGAACAGAAAGGATTTTAAAAACATTTTGAAAAATAGTTTTCTTTTCATTCTTCTATTTTGTAACCAATACCCCTGATATTTTTGATAAATTTACCTGCTTCTCCAAGTTTTTCTCTCAGTTTTTTTATGTGCACATCAATGGTTCTATCGATTACTGCCTTTTCTCCGTGCCACAACAGGTCGAGAATTGTTTCCCTCGGGAAAACCCACCCTTTTTTGCTCAACAGGATTTTAAGAATGTTAAATTCAGTTGTGGTCAGGTGTATTTTTTTATTTTTTACATGAACTTCATATTTTTGAGTATCGACTACAAGAATACCTCCGATAGAAACAATTGTATGTTCAACATTATGGCGTCTTAACACACTTCTTACCCTTGCGACGAGCTCTCTTGGAGAAAAAGGTTTGGTAACATAGTCATCTGCTCCTAATTCAAGGCCAAGAATTTTGTCAGATTCATCGGATTTTGCAGTGAGAATGATAACTGGAATGGAGCGGTAATCAACACTTGCTTTGAGATACTTGCAGATTTCTAAACCGTCTGCATCGGGTAGCATTAAATCAAGAATAATCAGGTCAGGAATTTTATTTTTCAGGAAATTGAAAAAGTTTTGGGATGATTGAAATTCAATAACAATAAATCCTGATTTTCTCAAATGCAGAGCAATCAGATTGGATATGTCTTTTTCGTCTTCAACAATAAAAACAGTTTTGCCATTCATACAGTTATTATAATCTGAAAGGCAGGTAATAAAAAGAATTATTCAAGCACAAAGTGTTTGTTTACGAAAAGGTCAATGCAGGCATCAACGACCTGCTCGTCAAAATGTTTACCTTTCAACTGTTTCAGTTCATGGATCGCTTCATCAAGGGATTTTCGGTTTCTGTAAGGTCTGTATGAAAGCATTGCTTCAATGGAATCAGCGACAGCAATAATTCTTGCTTCAAGAATAATCTGGTCTTTTTTTACACCATGAGGATACCCTGAACCATCCAATCGTTCATGGTGCTGAAGAACAACTTCTGCTATGGGCCATGGGAATTCTATTTTTTTCAGTATTTCATGTCCTGATAATGGATGCATTTTTACAATGTTATATTCATATGAATTCAGTTTCCCTGGCCTGCTTAAAATTTCCGCTGGCACAACAATTTTTCCTACATCGTGAAGAAGCCCCATAAGTAAAATGCCTTCGGCATCTTCATGTCTTATCCCTAAGTTCAGCGCAATGGCATGAGCAAGTGCTGCCACCCTTCTTTCATGACCTGCAGTAAGGGGGTCTCTTTTTTCCACTGTTGTGGAAAGTGCACTAACCGTACCATGCAATGTTTTCTTCAATCTATCATGACTTTCTTTGAGATATTCTTCGATTTCTTTCAGAGAGGTAATGTCCCTGAGAACAAAAATGGCAGTCGCATCACTTTGTTGCACTGGTATTACGGGATCAGCAGTGATTTCGTACCATCTTCCCTCGGTTTTTATTATATCTTTCTGCCTTGTGAGTTTCTGTTTCAAATTTAAGAAAAGAGTTTTTAAACACAAAACGAGATTTTCATCCCGAAAAAGTTCATCAATTTTTTTCCCGATAATCTGGTCAAATGGCTTTTTCAAAAAATCTGCCAGCATAATATTGCATCGAATGACTGACATCTGGCTGTTAACAAGACATATCATCTCAGAAAGAGAATCAAAGATATTTCTCCATTCCTGGGCTGCTTCAAAAAATGATGATTGCGGGAATGTTTTCAGGATTTCAATTTTTTGATAGGCTTGCTCAAGTTGGTTTTGAAGAAACTCAATCCTTTTTTCCAGATGGTTATTTCTATTTTTTTCTTGGTTCATATTAACTTTTATGAAGGCCGTTTTGATTATTTTTGAGGGTTGATAAGTTTTTTTATATGTTCAGCAATCTCATAATAATCAAAGGGTTTCATTATACATAAACTTGCACCTTTCTTTTTTATCTTTTCAATATTTTCTCTTGTTCCGTAGCCTGTGATGGCAATAATTTTTGTATCTTTTGTGATTGGGTCTGATTTAATTTTTCCAACTATTTCAAATCCATCCATCCCCGGCATTACAATATCAATAATGGCAATATCTGGTTTGAATGTAACCGTCAGTCGTCCTGCATCAAAACTATCTGTTGTTCCATAAACTTCGTATGAAGAGTTTATTTTTTGAAGAAATAAAACAAGGGTTTTTACAATATGAGGGTCATCGTCAACGACCAGAATTTTTGTTTTTCTTTCATGTTTCTTAAGCACCGTTGAAGTAGATTTCAAAATTTTTTCTATTTTGTCCTTTGGAATACGGTAATGACCACCCACTGTTTTGATGGCGCTAATTTTTCCTGACTGTATCCAGTAAAAAACTGTTATCCGCGAACAATTCAAAATTTTTGCAAGTTGTCCTGTTGTGTAAAATTCATCGTTTGAATTTAACATTTTTTACCCTTTCTGACAATTTTAACATTATATTTTTCCCTGTCAAGGGATGGTTTTGCCACTTTACTACAAAATGTTTTATCAAAATAATTTTTGTGATACAATAATCACAAAGCAAATTCTCTGTTTCAATTTGATGGAGGTGATTGGTGGCATCTGTTTATAACGTTGGATTATTTGGACACAGTCGTTCAGGCAAGACAATTCTTGCTGAAGCAGTACTGTTTAAGGCAGGTGCAATAGACAGGATGGGTGATATCAATCAGGGCAATACCACCATGGACTATGAGGAGGAAGAAAAACGAAGATTGATGAGTACCAATCTTGCTGTTGCGTATTTTCAGTGGAAAAAAATAACCTGTCATATGGTTGATTGTCCGGGTTATATGGACTTTATCGGAGAGCAGATTTCTTCTGCAGAGGCAGTGGATGTTGGTGTTATCAATATTGCTGCAGACGGTGGCATAGAAGTTGGTACAGAAAAGGCATGGGAGATGTTGAAAAGCAGGGGATTGCCAGTAATTATCTTTATCAACAAACTTGATGCAGAACAAGCGAATTTTCAATCAGTTTTGAAACAAATAAACGAATGGCTTGGTAAAAAGGCAGTATGCGTGACTGCTCCTGTGTTCGCTGGTAACAAAATCCAATCTGTTGTGAATCTCCTTGACCCTTCAAACCAGGAAAAACAGGAGTTTCAAAATCTTGTGCAAAATCTCCTTGATTCAATCGCTGAGATTGATGATACCCTGATGGAAAAATATCTCGGTGGAGAACAACTTACAAAAGATGAAATCACATCCTCAATTAAAAAAGGAATTGTGGAAGGTTCTATAGTTCCTGTATGTTGCGGGTCAGGGCTTAATCAGATAGGCGTGGACCACTTACTTGATTTCATTGTAAGTTATCTACCGCCAGTTTCTGAACTTTCTTCTTTGAAGGCGAAGAATCAAAAAGGAGAAGAGGTTGAAGTAAAACGAGGGGAAAGTGAACCTCTGTCGGGCATTGTTTTTAAAACCTACAATGACCCTTTTATGGGAAGAATTTCTTACCTGAAAGTTCGTTCAGGAACTCTGGTTTCAAATACAACTTTTTATAATGCAACACAGGGTTCAAAAGAAAGGGTGGGACAGCTTTTTAAACTGAGGGGCAAAAAACAGGAACTTATTGCTGAGGCGTTCTCAGGAGAAATTGTTGCAGTTGCAAAGTTAACCGGATTTAAAACCTTTGACACATTTTCTGACAGTGCCTTTCCTGTAATTTATCCTGTCCCTGCGATTCCAGAAGCAGCAGTATCTTTTTCTCTTGCTCCAAAAGTTAAAGGAACAGAAGACAAATTAGGTGCGGCGATTTCAAAAATTATGGACGAAGACCCAACCATCAAGGTTTTCAGAGATACAGAAACTAATGAAACCATTATTTCTGGAATGGGTGATGTACATCTTGATGTTGTTATTGGTAAGTTCAAGGAAAAGTTCGGCGTTGAGGTGGTAAGAGGGACACCAAAAATTGCCTACAAGGAGACAATTACAACGACGGCTTCAGCAGAGGGCAAGCACAAAAAACAGACAGGTGGCAGAGGGCAATATGGGCATTGTTTCTTGAGGGTTGAACCTTTGCCCAGGGGTACGGGTTTTGAGTTTGTCGATGAGATTTTTGGTGGAGCGATTCCACGGCAGTATGTACCGTCTGTTGAAAAAGGTGTCAGGGAGGCAATGTCAAGGGGTGTGCTTGCTGGCTATCCGATTGTTGATGTTAAGGTTACAGTGTATGATGGTTCTTATCATGTTGTGGATTCATCTGATATTGCGTTTCAACTCGCCGGGATACTGGCTCTTCAAAAAGCGGTTCAGGACGCAAGGCCAGTTCTTCTTGAACCCATCATGAATGTGGAGGTTTCTGTTCCCCAGGAATTTGTTGGGGATGTTATGGGAACAATCAATGCCAAAAGAGGTAGGGTACTTGAGATGACGACACATGGAAATAGTCAGGTAATCAGAGCCCAGGTTCCTCTTGCTGAAATGTCCAATTATGCAACTGAGTTAAGGTCTTTGACAAGCGGAAGAGGAACTTTTGCAATGAGTTTTTCTCACTATGAAGAGGTTCCGCCTCATTTAGCAGAGAAAATTATTGAGGCAAAAAAATCAAAATCAGAGGCCTGATATGGTGAGGGTAGTTGTGGAAAACATTGTTCTTAATATCGCAACAAGCACGCCGATTGTGATTCTTAAGGACACAGAGACAGGAGGTATTCTTCCTATTGTTATCGGTTTATTTGAAGCACAGGCAATTCTTTTGATACTTGAAAAAGAGGAATTTTCAAGGCCTCTGACTCACGATCTTCTGAAATCAGTGATAGAACACATGAATGGAAAAATTATGAAACTTGAAATACATTCTTTGAGAGAAAACACATATTATGCCAACCTTATCATTGAATCAGACAAAGGGCAGATAAAGGTGGATTGCAGGCCGAGCGATGGTATTGCTATTGCTTTAAGGGCATCTGCGCCGATATTTGCTTCAGAGAATTTGATTGAATCGCCTGATGTTATAAAATATTATACAGGAAAAGAATCTTTAAAAGCAGCATCTTCTGATAGACCCATAAACCAGAAGGAAGCAGAAGAATTTAGAAAATATCTTGAGCATTTGAATGCCCAGGATTTCTGGAAGAAATTAAAAGAAGAAACAGGAGAACCTTGAAAGGAGGTTTGTACTATGTCAGGACATAATAAATGGGCGAGTATCAAACATAAAAAAATGGCTACGGATGCAAGAAGGGGAAAGATGTTTACCAAAATTATCCGTGAAATCATGATGGCTGCTAAACTGGGTGGAGGAAATCCTGATAGCAATCCACATCTCCGGATGGCGATTGAACGGGCTAAAAATATCAATATGCCGAATGATAACATTCAGAGGGCAATTAAAAAGGGTACCGGTGAAGAAGGTGGTGTGATGCTGGAATCAGTTGGTTACGAAGGATATGGTCCTGGTGGGGTTGCTATTCTTGTAGAAACATTAACTGATAATAAACGCAGGACGGCTGCTGAAATTCGTTCAATATTCTCCCGTCACAGTGGAAATCTTGGAGAAAGTGGTTGCGTATCGTGGATGTTTGAGAGAAAAGGTGTTGTGACATTAAAGAATAAAGAAATAGATGAAGAAAAACTCCTTTCTCTCGTTCTTGATGCAGGCGCGGAAGACCTGAAACTTGACAACGATGTATTTGAAATTGTGTGTGCTCCTGATAAACTTGAATCTGTGAAGAAAATCCTTGAAGAAAACAAAATTTCTACAGAAAGTGCTTCTGTCAATCTGATTCCGAAAAATACCGTCAGGGTAGAAGGAAAAGAAGCAGAGCAACTGTTGAAACTGCTTGATGAACTTGAAGAACATGACGATGTTCAGAATGTTCACTCAAATTTTGATATTCCTGACGCATTGATCGAGGCGATGTCCCGTTGAAAGTGAACAATAGCATCACTGTGATGGGCGTGGATCCCGGTCTCAACAGTTTTGGATACGGGATAATTTCTGAAGATACAAGAGCACTTCATCCTTTGAAATATGGGCAACACTCTGTTCCAAAGGGAGTTTCTTTCAATGATAAGCTTGTTTATATCGGAGATACCTTTTCTTCAATTATTGATGAAATTAGACCTGATTTTATAGCGATAGAAAAGATTTATGTGGCTAAAAATACTCAAATTGCCCTGTCAATAGGAATTGTTTCAGGAATTATCGCACACACTGGTATTTCAAAAGGGGTACAGGTTGCATTTATTACACCAGGCGAAATTAAAAAAATTATTACAGGTTCTGGTCAGGCAATCAAACAACAGGTTTGTTTCATGGTTCAAAAATTACTTGGTTTGAAAGAAGATCCGGGTGAGCATGCAATTGATGCCCTTGCAACAGCCATCTGTTTTATTTCCATAAACAGGTTCAATAATCTGGTGGGTAAACTATGATCTGTTCAGTGGAAGGCAAGCTTGTTAATAAAACACCGATGGAGATTGTTGTAGATGTTTCAGGTATTGGTTATGTTATAAAAGTACCACTATCAACTTCCAGCGTTCTTCCAGACCAGGGTTCTGTGGTCAGGCTTTTTACCACCCTCATGATCAGGGAAGAAAATATAGAACTCTATGGATTTGCAACAGAAAAAGAATGGAAAATTTTTCAGAAAATGATTCTGCTCCCGGGTGTTGGTCCAAAGATGGCATTGAGGATACTTTCAAGATTGAGTCCTGATGAAATTCTCAACGCAGTAATATCTCAGGATATTGATTTTCTCAAAAGGACACCAGGTATTGGCAAAAAAACAGCGGAGCGACTTGTCATGGAATTGAAGCATCACATAGAAGGTATTGAATTTGTTTCTGAAGAACTTTCAGGAGATTTCATTCCTGAAGCGATTGAAGCGTTGACAGTTCTTGGCTACAAGAGAAACGATGCGCAACAGATTGTGAGAAAGACCGCAAAAGAAATTGAGAAGAAACCTGAAAGCCTTGAAATGTTTCTCAAGGAAATTCTGAAGCGGATGTAACATGGAAGAAAGAATCACTTCGCCTGTACCAACCAGCGAGGACCTCAAATACGAGAGTTCCTTAAGGCCAAAGACCTTTGAAGAGTTTGTAGGTCAGGAAAGGGTTAAGGAAAATCTCTCCATTTTTATTCAATCGGCAAAAATGAGAAAGGATGTTCTTGACCATGTTTTGCTCTATGGACCTCCAGGACTTGGTAAGACGACTCTTGCTTATGTGATATCAAATGATCTGGGGGTCAATATTCGTGCAAGTTCTGGACCTGTTCTTGAAAAGGCAGGAGATCTTGCAGGAATTCTTACAAATCTTGATAGCGGGGATATTTTTTTCGTTGACGAAATTCATCGTTTACCCAGACAGGTGGAAGAATACCTGTACAGTGCAATGGAGGATTTTACAATTGATATCATGCTTGGAGAAGGACCCAAGGCGAAGAGTGTCAAAATTCCACTCAAGCCATTTACTCTTATTGGAGCAACAACAAGAATTGGACTGTTGACATCTCCTCTTCGCAATCGTTTTGGTATCATTCACAGATTAGATTACTATTCAATTGAAGAACTTACCAGTATTATTTTAAGATCCTGTAGATTGTTGAACTTCAAAATTAGCGAAGATGGTGCAAAAGAAATTGCGAGAAGGTCACGCGCCACACCAAGAATTGCCAACAGGCTTTTGAGAAGAGTGCGGGATTATGCACTGGTAAAGGGTAAACAATGTATTGATGGAGAAATTGCTGCATATGCCTTGAACCAGATGGCAGTTGACCAGCAAGGACTTGACGACATGGACAAAAGAATTCTTGAAACCATTATTGAAAAATTTAATGGTGGTCCTGTTGGTATCAAAAGTCTGGCGATTGCTGTTGGAGAAGAACCTGACACAATCGAAGAAGTTTATGAGTCATATCTTGTGAAGGAAGGTTTTATCAGCAGAACTCCGCAGGGCAGGGTGGCAAACGAAAAGTCATACCAGCATTTGAATATCAGGACAAAAAAACCGCCAGGATTATTTTCAGATGCTTGAAATAAAAAATATCAGTAAGAGATTCGGGAAAAGGCAAATTATCAGAGATGTTTCCCTTCAACTTAAAAAGGGTGAAATTGTGGGACTACTGGGTCCCAACGGCGCCGGGAAAACCACAACATTTAACATTACCATGGGTTTTTTGCTTCCCGATAATGGACAGATTTATTTGAATAACACGGAAATTTCTCGACTTCCTGTTTTTCAGAGGGCAAAGCTTGGAATGGCATACCTTTTTCAGGAACCAGCAATTTTTCATAGATTGACTGTGATTGAAAATCTTGTCATTATCCTTGAAAACTTTGTTGACAATCGCGAAAAACAGAGAGAGACAGCAATAGAATTGTTGAAAAAAATGGGGATAGAGCATCTTTCAGACAACATCGCAGGGACTCTTTCAGGTGGAGAAAAGAGGCGGCTTGAAATAGCAAGAAGCCTTATTAATAATCCTGATTTTATTCTTCTTGATGAACCATTTTCCGGTATCGATCCAAAAACTGTTTCAGAAATCAAGTCCATGATTCTTGATTTAAAAAAAGACGGTGTGGGCATTCTTATTACTGACCACAATGTAAGGGATGCTCTCAGCATCACCGATAGGGCATATTTGATTTATGATGGTGCTATTTTAATAGAGGGAAAACCACAGGAAATTCTGAACGATTTTAGAAGTCGTCAGGTTTACTTCGGCGAGGAGTTTCGATTATGAGGCAGATTCCGGTGCATGTTGCGATTATTATGGATGGAAATGGCAGATGGGCTCAGGCAAAGGGATTACCGAGAATAGCAGGACATAAGGAGGGAGTTTCTACTGTGAGAAGGGTTGTGAAAGTTGCAACGGATACAGGCGTCAAATATATTACTCTTTTTTCTTTTTCCACAGAAAACTGGAAAAGACCACCTGGAGAGGTGGAATTTCTTTTTTCTCTGATGGAATCAACACTGACCCAGGAAATGAAAGAATTGCATGATAAAAATATCAGGGTGAGATTTATAGGAAGAATCTGGATGCTACCTGAAAGATTGCAAAAGATTATCAGGGATACAGAAAATTTGACCACGAATAACACAGGATTGAATCTGACGTTTGCTGTTAACTATGGAGGCAGGCAGGAGATTATTGACGCTTTCAAAAAGGCTGTAAATTCTAGCTATTCTGTTGATAAACTTGACGAAATTTCATTACAGGAATTTTTTTATTGCCCAGAATTACCTGATGTTGACCTTGTTATAAGAACAGCTGGAGAACAAAGATTGAGTAATTTTTTGATATGGCAGGCGATATATGCGGAATTTTATTTTACAGAAATACTGTGGCCTGATTTTTCAGAAGAAGATTTTAGAAAGGCACTGGATGAGTTTGCGAAAAGAAAACGGAAATTTGGTGGGTTATGAAAAATGTGGTGATATGTGGTTCAACAGGTTTTATTGGAAGGGCAACGCTTGATATCATTCAAAGGCATCCTCAACGATTTCGGGTTTTTGGTCTTGCGGCGCATACGCAAAAAGATTTATTGATAAAACAAATTCAGAAATTCAAACCACGTTTTGTTGTTTTTACCGGTCAGCATGAGAAGCTTCTGGAAATAGAAGGAACCGAGTATTTTTATGGACAGGAAGGTCTTGAATTGCTTGCAACCCATCCAGAGACAGATATTTTGGTTATGGCAATTTCTGGACTTGGTGGGCTTGTCAGTACTTTGAAGGCGCTGGACGCTGGAAAGGTCATTGCGCTTGCGACAAAGGAAATTATTGTCTGCGCGGGGCATTTGCTGGACGGAAGGGCTGGTAAAATTCTCCCTGTGGACAGCGAGCACAATGCAATTTTTCAGATTGTTGACAGAGAAAAATCAGGTGTCTCTGGCATAGTGCTTACTGCATCAGGAGGACCCTTCCTTAATTATGAGGGGAGCCTCTCCATGGTAACAGTAAAACAGGTACTTAACCATCCTGTCTGGAAGATGGGACAGAGAATTACAGTTGATTCAGCAACATTGATGAACAAGGGGCTCGAATTTATAGAGGCATTTTATTTATTTGGAATAAACAGGGAAAATATCAGCGTGGTTTTACATCCCCAGGCGATTATTCATGGCTTTGTAAAGTTCTGCGATGGATTTGTAAAGGCGGTAATATCAATTCCTGACATGAAATATTCAATCAATTATTGTTTGAATTATCCTGAAAGGATTTACGCGGGACTTCCTGAACTTGATATTGAAAGGATGGGTACGTTTACTTTTCAACCGGTGAAACCAAAAATGTTCCCATGTTTTGATCTTGCAATTGAATCATTGAGAAAAGGTGGGTCATATCTAACTGTGTTGAATGCCGCTGATGAAGAATCTGTACGACTTTTTTTGGATGGTAAAATAAAATTTGATGCTATCCCTTATTTAATTGAAAAAGCCATGGAAAAACATACACCTGTTCTGTTAGAAAAACCACAGGATATTCTGGAACTGGATAGAAATATCAGAATGGAAGTAAAGCATTTTTCAGAAAACAGCAGATTCAGTATTTGAAAACATATATGTTTCTAAGGAGGATAAATGTTTGTAATCGGGATACTCGTTGTATTTGGTGTGGTGATTCTTATTCATGAGTATGGCCATTTCTGGGTTGCAAAAAAACTTGGGGTAAAGGTAGAAAAATTCTCACTTGGTTTTGGTCCCAAAATTTTTTCCTGGAAAAAAAATGAAACTGAGTATTTGATATCACTGATACCGTTTGGAGGGTACGTGAAGATGGCAGGTGAAGATGCAGTGGAAAGCAAATTTCCTGATGAGTACGCTGCGTTACCACCAGGGAAAAGGGCATTAATTGTTGCATCAGGTGCCATTCATAATATTTTGATTGCATATGTTTTCTTGATACCTGTGTTGATGCTTGGAATTTCAAGGTATGACGGAACAATAATAGGCGGGTTGCAGAAGGGATTTCCTGCCGAAATCGCAGGATTGAAGGTTGGAGATAGAGTTATTTCAGTGAATGATATTGCCTGCAAGGAATGGTTTGATGTTGTGAAAAATGTTACAGAACAGGCAAATCTTGCTCCTGAAAAACCGATTATAATGGAAATTCAAAGAGATTCAAAAATATTGGATGTGTCTGTGGTGGCAAAATTGATGGAAAAAGACAGGTCAATGTTCAAAGGAAAGAAAAGATATGTGATTGGCATCATGCCAAAAGAAATGATTGTTAGTTACAATTTCTTTCAGGCAATTGGTGAAGCGGGTAAAGAATATGTGAGAATGTTCAGGGTTATTTTAATTAGTTTCAAACTTCTTTTTACAGGACAGGTTTCCTTTCAAGAGCTGTCGGGTCCTGTTGGTATCAGCAGGATGACAATAGATATTATTAAGGCAGGGATAGCGAGTTTTCTTTATTTTATTGCTTTCATTAACATCAATCTCGGGCTTGTCAATCTCTTTCCATTTTTTGTTCTTGACGGCGGACATCTTGTTGGTCTGCTTGGAGAAAAACTGATGAGACGAAAACCGAGCAAAAAACTGCTTGAAATTGGACAGATCGCTGGTTTTGCTTTTCTTGTTGTCATGATTGTTCTTGTCACATATAACGACATTTTAAGGATTCTGACTGAACGAGTATCAAAATGAGAAAGAAAAGAATTGTAAAAGTGGGAAATATTTTTATTGGTGGGGATTATCCGGTGAGTGTTCAGACAATGACAAAGGTTCGTACATCTGATATTTCCAGTGTTGTCAGACAGATAAAAAAAATTGAACAAACTGGTGTTGACATAGTACGGCTTTCTGTGCTGGATAAAAAAGATGCAGAATCAATTTTTTTTATTAAGGAAAAAACAAAATTGCCATTAGTAGCAGATATTCACTACGACTGGAAACTTGCCGTTGATGCCATGGAGTCAGGTGCAGACAAAATAAGAATCAATCCGTCAAATACACAGAAGAGTGGAGTGGTTAAAGTTATAAAAGAAGCAAAGAAAAAAGGAATTCCCATTAGACTTGGATTGAACTCAGGATCTATTAAAATTACAGGAAGGGGACTGGTGAAGGATATTGTTTGTGCGGCATCCGATGCCGTTAAACTGTGTCAGGATCATGATTTTTTTGATATTGTGATTTCCTTAAAAACCCCTGATGTTGTTGCGACGATAGAATCCTATCGCGCTATTGACGAGATGTTTGATTACCCTTTACATCTTGGAGTTACTGAGGCGGGCTGGGGTGATGCAGGACTGGTGAAAAACGCACTCGGCATAGGTGTTCTTCTGTCAGAGGGCATTGGCAATACAATCAGAGTTTCCTTGACGGACTCGCCAGACAAAGAAGTGAAGGCAGGTCAGGCGATTTTACAGGCACTCAAGATACGAAAATTTTTCCCGGAAATCATATCATGTCCTACATGTGGCAGGTGTCAGGTGCCTCTTAAAAAAATTCTTTTAACATTTAGCAACAGGATTATAAAAATGGTAAAAATGTATCCGGAATTGAGAAATTTCACAATCGCGATTATGGGATGCAGTGTTAATGGTCCTGGAGAGGCAAAGCAGGCAGACATTGGTATTGCTGGCGGCAAGGATAGATTTGCAATGTTTGCCAGAGGTAGTATAATTGGTACATATTTTACAGAAAAAATTGAAGAAGAATTTTTCAATAAATTAAAGGAGATGCTCCATGGTTAAAATGGGATTTGGGTGTAGAAAGGTGACTCCACCGGTCGGAAGCGGTCTGCTTGGATATTTTCAAACAAGGATTTCGAAAGGTGTTAATGATGACCTTTATGCAAGGAGTATCTGTTTTGATGGAGGAGAAAAACCAGTTTTTGTAGTATCTGCAGATTTTTGCTGGGTGGAAGCATCTGTTGTTGAAAAAGTTAAAATGTTAATTTCAGAACGTCTTGGAATAGAAGAACCAGATGTTGCAATTCATGGGACACATACGCACACAGGGCCTATTACAGGTTGGAACAAGCAACTTATTTTCGGAGAGAACATACCTGTTGATGAAAAATATATTGAACAATTGCCAGTAATGATATGCAATGCGATTGAAGATTCGTACAAATTTCGGAAAGATGTTCTTGTTGGTTTTGGTTGCGTGGAGGTGGAAGGAATTTCCTTTATCAGAAGATACAGGATGAAAAATGGCACTGTTATCACAAATCCTGTTGATAGGTCCCAGATTGTCGAACCCTCAGGAGAAATTGATAAGACATTAAACATTATGAAGGTGACAGATGATAATAATAACCTGGTGGGCATTTCTATCAACTTTGCATTACATCCTGATACAGTTGGTGGAGATTTAATTTCAGGAGACTGGCCGGGTATGCTTGCTGAAAGATGTTCAAAATACTTTGGTTGTGAAGCAGTATTTTTCAATGGGGCAGCAGGAGATATCAATCACATCAACCCTTATGACAGTGCAACCCGCACACCAGAGATTACAGAAAAAATTGTCCAGACGCTTTTTGAAAACATAAAAATTATTGTGCAACAGATTGAGTGTGTTCCCATTGAAAAACTTGCATTTTCACGGGATATTTTCAAAATGCCGAAAAGGAAAATTACAGAACAACAGATCGAACAGGCGAAACAATGGATTCAGAAGTATCCAACAACCAATCTTAGAGCAATTGTTGGCAGGGCTATTCTCAAAAGAGCAGAAATAAGTTCTGATTTCGTGAATAACGATGTTTTACTTTTATCTGTTGATAGAAAAATGTGTGCGTTTTTTATGGCAGGAGAGCTTTTTTCAAGCATTGGTTTGAAGATTAAGGATATGATGGATTTTGATTTTAAGTGGGTTGTTGAAAACTGCAATGGGGTTGTGGGATATATTCCTGATGAAAGAGCTTTTAAGGCAGCAGAAGAAAATAAAAAAATAAAAGGTGAAGAATTTCCGGATGTTGATGTGTGTGAGTCCATTGGTATGGAAGCA
Organism: bacterium; assembly: GCA_035392545.1. GTDB lineage: Bacteria > Ratteibacteria > UBA8468 > B48-G9 > DTJG01 > DTJG01. The sequence goes on from DAONMJ010000002.1 coordinate 49,561, forward strand.
AGTTACGAAACCAGCCCGATTTCATGCAGGTTGGCTCCTGATGTAGAAAAGGCAATTCTTTCGCAATTTCAACAATTACTGGAAAGACATAACAAACTGATTGCACGGCAGTAATTTACTTGCATTCAACCTCAAGGACTTCAGTAATTGATTTCAGGTCTTCAAGTACGCTGATGATATTTCTTTTACCTCTTGATCTGCACTGAACTTCCACAGCTGAAATGTTTTCTTGTTTTTGAAACAAAATGGAATATTCAAGAATTTGATAGCCCTTTTTTGTGAGTATTGATAATATCTGATCAATGATGTTTGAAGTTTCCCCAGAAAATCTTATTTTAATTCTGTTATAAGCATCATGGGGAATTCTGGATTCCACGCCTTTGAGGGTGAGCAGGGTTATCAAGACGAGAATTGTCGTTCCGATGCCGAGGAAATAATAACCGCATCCCACAGCAAGTCCCATGGCACTTACAACCCACAGACACGACGCAGTGGTAATACCTCTGACCTTTCCCATGTCTCTGATAATAGTCCCGGCACCGATAAATCCAATGCCTGTAAGGACACCATATGCAATTCTTGCAGGGTCAACTCTCAAAAATGGAGATTCGGCAGAAAGAAAAAGTTCGGATATTCGTAATGATACTACCATTGCAAGACAACAACCCATGCCAACCAGTATGAGAGTACGAAATCCTGCAGCACGGGCATGTCTTTCCCTTTCCCATCCTATGATCCCGCTAAGGATTCCAGTAATAAATATTCTGAGTAACCAATCCCATTCGGTCATATCTGTATTCTATTATTTTTTTCTGAAATGTCAAAAAGAATAGTTTGTAAAATTATAT
>DAONMJ010000003.1:0-49909 GCA_035392545.1 bacterium
CATTTCCTTCTGCAATAAACTGATATGGGCCTGTCCACAAAGGATATTTCTGATAGAAATGCAAAGGACCATGAGAATTTTTTCTGTGTCCCAGAATTTCTATCCCGAGAGTATGATCTTGCCCATCTGCGACAAATTCTGTAATATCAATGGTGTTTGGTGGCCAGGCGATGATTCCTGCCTGTTTTCCATCAACAAGAATCCGTACTGCTGCGCCATAGTATTCAGGAATGTTTACAAAAATTTTTTGATTTTGCTCAATGTTCACATGAATGTCGTGAAGATATGTTACATTGCCTGAATAAAAGAGTAATCCCTGCTGTGTCCAATCTCCAATAGAAAGTTTCTCCACTTTTTCTGTAATTACCGGGGTACCATCAACCATTTTTACTCCAAAATTTCCAAGTAAATAAATAATCTCAAATCCAGGATGTTCTGCGTTATACCCGGTTTCAATTAATATTTCGTTTTCTCCTTTTTTAAGGATACATGGATCAAATTCTAATAATTCAAGAGATTTATCAACCCACCACCCTGATTTCATGTCAGCAGATAATGAATAACCGTTAATATCAATGTTGTAAAGTGATGGTTTTTCAATGGCGAGGCACATTCTACCTGATGGAATTTTTTCAATTGAAAATACATACTTTAGTGTAACAGGAGTAGTTTTAAGTTTTTTATTTTTTTCTCTTGCCCACGGTTGAACCATTTGTCCGCCTCGCAGAGGAATACCAAGTTGTTTTCTCAATTCTCTGTCGAGCTTAAGAATTTCCTTTTTCTCCTGCCAGGCGGTTTCTCCAATCTTATACGTTGCTTTATCAAGCACAAACACATTTGGTTCTGACAGTAAGATGTCCCAGGTATCTTTTTCAATTTTTATTCTTTGAATTTCTTTCAGGTTTTCTCTTGTTTCAACTTTTAAATGAAGTTGTTTTTTCGGTACTATAAAGAGTCTGCTTCCAATGGCAGGAAAAGATGTTTTTATTGCATACCCATTTTCCTTTTTTATTGTTTCTACTGCATAGCATTTCCCTGAATCAGGGTCAAGTTCAATGGCTGGATACTGCCAGTCAGGTATTCCTGATACTGTGACATTGTTGAATTCAATGACTCTATCTCTTGAAAGAGTGTGTCTATCAGCAAGATTTTTCCATTCCATAGAAGTATTACACAAAAACAGATAATATGAATCCTTGTCTTCCTTTAATAGATAAAGAATTTCCTTTATTTCTTTTCCATTTTCATCAGTAATGGATACCCTTTTTGCCTTGCCTTCAAGTTTTTTTACTGCCTCTTCGAAAGAATTTACTTTTTCAAAACCGTCAAAAATATTTCCTTCAGTGGATAATCCGTCGACATATTCAGGCATTTTTTCCACAAACAGTACAGTTCCACCTGCTTGGTTGAATTTTTTCAACAAATTCAATGTAGAACTTCTGATTGTATAAAGAGGCGGAACAACAATTACTTTATATCTGGCTTGATTAACTTTAAATACCGGAGAACCATCTTCTTTAGTTGCTTTTGCCCATCGAGAGAGAATTTCTTCGTCGCCGTAATCAAAATCAATGTGGTTTGAGAGAAACACATCACACAGTTGCTGGAACATTCTGTCATATTCAATAATGTCTTTATCTCTTTCAGTCAATTTTTTTTCACTGTCAAGTTCTGGCATTCTGAAGATTGCCCACATGCTTTCAATGGGATGAATAACAAGAAGGTCTCTTATTTCTTTTCCCTTTGTCAACATAGCATAGATTCTGGCAAAATAGTTTTCTACCTTGCTATAAATTTGCCACCAGGGAGATTGATAAAAAATACTTGCAGGATAATCTCGTTTTGCCTCACCAAGCATTGTATACCATGATAAGTGCTGGCATCTTAAGTTGATTCCAAGCGCAGTCTGCCAGTCACCAAGGGCTTTATGTCCTGAAAATGGGAAGTCCCAGCCAGTGCATCCATATGTTTCTGTTAATCTCCATTTTCTTCCAAACTGGTTTGCCACAGAACTGACCTGTTTTGCAGTGTTGAATTCCCTTCTATGCTCGGTAAGAAGGTCCATACCAGGCGCCTGCATATACTCATAAAATCTAAGGGCACTTCCAACAACATTCGTCTGTGAGATGAGCGTTTCTTCAGACAAAACATGTCCAGTAAAAAGAATGTTGTTTTTTTCACACCAGTCGTAAATCTGTTTTGCAAAGGCATTGACAAAAAGGTGCGTAATACAATCAAAATAATGGTATCTCACTTTTGATATTTTTTGATTTTCAACATCGTAATAGATTTCAGGCAAATGGTTGAGAATATCATAACCATATCGTTTTTTAAAAACCTCTGGCAATTTTTCTGTCCAGCTGATAACAATATTTGCTTCTGGTTGGGCTGGCCAGATGTAGTGAAAGTAATGGCTTCCATAATTTGGTTCATCAGTAAAAATTCCAGGAATGACTTTTCCAAAATATTTCCCGGAATATTTTTTATACCGCTGATGAGTAATTTTTATGAATTCTTTTACTGCTTGTTCATTCATTGTATCAAGATAAGCATAGCCATTGTACCAGTCAGAATTTTTTTGTACTTCAACAGAAAAGACAATAATTGTCGTATTTCGGGATAACTTTTCATTTTTCTTGATTTTTTTATAATCTTTTATCTTTCGTCCTTCAAAATTTACCGCAAATGCAGCAATGACATTGTTAGACCATTTGACCAGTTTTATGTTTTCAAATATTTTCATGCAAAGATGTCGCATTCTGTACCTGGGATTTTTTGTGACAAGGCCTCCTGCAGCACCTGATGGCCATCTATCTTCATCATAAAGATAGGCAAGCATCTTAAGTTTTTCTGCTTCATCAGTACAGGCATTGATGCATTCAAACCATTCGTTTGAAAGATATGATGTGTCAAGACCCACGCGGGAATGCATAAAAAATCCACCAAGTCCCATTTGATACATAATTCTTATCTGACGTCTCAATTCTTCTGGCTCAAGTTTTCCATTCCATGCCCAGAAAGGAGCGCCTCTATAGATACTACCTGGTGATTTGAATTCGTTTAACATTTTTTCTGTTTTCTTTTCCATAATATTTCCTTTGTAATTTTATAGTTCAGGTTTGCCATTGAATAAGAATATAATAAATTTGTTTTCAGTCAAGTTAATCTATATGGGTCGAAGATACCGAGCTTAGCGCAATGGCAGTTTTGCCAGACATCTTACCCTGCAAAATCAAGACCACATACTTTTGTGAAAACATTGGAGTTTAACTGCAGCAATTTATGAACGAACTCGTGGGTAAGTCAGATTTTGACACTATCCAGTAAAAGGTGTAGAATAATATTACCATCCTAACAAATACCTGAAAGGAGGAATTATGAGAGTTGCGATTAACGGTTTTGGAAGAATTGGAAGACTGGTATTAAGGGCAGCAATTGAAAAAGGAATGGAGGGTTTTGAAATAGTAGCGTTCAATGATATTGCGGACGTAAAAACGAATGCTCACCTTTTTAAGTATGATTCAAACTACGGTATTTTTCAGGGTAGTGTTGAAGCAAAGGAAAAAGAAATTGTAATTAACGGGAAACCATACAAGGTTCTTGTTGAGAAAGATCCGAGAAATCTTCCCTGGAAAGATTTGAAGGTGGACATGGTTGTTGAATCAACCGGGCTTTTCACAGAAGCAGAGAAAGCAAAGGCACATATAGAAGCAGGTGCAAAAAAGGTTATTATCACTGCTCCTGCCAAGGGTGAAGATGTGATGATTGTTATTGGAGTGAATGACTCAATGTATGACCCCGCAAAACATCATATTATTTCAAATGCATCCTGTACTACAAACTGTCTTGCTCCAATGGTAAAGGTTCTTGATGACTCATTCGGCGTTGTAAGGGGTTTAATGACAACCATTCATGCCTACACAAATGACCAGAGAATTCTTGACCTTCCCCACAAAGACCTTCGAAGGGCAAGAGCAGCGGCTTTGTCAATGATTCCGACCACAACAGGCGCTGCAAAAGCAATTGGTAAGGTTATTCCAAAATTAAACGGGAAATTAAATGGTATTGCAATAAGGGTTCCGACATCCACAGTGTCAATAGTTGATTTTGTCGCCCAACTTGAGAAAAAAGTTGACGATAAAGCAATCAACGAGGCATTCAAAAAAGCGTCAGAAACGTCGTTGAAGGGTATTCTGCAATATTGTGATGAACCACTTGTTTCAAAGGATTTTGTCAGGAATGAACATTCCTGTATTTTTGATGCCCTATCGACCTATCTCATTGAAGGAGATATGGCGAAAGTGTTTGGATGGTATGACAATGAGTGGGGATATAGTTGCAGGATTGTTGACCTTTTGAAACTCGTAGCAAAAAAAGGTTAAGTTTCCCGGGAGGAAACAATGGAATTGATAACAGTTAAGGACAAAGATTATTCAGGAAAGCGTGTTTTTCTTCGGGTTGACTTTAATGTCCCTCTTGACAAAAATTTAAACATCACAGATGATACGAGAATCAGAGCGTCACTGGATACAATTAATTATTTGTTGAGTCAGAATGCGGTCGTGATTTGTGCTTCACATCTTGGAAGACCAAAAGGAAAACCAGTTGCAGAAATGAGCCTTGACCCTGTGGCAAAGCGTCTTTCTGAACTTACCGGCAAACAGGTGAAATTTGCTAAGGATTGTGTGGGAGCAGAAGCAAAAAAAGTTGTTGATTCCGCAAAATCAGGAGATGTTGTTCTACTTGAAAATTTGAGATTTCATCCTGAAGAAGAGGAAAATGATGAGTCCTTTTCAAAAAGTTTGGCAGAACTTGCGGATTGTTATGTAAACGATGCCTTTGGTTCATCCCATCGTGCTCATGCTTCAATTGTTGGTATCACAAAATTCCTTCAGGATAAGGCATCTGGCTTTCTGATTGAAAAAGAGGTGAACGCGTTGAGTAAACTGCTTGAAAAACCAGAAAGACCTTTTTTGTTGATTATAGGCGGAGCAAAGGTTGCTGATAAAATAGGGATGATAAAAAATTTGCTTGATAAGGTGGATACGATTATTACTGGCGGTGTTATGGCTTATACCTTTATCAGGGCGAATAATTGGGAAACAGGAAACTCAAAGGTTGAAGCAGACGCAATTCCTCTGGCAAAAGAGATTTATAAGGAATTGAGAAAACGGCATCTTGAATTTCATACTCCGCTGGATCACGTTGTTGCTGATAAAATCGCAGAAGACGCTCACTATTTTACGACCGAAAGGGGTACTGTTCCTATTGGATGGACTGGCGTGGACATTGGACCACAGGCGGTTGAAGAGTATGCTGATTGTATCAGAAGGTCAAAAACAATATTCTGGAACGGCCCGATGGGTGTTTTTGAAATAGAACCGTTTGCAAAAGGGACTATTGAGATTGCAAAAGCAGTTGCAGCAAGTAATGCGTTTTCTGTAGTTGGCGGCGGTGATTCAATAGCAGCAATCAATAAGGCAGGCGTTGCAGATAAAATTTCTCACATCTGTACAGGTGGCGGTGCTTCTCTTGAATTTCTTGAAGGAAAGGGGTTGCCTGGAATAGATATTCTTAAAAAGTGAGGAAAAATTGATAAAACCACTTATTGCGGGCAACTGGAAAATGTATAAAACGCCCTCAGAAGCAGAATTATTTGCTTTGGAGTTGAAAAAAATTTCAAAACAAAATGACAGGGATGTTCTTGTTTGTGTACCGTTTCCTTCATTAATGGTAGTCAGTAAAGTACTTAAAGATTCCGGGATTTTTGTTGGAGCGCAAAATGTGTATCCTGCGAAAGAAGGTGCTTTTACAGGTGAGGTCAGTCCGTTCATGATTAAGGATGCTGGAGCATCTTTTGTTATATGCGGCCACTCAGAAAGAAGGCAGATTTTTAAAGAGACAGACCAGTTTATATCAGAAAAGGTAAAAAGTGTTGTTGAGTGTGGGATGACGCCGATTTTGTGCGTTGGTGAAACACTCCAGCAGAATGAAAAAGGTGAAACTTTTTCTGTGGTTGAAAGTCAGTTGAAAACCGGTTTACAGCACATCTCCAGCGCTCTTATCAACAATGTTGTCATAGCGTATGAACCCGTCTGGGCAATAGGTACTGGGAAAAATGCAACCCCCCAGCAGGCTCAACAGGTTCACTCCTTTATAAAAAGTGTGCTTGAGAAAATTTATGGGGGATCTTCTAAAATGCTTCGGGTTCTTTATGGCGGTAGTGTGAAACCCGAAAACATAGACGAATTGATGACTCAGCCAGATATTAACGGTGTCCTTGTTGGTGGAGCAAGTTTGAAAATAGAATCTTTTTCGAGAATAATATCTTTCAAGAAGAATTGAAATTGCGAGGTTCATATGATGACATTTTTAATCGTTGTCCATTTGATTGTATCAATCATGTTGATAGTGGCGGTGCTTCTTCAGAGTGGCAAGGGTTCTTCTATGGCAAATGTTTTTGGCGGGGGAGGAATGGAGACCGTATTTGGTGCAGAGACACCCGCGATTATGAACAGAATTACAACAATACTTGCTGTTTTGTTCATGGTTAATTGTATTCTTCTTACCACTGTTTCATTTAAGTACAGAGGTGGTTCTGTGATTCAGCGTGAAGTACAGAAGGGTTCTGTTCCTCAATCAGAAGAACCAGTGCAATCGGTTCCAACAACACCTTCCACAAATGTGCCGCCGGCACAGAATAATTGATTTTTGTTTTTTGTTTTTCTTTGTTTTCGCGTGCACTGTCAGGGCGATAGAAATAAAACCTGGCGGGTCAATTGTAATTTCAGCGTCATCAATACCAAAATCATTTAATCCAGTCGTTGCAAAAGAAACCAGTACTACTTTTGTTACAGGGTTTATTTTTGAAGGTTTGATTGCAACTGATGGTGTTACCTTAAAAATCAAGCCAAATCTTGCGGAATCCTGGGATATAGATGCAACCGGTAGAATATGGACATTTCATTTAAGAAAAGATGTTTACTGGAATGATGGTGTCCAATTTACCGCAAAGGATGTTGAGTTTACATTTAACCGTTTGATTTTCAATCCTGAAATCCCTACTAGCAGCAGGGATATTTTTACAATAAACAATCAGTCAATCAAGGTGAAGGCGATTGATAACTTTACAGTGAGGTTTATTTTGCCAGACAGGTTTGCACCATTTCTCAGGTTAATGGGTCAGGAGATACTTCCTGAACATAAATACAGGAAAGATGTTGATGAAAACAAATTTTCATCTGCCATGGGTCTCAATTCAAAACCGCAGGATATTGTGGGAACAGGTCCTTTCATGCTTGAAGATTTTCGTCCTGGAGAATGGGTAATATTGAAAAAGAACAAGATGTACTGGAAATACGATTCAAACGGCAACCAACAGCCCTATATTGATAGAATTATTATTCTTACAATTCCTGACCAGAATATGGCTCTGTTGAAGTTTAAAAAGGGCGAACTTGACATGATTTCGTTAAGAGCACAGGATTATTTGTTACTTAAACGGGCAAATCTTCCCGGGGTGAAATTTTACAATGTCGGACCATCATTGAGTTCTCAATTTATTATTTTTAATCAAAATCTTGATAGCAATATTCCTGAATACAAAAAAGAATGGTTCAGAAATATAAATTTTAGAAGGGCTGTTTCATGTGCGATTGACAGGCAAACAATTATCAACAATATTTTTGCTGGTCTGGGATATCCGCTCTACGGCCCGGTAAATGAATCTGTCCAGGAATTTTACAATCCCAGAATAAAAAAATTTCCTTATAATCTTGATGAAGCAAGGAAATATCTTGTTGAAGGTGGATTTAAAGCAGGTAAAGATGGCCTTCTTTATGATTCTAAAGGTAATCAGGTTTCTTTTTCTCTCATTACAAACAGTAATAGTTCTGAGAGGATTGAGCAGGCAAACCTGATAAGGAACGATCTCGAAAAACTTGGTATGAAGGTGAATTTTCTTCCTGTTGATTTCAATTCTCTTGTGACCAGGATTAATGCAACAAAAGATTGGGAATCTGTTATTATTGGACTGACTGGTGGCATTGACCCTCACTTTGGAAAGAATGTTTGGGTTACAACCGGGCATCTTCATTTATGGAATCTTGGTTCTTCAAGGTCTTTGTATGACTGGGAAAAAGAAGTTGATAGAATTTTTGAGGACGCGGCAAAGCAGATGGACGAAAAAAAAAGAAAACTTCTTTATGACAGGTGGCAGGAATTGATATGTGAAAATCAGGTAATGATTTTTACCGCCACACAGGCAGTTCTGTACGCAGTCAAAGACAAATTCGGAAATTTGAAGCCCACAGTACATGGCGGGCTGTTTCATAATATAGAAGAACTCTACATAAAAAACCAATGCCAGTATTGAGAATCATTTACAAAAGGCAGGATGTTGCCAGGTTTATATCTGTCAATTACATTGGTAAAATCTTTGAAAGGGCAATGAGAAGATTACAGGTAGACCTGGAATTTTCTCATGGTTACAGTCGAAGAGTCAAAATGAGCCTTGGCCCACCTATTGCAGTTGGGATTTCTGGTATCAATGAGATTGTTGATATATATGTTGTGAATATGGATATTTCGGCTGACTTTATCAAAAAAAATTTAAATGAGATTCTGCCGAATGGCTTGAATATTGAAGAATGTCATTATCTAAAAGATAATGAAAAATCCCCTCCTGAAATCAAGAAGGCAAGATATATTATCAAACGTTTTTCCAATACTATTGGTGATGTTCCGGAATCATGGAGTATTATTGGTAGAACCAAAGATATGATTGAAATTGAGGTCTGCATTGAAAAATTCCGGCACAGGGTTCTTTTTGATGTGTTTGGCACAACCTGTCTGATAGAAAGAAAATTGATTTTTTGAAGAAATTCAGTATAATTTACAAAACAGTTTGTTCTTATAACCCGATAATCCAGGAGATGCGATGTCAATGAGATTTTCAATTGCAAAAAAGCATGGTTTTGAGAAAAAAATTGTTTCACCAGAGAATTCTGACCTTAAATTTCTCTCCTTCAGTTATTTGTTCTCAACTTCAGAAGTTGCATTGGAAGAAAATACTGAAAATGAGGAATGGTTGTGGGTTATCATGTCAGGAAAAATTACCATCAGGATAGGAGATGTTTCGTTCTGCATGGAAAGGAACGGGGTTTTTGATGATAAACCAGTTTCTTTATACATTCCTGCTGATACCAGATATGCTGTGAAAGCTGAAACCGGTTCAGAAGTGGTTGCGGTTTCTGCTCCTTCCAGTGGAAATTTTTCTCCTGTTTTTATTCCGCCTGACGAAATAAAGCTTCAAAGAGCAGGAAAATCCAATTATCAGCGTTCAATTTTTAATATCATGCCCCAGAATTTTCCTGCTTCCAAAATCATAGCGGGTGAAACAATTCATGATACTGGACACTGGTCCTGTTTTCCTCCACATAAACACGATGAAGAAAAAACGCCGGAAGAAAGCAAACATGAAGAACTATATTTTTTCAAATGTGAACCAGAAAAAACAGGTTTTGGTATGATGCGTGTTTATGATGAAACACAGGATGTTGCATTTCCGATTCTTCCAAATGATTTAATTACAATTCCAAAGGGGTATCATCCAGTGAGTGTGATTCCAGAACATCGTCTTTATTATTTCTGGGTACTTGCTGGTGAAAAACGTCCATTTCAAAGACACACGCATCCTGATTATCTAATGTATGAATAAGGAGGCTGCATGAATAAGGAAAGTATGAGTTTGTTCAATCTTGACGGAATGAATGCTGTGGTAACAGGAGGTGCCGGGGTACTTGGATTCAGTATATGTGAGGGACTGGCTGGTGCAGGTGCGTCTGTTGCTATTGCTGATATGAAAAATTTCAAAGAAGCAGCAGAACAGTTAAATGAAAAAGGATTTGATGCAGAAGGGTTTTACATTGATGTACTGAAAAAAGATAAAATTAGGGAATGTGCAAAAGAAATTCTACAAAGATATAAGAAAGTTGATATTCTTGTAAATTGCGCTGGAGGAAACTTAAAGGAGGCGACAACATCTCCTGAATTAAGTTTTTTTGACCTTCCTCTTGATGCGCTTGAAAAGGTTGTGGCGCTGAATCTTTTTGGAGGGGCGATACTTCCATCGCAGGTGTTTGGAAGGGAAATGGTAAAAAATCCCGGCGGTGGTTCCATCATCAACATATCTTCCATGAATGCGTTCAGACCCCTTACAAGGATTCCTGGTTATTCTGCAGCAAAAGCAGCAGTAAGTAATTTTACGCAATGGCTGGCTGTTCATTTTGCAATGGAATACAATAAACTTTTAAGGGTTAATGCAATAGCACCTGGTTTTTTCCTCACGCAGCAAAATCGTTATCTTCTGACAGACGAAAAAAATAATCTTACTCCAAGAGGTCAAACAATTATTAATCACACGCCAATGGGGAAATTTGGTGAACCGGATGATTTAATAGGAACCTGTATTTGGCTTGCGTCAAAAGCGTCAAAATTTGTTACAGGCGTTGTGGTTCCTGTGGACGGAGGATTCAACGCGTATTCAGGGGTTTAAATTTTGCAAAAAAGGAGAGCAAAAAATGAAAAAAGCAAATATAGCGATAATTGGAATGGAAGTCATGGGAAGAAGCCTTGCCCTCAATATGGAAAGCAAAGGTTATACTGTTGCAGTCTATAATAGAACAGCAGAGAAAACAAAAGCGTTTGCAGAAGGTCCTGCCAGAGGAAAAAATATTATTCCTACCTATGAATTAAAGGATCTGGTTGATTCTCTGGAAAGTCCAAAAAAGATTATGCTGATGGTAAAAGAAGGACAACCAGTAGATAATTTCATCGAAACGCTTCTCCCTTATCTGAAAACAGGGGACCTTATTATTGATGGGGGCAATTCATTTTTTAAGGATACAATCAGAAGAAATAAAATGTTGTCAGAAAAAGGAATTCTTTTTATCGGGACAGGCGTTTCAGGAGGAGAAGAAGGTGCGTTGAAAGGGCCTGCCATTATGCCTGGTGGGCAGAAAGAAGCATACAATCTTGTGGAGAAAATCTTCAGAGATATTTCAGCAAAGGCATATGATGGTGAACCATGTGTTGATTACATAGGGCCTGATGGAGCAGGTCACTTTGTGAAAACCATTCATAATGGAATTGAATACGGGGATATGCAGTTGATTGGTGAGGTTGCGTGGTTTTTTAAAAACATCGGAATGAGAGCAGACGAAATTGCTGAAATTATGGCACAATGGAATGGTAAGGATGATATTTTGAGATCATATTTGATAGAAATCACTGCTGATAGCATGAAACAGAAACATCAGGGTTCTGACGAATTTCTTGTTGATAGGGTCGCTGACATTACGAGAATGAAAGGCACTGGAACATGGACTGTTCAAAGCGCTCTTGAACTACTGGTGCCGATTCCAACAATTGCTGCAGCAGTGTTTTCAAGAGAGATGTCTCAGGATAAACAATTACGTCTATCCATGGCAAAAAAAATCACAATTGCGTCAGGCAAATTCAATGGAGATAAAAAGTCAATTGTTGAAATAGCCCACGACGCTCTGTACATAGCCAAAATTTCATCCTATGCTCAGGGAATTGCTTTACTTCAGGCTGCATCAAAAGAATACAATTTCAACCTCAATATAGGCAGAATCGCAAAAATATGGCGTGCGGGATGTATCATCAGGGCTCAATTTCTCGACGAAATTACCAAGGCATATGAAGCTGAACCGGATCTTCCCAATCTTCTTGCAGCACCAAAATTTGCCAGTTTTGTTGAGACCAATGCAGGAAAACTTGCAAAATTTATTGATATCGCTCACCATGGCGGAGTTCCTGTTCTGGCTATGTCTGGTGCACTTGATTACATAATGCAGATTACGTCACCTGTGATGCCGTCTGCCCAGGTTTCTGCTCTTCAGCGAGATTATTTCGGAGCCCACGGTTATTTTAAAATTGGTGGGCCTGATGATCCAGAACTTGTTACAAATGAAGAAGGAAAGGTGCGCGAGTTCCATACTGAATGGTTGCTTCCCGGAAGACCTGAAAGGGAAATTACAAAGTAAATGAGATTTAATATTCCGGGTGCAAATCACTGGTTTTACTATTGCATATGTTTGAAAAACCTGCAGGCCGAAAATTGCAAGAAAATCCAGAAGAGCATAAGAAGTTGTTCAAGAAAACAAAAGATTTTCTTGTGGCAATTGATACGGATGGATGTATTGTTGACAACATGAATGCCAAACAGATGCTGATATTTCATCCGTTATACATGGAATTTTATCAACTGTGGAAGATTGAATCCTACTTTAGAGAGGTTGCTGAATTTTATAATCTTTTTTCTGTTCACCGAGGTTGCAACAGGTTTATCGCTATCAGATTGATATTGATGGCTTTGAACAGTCGGAAGGATGTTCAATCCCAAGTAGAAAAAATGAATGTGGTTGTGCCGAACATTGAACCTGTTGACCAGTATATTGAATTTTGCAGAAACAACAATTCTGGTATGGGAAATATTTCGTTGAGCCAGTTTATTTCAACAAGACCACTTGATTTTGAACTTTATAAACTTTCAGGATGGAGTCATGCAGTTAATAAAGCGCTTGATGTGATCGTTGATAAAATTCAGCCATTTGAAAACGTGAGAGAATGTCTTGAAATGATATACAAACATGCGGATATTGCTGTAGTTTCTCAAACACCGTACCAGGACTTATTCAATTACTGGGATACCCATGATCTTTTGAAATATGTGAAAATTATCTGCGGTCAGGAAATGGGAAGCAAAACATACCATATAGAGATTTTGAAGAAAATTGGCAAATATTCTGATGAACAGGTCCTTATGATTGGTGATGCCCCTGGAGACCTTGATGCCATCAAAAAAAATAATGGTTTTTTTTATCCCGTTACACCTGGAATTGAAAATGATTCCTGGAAACAATTTTCTGAGGCGTTTGGATTGTTTTTACAGGGTAAGTACCATGTGGAAATGGAGCAACACTTGATTGATGAATTTTCTAAAGCCCTACCAGACACACCACCGTGGCAAAACCAGAATTACAACCATGTCGTTGCTTACAGAAAAAATCAGGAAATAAGGAAATCTCTTTATGAACAGTTTAATCCTGATGGGAGGTTGTTGATATTATGAAAAAGGGCACAGGCAACAAAGATGTGGCGTTATCTGAACAGGATTTTGGTTCTATTTTGCGAGATATTGTTCTTTCTGTTGGGTTGGAGAAAAATCAAAGGGTTCTGGTGATTATACCTGATAGTACCAGATCTGGTCCAACAGGAACTGTTTTCAGAACCATTGCTGACACTCTCTATCATGTTACTGCACGGCTGGATTTTATGATAGCCCTTGGAACGCATCCAGTAATGTCCAGGGAAAATATTGAAAAATTGTTTGGAATAAACTGTCACGAGTTTCAGGGGAAATATCCGAAGACGCAGATATTTCAACATTGCTGGGATGATGAAAAAACTATACTGGAAATCGGTACCATTACGTCCGATGAAATTTCAGAAATTTCTGGTGGGCTTTTGAACGAAAACATTCCTGTTACAATCAACAGGATTATCCTTGATTACGACCATATTGTACTTGCCGGGCCAGTTTTTCCTCATGAAGTTGTTGGATTTTCCGGGGGGTATAAGTATCTTTTCCCTGGAATTTCAGGACCCCATTTCCTGCACAAGTTTCACTGGCTTGGAGCATTGATTACAAATCCTAAAATTAATGGCGTGAAAAATACTCCTGTAAGAGAAGCAATCAATAAAGCAGTTTCTTTTATAAAAAAACCGATAACTCAGATATGCTATGTTGTAAAGGAAAAAAAGGTCTATGGAATCTTTGCAGGCGACAATGAAGCATGGTCTGCGGCAGCAGATTTATCGGCACAATTGAACATTGAATATGTTGAGAAAAGTTATAAACAGGTGCTTTCGATGGCGCCAGTAATGTATGATGATATATGGACTGCTGGTAAATGTATGTACAAACTTGAACCGATTGTTTCTGATGGAGGAAGTTTGATTATTTACGCACCACATATAACAGAGGTGTCTTATACTCATGGGAAATATATAAAGCAGGTTGGATATCATACGCGTGACTATTTTCTCAAACAATGGGAAAAATTTAAAAATTTCCCGGGTGGAATTCTTGCTCATTCAACACATGTGAAAGGAATTGGAACGTTTGTTGATGGAGTTGAAACCCCAAGAATCAATGTTCATCTTGCAACAGGCATAGATCAACATGTTTGTCAGCAGATTAACCTGGGGTACATAAGTCCAGACGAAATAAATATCGATGATTTTCGCAAGAAGCAGGATACTCTTGTTGTTGAAAATGCAGGAGAGATACTTTTCAGGTTGAAGAACGGATGCGTACCTGATATAGATAAACTCTATGAAAGGAGAAAATGAATCGTTTATTTAAGGAGAAATACCCTGATTTTAGATTTCTTGAAAGTTCATTAAGAAAACATGGGGATGACTATTACTTCATTGCTGAAAAAAATGGAGAAATGTATCTGGTGATTGGTAATAAATCTTTTCAGTTTATTGAACGCGAGAAGTCAATTGAGATATTGAGGAACACTTTTTCTTTTCTCGCACCGGCCTGTGCAGGAATGAAAAATTCTTTTGGTTTTGGTGACAGAACAGGTTTTGCAACCCCTGGCCATATCCGGGCAGTGAAGGGTAGTGAATTTTTTCCGATTTTTGCACAGCAGTCAGCAAGAGAACTTGAAAGAACAGGAAGAACATTCAAGCAGGTTCTTGACGACGCGATTTTCTGGTGTTTTGTCTGTGGTTGGTCAGATGGATTTGGCGCAGATGCTGACCATGCTAAAAGTTTAGATGTGCTTCAGCAGGCAATTTCCGCTGGATATACATTTTTCACTATAGACCCATCTGATAAAATAAAAAGCCATTCAGAGGTATCATCATGCGAAAAGTATAATATTGAGAGGTATTGCAAAGAATATGCTGGCAAAAATTTTGCCTGTGAGGGATTTTCTTTTGTTTTCACTGAAGAAATGATTTCAGATCTTGCTACTACTTACGGAAGCGCTATCGATTTCATTGAAGAGTGTTACACATTTATTTCTGACCAAAAAAATGATTTTGATTTTGAGGTTTCAGTTGATGAAACAAAGGTACCAACGACTCCATACGCACACGTGTTTATTGTGATGGAACTTAAAAAAAGAAAGATCGAATTTGATAGTCTTGCATTACGATTTCCGGGAAGATTTGAAAAAGGAATAGATTATATTGGGGATATAGGTGAATTTGTTCGAGATCTTGAGATTCATAATAACATAAGAAAACATTTTGGTTTGTACAAAATTTCGCTTCACTCGGGAAGCGACAAGTTCAGTATTTATCCCGTATTTAAGGAAACACTTGGCAATGGGTTTCATGTGAAGACATCCGGGACTTCATGGATCCAGTCATTGAAAACAATTGCAGTCGTTGACAGGGAATTTTTTGCCCGGTGTATGGAAGTTGCACTAAAGGACTTTGAAAAGAACTCAAAATCGTATGAAATTTCTGCAGATATTTCAAAGGTTAATTCAGAAAGAATGAGAAATGAAAATCTTGAAGAAATGTTTTTGGATAATAATGTCAGGCAATTGATTCATATCAGTTACGGAAGTATTATTGGCAATACTCCTGAAGGGCAGAAAATGAAGGAACATTATTACACTCTGATTAAAAAAAATTATGAACTTTATTTCCGTTTTGTTGAAGGGCACCTGAAAAAACATGTTCAACTGCTTTCATGAAAGGAGAAAAATGAACACAAAAAGATTTCCTTATAGCCAGTTGTCTGAAAGTGAAATAAAGAAACTTCAGGAATTTAGCAATCTGTGTAGAAGAGATGTGCTTACGATGACGACTATTTCAAAATCAGGGCATCCCGGTGGTTCAATGTCTGCGATGGAAATTTATAATATTGTTTTCCATTATGCGGCAATAAGTCCTGAAGCGCCTGATGATCCTGATCGAGATAAAATCCTTGTCAGTTTCGGGCATACTTCTCCCGGGGTGTATGCTGTTTTAGGAAGACTTGGTTTTTTTGACCTTGACACGGCAATTGCTTCATTCAGGCAGACCGGCAGTATTTTTGAAGGACACGTTGTAAGAAAAGTACCAGGGGTTGAGTGGGGAACAGGAAATCTTGGGCAGGGATTGTCTGCTGGGTGTGGTTATGCACTTGTTGATAAGATGAAAAATAGGGATGCTTTTACTTTTGTATTGATGAGTGATGGTGAACAGACAAAAGGGCAGGTGGGAGAAGCAAGACGTTTTGCAATGAAATATAAACTTGACAATATCAGGGTCATTATTGACTATAACAGAATTCAAATCAGTGGTTGTATTTTTGATATCATGCCCAATAACATTAAGGAAAATTATCTTGCTGATGGATGGGAAGTAATGGAAACTGATGGGCACGATCTCGGTCAACTTTACAGCACGATAAAAAACAGTCTTGAAGTCAAGAAACCAGTTTGCATTATTGCAAGTACAACCATTGGAAAAGGCGTTTCTTTTATGGAAGGTAAGTGCGCCTATCATGGAAAAACCCTTGGAGAAGAAGATTATTATAAGGCAGTCAAAGAACTGGGGTTAGAAGGTGACCTGGAAAAATATAAAGAGATACGGAAGAGGAAAAATTATTCATTTCCGAAAAGGAATTTTGATATAAAAGTTTCGATTAATCAGGGAAAACCCCGCATATATGAGCCAGGTACAAAAATTGATAACAGAAGTGCATTTGGAAATGCACTTCTGGATCTGGGCATGGTAAACAAAGATAACAAAGAAAATCCTATTATTGTCTTTGACTGCGACCTCGCGAGTTCTGTCAAAACAGATTTGTTTGCGAAACAATTTCCTGAAAAATTCTTTCAGTGTGGGGTTCAGGAGCATCATGCCGCAACAGTATCAGGCGCTGCTTCTGTTGAGGGTGCTATCAGTTTTTTCGCAGATTTTGGTGTTTTTGGGGTGGATGAAACCTACAATCAGCACAGGTTGAACGATCAGAATTACACAAATTTGAAAATTGTATGTACGCACCTTGGTCTGGATGTAGGTGAGGATGGGAAAACTCATCAGTGTATTGATTACATTGGCCTTTTTAGAAATGTTTTCGGGATGAAACTTGTTATACCTGCAGATGCCAATCAAACCGACAGGGTCATAAGATATGTGGCAGCACATCCAGGAAATTTCTTTGTTGGAATGGGACGTTCCAACACCCCGGTTATAACAACTCCTGATGGAAAACCATTGTTTGGAGAAAACTACAATTTTGAATATGGTAAGGCAGATATTTTAAGATACGGGAAACAGGGATATATTTATACTATGGGTGCACTGGTGCCAAGGGCAATTGCTATTTCTAACCAGCTCAATCAGGAGGGAATCAGTATTGGTGTTATTAATTGTTCCTGTCCTGTTGAAATCGATCAGGATGCAATGGAGTCCGGGATAAAAACTGGTTTAATCATTTCTTATGAGGACCATGTGGCTGATTCAGGACTTGGTATGACCATAGCGGCACATATTGCAGAAAAGCAGGTTAATGTAAAATTTCACAGGTTTGGTATCAGAAAATATGGGAGTTCCGGTACCCCTGATGAATTGTATGCCGAACACGGGCTTGATCCTGAAACAATGAAAAGTTTTATAAAAAACGTTCTTAAAAAGTAAGCAGGAGGCAACCATGAAATGTATTAATAGGGATACGAATCTGAAAAATTGTACCTGCACATATATTTCTTGCAACAAACGTGGTATGTGTTGTGAATGTGTTGCGTATCACAGAGATAATGGCGAGATTCCTGGTTGTTTTTTCCCGCGTGAGGCAGAAAAAAGTTATGATAGGTCAATAAGAAATTTTATTAATGCCTGGAACAAAAAAATCTGATTATTGTCAATACCATAACCACAGGTGTTTCCATCTTCTGCTGTAAAGTGCTGTGATGTCAGGTCTTTTTATGACAATGAGTGTTTCAATATTTTTTCTTGCTGATTCTGTGTAATTGAAAGAACCTGTTAACACAGTTTTTTCATCAATGACTGTGAACTTATCATGAATGTTTTCCACAAAGCAATCTTTTTTGATGTTAAAGAAATGGAATCTCTTCAAAAAATCATATTCATTTGATACTGGATTCTGAGAACCCTCAAAAATTCCATAAATTTTGACGCCTTTAAGTCCGATCCTGCAAATTTCTTCTGCAATAGAATCAGAGGTAAATGAAAACATTGCAAATTTGATATTATCTTGGGCTTTCCCTATTTCATTTCTTATGATTTGTGTGCAATCATAAACAGGTGAAAAATATATTTCAACTGTCTGATCCTTATAGGTCTTGCAATCCATTGAACCATTCCACAGAAGCAAAAAATTTTCTGCAAACACCTTACCTGCATTTTCATTATCAAAAAATACAATATTATTCGAGTCCCATATAAGAGAATTTTCAGTGAAATTGGCAGAACCTGCAAATACATATTTCCCATCAATGACAATGAATTTTGCATGCAAACGACAATTTTTTTTATTCCATTGTTTGATTTTTATATGGGTATGTTTGAAATTAATATTTTCCTGTGGAAATTGCAGAAGTATTTTGATATCAATGCCTTTTTTTGCAAGTTTTTCAAGGGTTTCAAATCCTTCATTCCATCCAAATGTATAAGTTGCAATATAAACTGATTTTTTTGCCTGAAGCATTCTGTCCATGATTAATCTGTCAACCTTTTGGGAAGGAGAAAAATACACCCTGATATCTGAACAATACAGAATGGTTTGTAATAGCAACAATAAAATGGCAAATTGATTGAATTTTCTCATGAAAAAATTTTAATGTCTGTTTGAGATTTTTTCAACCTGTAAATTTCCATAAATGATAAAAGTGAAGTAAAATAATTAATAAAATTGTTCAAAAAGGAGGGAATTTTGAAAGCCGCAATTTTCAATGGTCCAGAAAAAATCAGTGTAGGGAGCTGGGAATCGCCATTTTGTGCAGAAGATGAAATTTTGATGAAGGTCAATTATTGTGCGATATGCGGGACCGATGTAAGAACTTTTTTCCACGGACATAAAAAGGTTATTCCACCAGCCATCATCGGGCATGAAATCACTGGAGAAATTGTTGAAATCGGAAAAAATGTGAACACGAACTTGAAAAAAGGTGACAGAATTACACCGGTGACTTCCATAGGTTGTGGACACTGCAGAGCGTGTGAAAAAGGTCTTTATAATTTGTGCCCTGAAACAAAAGCGATCGGTTATTATTATTCAGGAGGATTTGCTGAATTTATGATTATTCCAGCGCCTGCTATTAGACAGAACGCCTGGGTGACTTTACCTGAAAATGTTTCTTTACTGGAAGGGGCTCTTATAGAACCTCTTTCTTGTGCGATCAATGCTCAGAATTACTTAAACATACAGAGTGGAGATACTGTTGTTATCTATGGAGGTGGTCCAATTGGATTTATGCATGCTGTTCTTGCCAGAGCATCAGGAGCAGAAAAGGTAATCATGGTTGATCCTGCTTTTGATCGTTTAAAAAAATTTGCAAACCAGTTTGAAGATATTATTTTGATAGACCCAAATACTGAAAATACTGTTGCCAGAATAAAAGATATTACAAAAAATTATGGAGCTGAAGTAATTATTACCGCCTGTCCTGCAAAGCAGGCCCAGGTTGAGGCATTTTCCATTGCGGCACCGTGCAGCAGAATCAGTTTCTTCGGGGGGCTACCAAAAGATGATTCAATGATTACGATTGACAGCAATCTCATTCATTACCAGGAGATTTCAGTTTTTGGTGCCTTTGCTTCAAATAGAAAAGATTACCAGAAGGCAGTGGATTTAATATCTTCGAGGAAAATAGATCCATCAAAATTTATTACTGAAGTTATACCACTGGAAGATATTGAAAAAGGAATCCGTCTTGTGAAAAATGGTAGTGTATTAAAGGTTGTCGTGAAGATACAGGAGTGAATCATGGAATCACAGGTTCTGAAAGATAAAATCACAATTATCACAGGAGCAGCAAGAGGTCTTGGAGAAGCGTTGAGTTATGGATTTGCAGAAGAGGGAGCAATTATATGTCCCTGGGATGTGGACGAAAGTAATCTTGATAGAGTTGCGGAAAAACTGAAAGAAATGAACAGATATGGCAGAAAAGCAAAGATTGATATTACTGATGAGAATCAGGTGAGAAATGAAATTGAGGCAATTGAATCAGAGTTTGGCAGGATTGATATTCTTATTGCAAACGCGGGTATCTTGAGGGCTTATGAAATTACAGATTTTCCAGAGGAGGACTGGAGGAAAATTATTGAGGTGAATTTGACAGGATATTTTGTCTGCGCAAAATATGTAGCAAGGGTGATGAAGAAACAGCGAAGCGGAGTCATCCTTCAGATTAACTCAAAGTCGGGTAAAAAGGGAAGTTACTGGAATTGTGCTTATGCAGCAAGCAAATTCGGTGGAATTGGTCTGACACAAAGTATTGCACTTGACCTTGCGCCATTTAATATAAGGGTTAATGCAATATGTCCGGGTAATATTCTTGAGAGTCCTCTGTGGCAGACAAGTTTGTTTCAGCAATACGCGAAAAAATGGGGAATTTCAATAGAGGAGGTTAAGAAAAAATATATTGATCAGGTACCACTTGGTAGGCCATGTACATACAGAGATGTTGTTAATGTGGCTGTTTTTCTTGCAAGTGACCGTGCTAATTATATGACAGGTCAGGCGATTAATGTCACCGGTGGTCAGGAAATGAGATGAAATTATCCAGGGATGAACTTTTCCTGAAAAAATGTCTTTCTCTTGCAGAAAATGGACTTGGACTGGTCAGCCCCAATCCTATGGTCGGTGCTGTTATCGTCAAAGGAAGCCACATTGTTGGACAGGGCTGGCACAAAGCTTATGGATTGCCTCACGCAGAAGTGGAAGCGTTGAAAATGGCAGGCGCAAAGGCAAAAGATGCTATTCTTTATGTAAATCTTGAACCATGCTGCCATTATGGCAAAACTCCTCCCTGTACTGACGCAATTATCAAAGCAGGTATTAAAAAGGTTGTGTTTTGTACCCTGGATCCAAACCCTCGCGTGAACGGGAAAACTGTCGTAATCTTAAAAAATCATGGTATAGAAGTGAGATATGGCCTGTTAGAAAATCATGCCATGGAGTTAAATGAATCTTATTTTACATATATGAAACAGAAAAGGCCTTTTATTACTCTCAAATGGGCGATGAGTATTGATGGCAAAATTGCTGATGCTTCCGGCAACTCAAAATGGATCACATCTGAGGATGCAAGAAAATTCAACAGGAACTTGAGATTTCAATATGATGCAATAATGGTCGGAGCAGGAACTGTTATCAAAGACGATCCAGAACTTGATTATTCTGTTCCTGGGGGAGTCAGGAAATCGCTTCTGAAAAATAAACGTTATACAAAAATTATTATCGATGGTGATCTTAAATGTCCACCAGATACGAAAATGTTTTTAAATAACCAGGGAAACGTGGTTGTTTTTACAGGTAAAGATACAAAACCAGCATGGGTAAAATACCCGGAAAATGTTGAATTTATTGAGATTGATAGGACTCCTGCGGGATTTCTTGATATTCGACAGGTGATCAAATTTTTGTATGATAAGGGCATAGGCAGGTTGTTTGTTGAAGGAGGTACAAACACTTTGACGTCTTTTTACGACTGTGGAGTGTTTGATAAGATTTATGTATTTGTTGGCGGCAAAATTATTGGTGGTGATGCGGTGTATCCGCCATTTAAAGGTGGTATTACGCCGCCGATAATAGATTCAAATTTTCGTCTTGGAGAAATTATCAGGTTTTCAAACGATGTGTTGATTGTGTTTAAAAATGTTCTCAGGAATAATTGAAGAAACAGGAATCGTTGTTGAAAAGAAGAATAAAGGGCAGGCATCAGAAATTGGCATAAGAGCATACACAGTCCTTGACGATTTGCATGAAGGGGACAGTATCAGTATAGATGGGGTATGTTTAACAGTTGAGAAAATCAATCGTGGTATATTTTATGCAACAATTTCCCGCGAAACAAAGAAATTGACAACCCTTGGTTATGTTAGAACAGGATCAAAAGTCAATCTTGAACGGGCATTGAAATATGGTGAAAGAGTGGGTGGTCATTTTCTTTCAGGACATATTGATTTCACTGGTACACTTTCAGACAAGAAAAATGAGGGAGATAACTATATTATTAAAGTGCAGGTCCCTGCTCATTTTATAAAGTACTTTGTTCGCAAATGTTCTGTTGGGATAGACGGAATTTCTCTTACTGTGGCTGATATTATTGGCAATCAGATTATTATATGGTTAATTCCATATACGATTGAGCATACCACAATTGGCGAGAAAAATATCGGTGATAAAGTGAATGTTGAAACGGATATCATTGTGAAATCTACAGTAGAAGGAAAAACACACAGGGAAAAATATGAAATCAGTAAGGAAGCAATTTTCTGAAATCAGCACTGTGGAAAAAGCGATAGAGGATTTGAAAAAAGGGAAATTTGTCGTTGTTGTTGATGATGCAAAAAGAGAAAATGAAGGAGATTTGATTTGTTCGGCTCAGAAGATAAGTCCAGGGCACATCAACTTTATGGCTAAACATGCCAGGGGATTAATATGTGTAGCATTAACCCAGGAAAGAATAAGAGAGTTAAATTTATCTCCGATGGTGGAAGATAACACAGCACTTCATCAAACCGGATTTACTGTTTCTGTTGATGCAAAAAATGGAGTGACAACAGGTATTTCAGTCTATGATAGAGCAAAGACGATAAAACTTTTGATCAATCCTTCCACAAAACCAGAAGATCTTGCAAGACCGGGGCATGTTTTTCCCATTCAGGCAAAACATGGCGGTGTGCTTGTTCGTGCCGGGCACACTGAAGCAGCGGTTGACCTTGCAAGAATTGCGGGACACTATCCTGCGGGAGTGATATGTGAAATAATGGCGGACGATGGTTCTATGGCGCGAATGCCTGAATTATTGAAATTTGCAAAAAAACATAACCTGAAAATCATTACAATAGCAGATTTAATAAAATACAGAAGGATGAGGGAAAAACTGATTGAAAGAATATTGTCTGTTGAGTTGCCGACAAAATTTGGAACTTTCGACCTTTTTCTTTACAGGGATAAAATAGAAGGTAACAATCATCTGGCTTTAGTAAAAAACCTGCCAGAGAATAAAAAAATACCACTGGTAAGGGTTCATTCACAGTGCCTCACTGGAGACATCTTTCATTCCTTTAGATGCGATTGTGGCGATCAATTGCACAGGTCTCTTGAAATGATTTCACAACACGGAGGTGCACTGATATATTTACCTCAGGAAGGCAGGGGCATAGGTCTTGCGGATAAACTGAAGGCATATAAACTTCAGGCAGAGAAGAAACTTGATACTGTTGAAGCAAATCTGTATCTTGGTTACCCGGATGACCTGCGGGATTATGGTATCGGCGCCCAGATTCTTCTTGATTTAGGGCTGACCAATATTCGACTTTTAACCAACAATCCCAGAAAAATTATTGGTCTTGAAGGTTATGGGATACAGATTGTTGAACGCGTTCCCATAGAGGTGGCACCGAATCCACATTCCATTAAATATCTCGAAACAAAAAGATTAAAAATGAAACATATGATTAAAAATGTGTGTTCATTTCAGAACAAAGGGAGGAAAAAATGAGAATTTTTGAAGGAAATCTTTCTGCGGAAGGAAAGCGTTTCGGAATCGTGATAAGCAGGTTTAATGAATTTCTGACGAAAAATCTTCTTGATGGGGCAATGGATTGTCTTAAAAGACATGGTGCGTCAGATGAAGGTATTGATATTGTCTGGGTACCAGGTTCATTTGAGATTGGTTTTGCAGCAAGAAAAATGGCGTCTCTAAAAAAATACAATGCTCTGATATGCCTGGGAGTTATTATTCGTGGGGCAACACCGCATTTTGAATATGTGGCAGGACAGGTTACAAGGATTTTAGGACAGATTAACAGTGAAGGGGTTGTGCCTGTTACCTATGGGATTATTATCGCAGACAGCCTCGAACAGGCAACAGAAAGAGTCGGGACAAAAATGGGAAACAAGGGCTGGAGTGCTGCGCTTTCAGCCATTGAAATGGCAAATATTAATGATTTGTTGAAATGAAAAAGATCTTACGAAATGCAAGAATTTCTGCGTTAAGGGCGTGTTATCAACTTGACATACACAACTTAATGGTTGAAGAAAAGGTTGTTGATGTGCTGAAAGATGAAGAGCAAAACCAGCAGGTTTATCATCTTGCCAGGACTCTTGTAATGGGTGTGATAAAGAATCTACAATTTATTGACGGATTGCTTGCAAAATATTGTACAAACTGGGATATATCAAGGATGAGTTATATCGACCGTAATATTTTAAGAATTGCTGTGTATGAAATGGTTTTTGTTCCTGAAGTGCCTGACATTGTGGCAATAAATGAGGCGATTGAAATTTCCAAAATTTATAGTTCTCAGGACGCCGGGAAGTTTATCAATGGAATTCTTGATAGTATAAGAAAGGAACTTATTTCCAGCAGAACAGGATAGAATTTTTATTGGAATAAAAATGAAACGATTGATGGGTGTTTTGTTTAAAATATCTGTGAGTGCGTTTTTTATATTCTTGATTACCAGGAAGATTGACATTTCACAGATGATTGGAATTTTGCGAAATGTATATATGCCATTTTTCATCGCGATCATTTTGATTAATTATGTGGTGACTTTTTTTATGGCTCTTAGATGGTATTTTGTTCTTGATGAATTCAGAAAAAAAATATCCTTTGCAAGTGTGTGGAACCTTTCTCTTATCGGGTTGTATTTTAATATTATTTTGCCGACTGGCGCAGGTGGAGACGCAATCAAAATTTTTTATATCACCAGGGATCAGGAAGAGAAATTGAAACTTGGTACTTCTGTAATTTTTGACCGCTTTATTGGTTCTTCGTCAACCATTTTCATGGCAATACTCAGTTTATTATATTACCAGAGACATCTGCCTGTGAAGTTGAAAATTTCCCTTGTGTTTCTTTTCGCTCTTGTGCTATTTATCTGGTTTATGATATTCTGGGATAAACTTGCTATTTTCACAGGCAAAGTCTTTCCGCATAAAATCAGACAGAAGTTGAAGGCATTTTACAATCATCTCAGGGATTATGGTATCAACCGCAGGGTTTTTATCAACGCCTTTTTGGCAAGCATCGGTGTACAGGTACTTTCTGTTTATGTCCAGTATCTCTGCATGATAATGATTTCTCCTGCTGGGACTTCACCTGTTCCTTTTCCATTGTTTTTTATTTTTATTCCAATCATATGGCTTTCAGCAATGGTTCCTTCGCTTGGCGGACTTGGAATAAGGGAATACGGGTATCTGTTTTTCTTTAAACCTTATATCGGACAGGAAGCGGCAATTGCGATGGCACTGATTAATCTGGTTTTGATTTTTTTTCAGGCACTTCTGGGAGGAGTGATTTTTTTGTTTCTTCGTCCAGGTCGTCAAGACCGCAAATAGATGTTTTTTTAAGGATTTTTTTTACTTCACCAGGGCAGGGGAAATCTGTAAATGGTCTGGCTGCCTTTGCTGTTCCTGATGCAACCGCGAATCTCAATGATTGTTTAAAGTTGCCTGTTTTAGAAAAGGACAGAACAAAGCCAGCAAGAAGAGCATCGCCGCACCCAACGGAACCGGGATTATTGATAATTGGTCCTTTTGCATAGAAAAAGCCGTTTTTTGAAAATCCAGCAGCCCCTTTATTTCCCATTGTTACGATAATAAAAGGAATACCTGAGTTCAGGAGTTTTTGACCTGCTTTAAGCAAATGTTCAAAATTCAAGATTTTTTTTGCCATAAGCCTTTCAAGTTCCCAGATATTTGGTTTTATCAGATCGGGTTTTTCACGAATGCCATATTCGAGAAATTTTCCATCTGTATCAAGTCCGATGAACGTATTTTTTCCTCTGCGGCGGATTTTATTTATCAATTTTGCATAAAAATTTTCGGGTATACCGGGTGGTATGCTACCAGAAATAAGAATCCATTTTGCATGAGTAAAGTCAATACTGAACACACAATCAAGTATTTTTCTCAGGGTTTGTTTTTTTATGGCAGGACCGGATTCGTTGAATCGTAAAACTGTACCATCTTCAAAAAAAAATTGTAATTTTCTCTGGTTTCTCCATCTATATCAAACATGAGATCAGTTGAAATGCCTGAATTTTTTAGCAGGTTTTTGAAACGGATTCCGTTATAACCGCCCACCATGCCGATTGTTTGGATATTTGCGTCAAACTGGCAAAGAAATTTTGCGATATTAATGGCCTTACCACCCGCAGATACAACCTTTTTGTTAATTCGGATCACATCATCTGATTTGAATTCCTTAACATAACAGTTAACATCAAGGCATGGATTCAAACCAATTGTGATAAAACTATTTTGTTGCATTGAATTTTTCACACAGATTGAGTCCGATATTTTCTGATTTTTTTACGACGCCTCAACTGGCTGGGTTTTTCATAGAATTCACGTTTCTTGATTTCCCTTATGATGCCTTCCTTTTCAACCTCTCGTTTGAATTGTTTGAAAAGTTTTTCAAAGTGTTCGTGGTGTTGTTTTTCCACAGAGATACTGTCACCCCCTCCCTAATATCTGTCTATTTCAAACAGACGGGCACCGCAATGCCTGCATTTTTTTTCATCCGGATAATATCCATCTACGATAAAACATACCCGGCAGCGAATGTTGGTTTTTTCCACCAACGTTTGTGTTACTTTTTTCCCATCTGATCTTGTCTTTTCTTTTTCGCTCATTTGTTATCCGTTGTCTGAATTTTAATTATAATACTTTCAAAAAGGTCTGTCAAGAAAGGTTCTGCTGCCGCGGCTGTTGCAAGTATTTCCTCAAAGGTTGTAACTTTGAGGGCGTCAGGCAGGCACATATCGCTTATCACAGATACACCAAAAACTTTTAAACCTGCATGCACTGCGGCAATAACTTCGATAACCGTGGACATGCAAACCATGTCAGCGCCGATTGCTCTGAGAAATCTGTATTCTGCCTTTGTTTCAAGATTCGGACCTGTTAATCCCACCAGAACACCCTTTTTGATGGGGATTTTTTTCTCAAGGGCGATATTTTCGGCAAGTTCAATGATTTTCGCATCATATACATTGGACATGTCAGGGAATCTTACACCAATTTCTTCGTAATTGGTTCCTATCAGGGGGTTGTGTCCGGTAAGATTGATATGGTCAGTAATGACTACAATGTTGCCTGCCTTAAACATTGGGTTTAATCCGCCTGCGGCATTAGATTCAAGCAAAACTTCGACCCCAAGAAATTTCAAAACTCTGATTGGAAGAGCAATTTCCGATGCAGTATAACCTTCGTAAAGGTGAAATCTCCCCTGGAAAGCGACGATTTTTTTGTTTCCAATTGTTCCGAAGATGAGGTTACCTGCGTGACCTTCAACAGTAGAGACAGGGAAATTTGGAATGGAATTGTAAGGAATAACTTTTTCAATATTGATTCTCTCTGTGAATTTACCGAGGCCTGTTCCAAGGATAATACCTATTTCTGGTTTCGTTCGCGTAAGGGGTTTCAGAAACGCAACAGTTTCTTTGATTCTGGAGAGTTCATTCATATTTCCTCCTGATATCGATTGTGTTATTTTGACAGTTCAATCGCTCTTTTTTCTGCGGCTTCAAAAGCCATTTCCAGAATTAAATCGAGATTATTTTCCGTTAGTTTAGAAATACCTGCTATGGTTGTTCCTGCTGGAGAACACACCCGTTCTTTTAAGACCGAAGGTTTTGCTTCAGAGTTTGAAAGCATCAGTCCCGTGCCTTCAAAAAGATATGCAACAACCTTTCTTGAAATTTCTTCAGAAAAGTTTTTCTTTATCAGAAATTTGTATATCAATTCGGCAACATAAAAGAGAAAACCAGGACCGCTGCCAGCGACTGCTGTTACAAGAAACATTTCGTTTTCCCTGACAGGAAAACAGAATGCAATCTTTGAAAAAATCCCCACAATGTCTTTTACATCAGATTCAGGCACATTTTCAGAACAATAACCAATGAGGCCTTTACCGTATTCAACCGCAAGATTTGGCATCATTCTGATGGTGGGTATTTTTTTCCCGAAATTCTTGTTCAGGGATTCTATTTTAATACCGGCTGCAACGCTTATCACAATAGAAGAATTTTCAACAAAAGAAGAAATATTGCGGCATAATGCAGAAATATCTTTTGGTTTGACAGCAAGTATTATGAACCGTGATTTTTTCACAAGATCAGAAAGAGACAGAATTTGAATGCCCAGTTGTTTTTTAAACGTTTCTGCTTTTGATTGGTCTATATCATTAGCGCAGATGAACGCAGCAGGAATATTTGCATATTTTGTCAATCCTTTGGTAATAGCATAACCTATGTTTCCGCAACCAATGATTCCAAAAATAAATTTATCCTCGTGCATCAACCTGCTTCCTCTCCTTCCACTTCTCCGACTTTAATTTGCAGGTTTTCTCTGTCTTCTATTCTTTCAATCATACCGTCTCTGATCCATATGACTCTATCTGACACATCAAGCATTTTAAGATCGTGAGTTGCTGTGATGATGCTTACTTCTTTGTTCTTATTCATTTCCTTAAGGAGGTGGATGATTTCCTTACCCGTTTTCAGGTCAAGGTTTCCTGTTGGTTCATCAGCAAGAATAATTGCCGGGTCATTTGCAAGTGCTCTTGCGATTGCCACACGTTGCTGCTGTCCACCTGACAATTCAAATGGCTTATGGTGCAATCGCGCACCAAGACCGACTGTTTCAAGTAATCCCTTTGCTTTGTTCATTGCTTCATCATTTTCCATGCCACCAAAAATCATTGGTAGCATGACATTTTCAAGGGCTGTCATAACCGGTATGAGGTTAAATGTCTGAAATATATAACCGATTTTTCTGCATCTTAACCACGCCAGTTCATACGCATCAAGTTGAGCGATATCAACCTCATCAATATACACCTTGCCTTCTGTTGGCTTATCAAGACCGCCTATCATGTTGAAAAGTGTTGTTTTTCCGCTTCCAGAAGGTCCCATGATTGATATGTATTCTCCTCTATAAATTTCAATGTCAATGCCTTTCAAAACATGAAGCGGGATTTTTCCAAGTAAAAATGTTTTTTTTAATCCTATCGTTCTTACTATGGCTTCTTTCGGCATGTTATTCTCCTTTTTAAACCTCCCTGCGAATTGCTTCAGCTGGTTCCATTTTTGTCGAAACATAGGCAGGGTAGATGGCTCCGATGACAGATATAGCGATTCCCAGAATTACACTGAAAGCAGAGTACTTTAGCAATAGTCCTGCAGGGAAAATACTCCAGATTAGTCCTTTATATTTAAAAAGATAAATGATAAATGTGGCAGTGCCACCAAATATCACTCCTATTATTGAACCTGTCAGTCCCTGCATCGAGGATTCAAGAAGAAAAAGTTCAACGACAAATTTATCGAGAGCGCCAAGGCATTTCATTGTTCCAATTTCTCTTGATCTTTCAGTTACTGCCATAAGCATTGCATTTACAATTCCAACAACGCAGACAAGCAGCGAAAGTGAAACCAACCACATCTGACGAATTCTCATTTCTTCAAGATTTTGTTGGAGAGCAATTTTTATGTTTTCCGGTCCTTTTTGCAGTATTCCTGTAACAAATGCGTTGCTGCTCAATATGGACATCAGAAACGCTATACCGAGCACGATGGACATCGTGACTATAATGGACCTACCGAATCTTATTTTTATGCTGCGAACACTCATGTTAAACGCATGACTGAGCGGCAATGTAAGCTGTCTTTGAATCTTTTTGGTTTCCGGTACCCCTGTTGCCATTTGATCTCCTTTTTTAATAGATTTTAACCCAATTTATTTTATTCGTAAAGAAGACAGGACACAAGATGTTCGTTCCCTCCATCTTTCAGTTCAGGGATTTGATGGAAACATTTTTCCGTTCTGAATATACATCTGTGGAGAAAAGGACATCCATAGTCGTATTTCTGTTCTTTTTCAATACTTTTTACAGATTCTGGGTTCCACAGTAATTTTGTGTATGGGTGTAATGGAGATTTTGATATCTGGTCAACTGAACCCTGTTCAACGACGTGACCTCTGTACATTACCACAATTCTGTCACAGAATTCTGTTATAATATTCAGGTTATGTGAAATGAAAACGTATGTGAGACCAAATTTTCTTTTCAATTCTTCAAGCAATGTCAGGATGTAAATTTCGGTTGTTGCGTCAAGGCTGCCAGTTGGCTCGTCGGCAATGATACATTCCGGATTACCTGCCAGCGCCCTTGCGATTGCTATCCTCTGTCTTTCTCCTCCGCTCATCTGGTGAGGATATTTATTTTTATATTCAGCAGGCAATCCAACATGCGAAAGAATATTTTCAACTGCGGCCGGGGCTCTTGTTTCTGTTAGCATGGCTTCTTTTATTACCCTTTCAATCGTTGATCGCGGATTCAAAGATTTATATGGATTTTGAAAAATTATTCTTACATGATTTCTGAAAAAGCGAAGTTTTCTATCAGACAGTTTTGTTATTTCATTACCCTTGTAATAAATGGATCCTGAATCAGGTCTGACCAGTAACATTAATATTTTTGCCAGGGTTGTTTTTCCTGAACCCGATTCTCCAACGATACCAAGGTTCACATGCTTATGTATGTTGAGGGAGATATTGTTGACGGCCGTGAGTTTTCTCTTTTTTATGCCGAGAGAATCCGTGATTGTAAAATCCTTGCTGATTTTTTCACATCTAAGAATTTCTTCCATGTTTTATGCACCTTATTCCTGTCATATCTTTGTTCCACACAAATGGGATTTGTTTCTGACATTCAATTTCTTTTTCCGGACATTTTTCAAAAAAGGGACATATATCAGATTGTCGCGATAACATTGTTTTAGATATTGTAAAATGTTTGTGTACTGCACCCATCAAAATACTGGAATATGGATGAACTGGCTTTGTTTTGCCTGGAATAAAAATTTCCACAATGTATCCATTGTACATAATTCCTGTGCGTGTTCCTATTCTTGTGGCAAGTTTCAGATCATGGGTGATGAAAAGCATACCCGGATGATACTTCTCGCGTATTGTGTTTAAGAGATTAATAATCTGATAGGTTGTCAAAATGTCAAGGGCAGTTGTTGGTTCGTCCGCTATGATGAGAGGTGGTTTATTGATCAGAGCCATAGCAATCATTACTCTCTGTTGCTGACCTCCACTTAACTGGTGGGGGTAATTGTGCAATACATATGGCTCAAGGCCAACTTCATTCAATGCATAGATCATCATTTCCCTCTGGGTTTTTATTCCTTCATGCAATGCTTCTTTCATATGCAGCCCGATTGTGAAAAGTGGATCGAGATACGCGCCAGGATCCTGAAAAATAATGCTCATTTCCTTACCCCGGATATTTCTTATTGATTTTTCATCCATTGCCAGCACATTTTTACCATTAACATAAATTTCACCCGATTTCACCGCGAAACTTTTTGGAAGCAATTTCATGATAGAAAGCGCAAGGGTTGTTTTACCACAGCCAGATTCCCCGACAAGACAGAATAGTTCATCTTTTTCAATAACAAAATTGATATCATTCAATACCGGTACGGAATTCACTTTTTGCTTTCTTACAACCGCGAGATTTCTTATTTCAAGGATCTTTTCCATGTTTACCAGTTTTTTGGATCAAGAACATTTCTGAGGGCGTCTCCAAGGAGGTTGAAATTAATTAATACTGCAAATATAAATGCTCCAGCAAGTAACAGCCAAGGCGCGTCTCCGACAACTTTCAGATTTCCAATGGTTGAAGATAGAATATTTCCCCAGCTGGGATATGGTTCCTGTATGCCAAGACCAAGAAGACTCAGCGCGGCTTCTCCAATAATATACCCTGGGACACTGATGGTTAATGCGGTGATTGTGTAAGAGAAAGTATTCGGAAATATGTGAAAAAATAAAATTCTCCAGTGAGAAAGCCCGAGGGATTTTGCCGCCAGGACGTAGTCCTCTTCTTTTAGGGAAAGTACCATGCCCCTGATAATCCTTGCCAGTCCCGCCCAGCCAATCAAACTGAGAATAAGTACGATGAGAAAATATACCTGGATGCTTGAAAGGTTAAGTGGAAACATTGCCCTGAGAGAAAGCATAAGATAAAAAGAAGGGAAAACCATAAGAATTTCTACAAACCTCATGAGAATCTGGTCAAGTAATCCACCAAAATAACCCGCAATACCTCCTGTAATCATACCAAGCGTAAAAGAAATCAATACTCCCACAATACTGATAGATAAAGAAATTCTTCCACCGTACAGTAATCTTGAAAAAATATCTCTGCCATAGGTATCAGTTCCAAACAGGAAAATGCCAGCCGGTTCGTCAACCCCGAAAAAATATCTTGTTGTTTTGAAAATAAAAAAGATTTTTCTTTCAGGCCCATCGACGAAGAATTTCACAGGGTATCTGATGGATTTATCTTCACGATATGTTCTGAAAACAGGATCATCCACGACCATGTTGTAAACAAATGGCCTGATGTGAAAATGTCCGTTTTCGTCAACAAAATGAATTTTTGTTGGTGGATGATACGGTTTGTTCCTGAATTGATGATCAAAGTGATAAGGCGCCAGTAGATCAGCAAGAAATGAAACAATGTAAAAGAAAATGAGGAACCAGAAACTGAAATACGCAAGTTTACTATGATTCTTTAATCTCTGGAAAAATATTTTCATGTTAATCTGATTCTCGGGTCGAAAAGCGCTATCAAAATATCGCCGATAAGGTTGCCAATAATTAAAAGAAATCCACTAATAACAAGAGATCCCATTACAAGATACAAATCATGCGAAAGTACTGCTTCGAGAATAAGACTACCCATTCCTGGCCATCCGCATATTATTTCTGTAAGTGCAGCACCATTGAGAATACTTCCTATTTCCATCCCCAAAATCGTGAACATTGGATTCAGTGCATTTCTTAATGTATGTTTGAATATAACAGAACTTGCAGGGAGTCCCCTTGCCCATGCCGCCAGTATATATGGAGTGTTGTATACTTCAATAAAATTATTTTTCATAAGCCTGAAAAGCCAGCCAATATTCACAAAACACAGTACCAGTCCTGGCACAAGAAGATGTCTCATGTAATCCTTAAATATTAAGAAAGCGTTTGCGTCTATATCAAAAATGCTTCTCGTGCCTCCAAGAGGTAAAACGCCTGTCTTGCTGATGAAATAAACAAAGAGTAATGCGACAAAAAAAGATGGAAGAGAAATTGAAAGATATGCAAACAAGGAAAAAATTTTGTCAATCAGTGTTCCTTCTTTATATCCTGCCAGTACTGCCAGAGGGATTGCTATGACCCAGCTTAGAAAGAGAGAAAAAATAGCAAGGCACAATGTGTTTTTAAGTCTGAATTTGATTAACGTCGTTACAGGAATGTGATACGCAAAGGAAATTCCAAAATCCATTTTACATATATTTTTCAACCAGAAAAAGTACTGAACAAACAGAGGCCTGTCAAGTCCAAAACTTGTTCTCATCATCTCTATTGTTTCTGGAGAAATTTCTGGATTCATTTTCATCTGTGCGAAATAATCTCCAGGCGAAGATTGTATGATGATGAAGGAAACAAAACTCATTCCTATTAGCATCGGAATCAGTTGTAACAATCTTTTCAGTATAAGTTTTTTCATGGAAATATAACAGTGATTTTTCTGCGTTTCAATCCGACAAAATCCAGCGTTATTTTTAATGAATTTTCGGGAATTTTTTCAAAAGCAGATTCTGGCCATTCAATAAGAAGGAATCCGTTTTCATACTCTCTGAATCCAATACTTTCAAGTTCATCAGGGTTTTTTATCCTGTAAAAATCACAATGAAATACTGAAATGTTATCTTCTCTGTATTCATGAACCATGGTGAAAGATGGGCTGGTAACATGGCTTTTACCTGTGAGCTTTTTTATAATTCCTCTGATCATCGTCGTCTTTCCTGAACCAAATGGACCTGTAAAAACCACACAATGAATCTTACGTTTTTTCAACAGGCCTGCGATTTTAGAACCTAATTTTTCCGTTTTTTCCGCAGAGTCTGTTTCAAATATCAGAATCTTTTTTTTATCATTCAAAGTGTCTGAATTTTTCTTTTGATATTTTGTTTGTGCTTCCATTTGTATGTTTCAGTACAAAGGTTTTCTTTTTTGTTAGCCTACCTATTTCTGTCACAGGGATACCGTTAACAATGGTAGGTAAAGATCTGACAGATTCAGGCGGGATTGCCAGTAACAATTCATAGTCCTCACCATCGTACAGAGCAGAAACAATTTTATCCTTTTCACAGGCATCCTGCGATACTGGTATTTTTGAAATGGCTATTTCAAAACCACAACCGGATGCTTCTGCAAGTTTTCTCGCATCCGCAGCCAGTCCATCAGAAAGGTCAATCATTGCAGATGGTTTCACACGACTAATGATTGCTTGTGCTTCCCTGACTCTTGGAATGAAGGTGAACTGTTTTCTTTTTTGTGATCCACCCAGAGATCCTGTAACAAAAAGAATATCTCCTGGTTTTGCAGTGCTGCGCAGGACAAGATTTTTCTTTTTTACGGTTCCTGCAAGAAAGATGTCCACAAACAATATTTCTGAACGTGATAAATTACCACCAATAATATCCACATGAAACAATTTTGACATATCAAGAATCCCTTTATACAGTTTTTTATATGCTGAAACAATTTTTTTGGGCATGCCAATGGAAACAAGCGCCCATAGAGGGCTGCCTCCCATTGCCGCAATATCACTGATATTGACTCCCAGTGCCTTCCATCCTATCTGATAAAAACTTGCATCATTAATTTTGAAATGAACGTTTTCTACGACAGCATCTGTCGTTAACAAAAGATAACTGGTGCTATTAAAGTCAATAACAGCTGTGTCATCTCCAATGCCTGTTTTTACTTCTGTCCTTTCTGGTAAACAATGAGATTTTAACCATTTTATGATTTTTTCTTCTTCCATATCACCTTGCTTTTTTCCTGTTTCTTCTACCTTCAAGAATTAACGGGAGTCCATAAATATCGATGAAGCCCTTTGATGCTCGATGGTCAAAAATATCTTTTTCAGTATATGTAGAGAGTTTTTCTTCATATAAAGAGAAAGAAGATTTTCTGCCGACAACCGTACATTGTCCTTTGAACAATTTTACTCTGATAGTACCTGTTACATATTTCTGGGTTTCATCAATGAATCTTTCAAGACAGATTCTGAAATCACTGAACCAGTATCCGTAATAGATGAGTTCGGAATATTTTTGACTTACTATTGTTTTAAAATGTAATAATTCCCTTTCAAGAATAAGTTTTTCAAGTTCTGAATGTGCAGCATGCAGTATTACCGCAGCAGGGGCTTCGTAGATTTCTCTTGACTTGATACCAACGAGGCGATTTTCAACCATATCAATTCTGCCCACGCCATGTTTACCGCCAATTTCATTAAGGATAGAGATAAGTTTTAAACCACTGACATGACGTCCATTGATTCCTGTTGGAATTCCTTTGTAAAATTCTATTTCAATGTATTCGGGTTTTGATGGGGCTTTTTCGGGATTTTGTGTAATCTGATATGCGTCTTCAGGGGGTTGGTTCCACGGGTCTTCAAGGATACCGCATTCGATGGAAATTCCCCACAGGTTCCAGTCAATACTGTACGGTTTTTTCTTTGTCACGCTGACGGGAATATTATGTTTTTTTGCATATTCAATTTCTTCTTCTCTTGATTTAAATTCCCACTCTCTCACAGGTGCGATAATTTCCTTTTCCGGTGCAAGATTTTTGAATGTAAGTTCAAATCTGACCTGGTCGTTGCCCTTACCTGTACATCCGTGAGCGAAAGCATCAGCATTTTCTTTTTTTGCTACATCAACCATATTTTTTGCGATCAATGGACGAGAAAGGGCAGTTGCAAGCGGGTATTTGCCTTCATAGAGCGCAGAACCTTTCAATGAAGGAAATATATAATCAGAGAGAAATTCGTCCTTGAG
The DNA here is from genome assembly GCA_035392545.1 of bacterium. GTDB lineage: Bacteria > Ratteibacteria > UBA8468 > B48-G9 > DTJG01 > DTJG01. Next base: position 36,223 of record DAONMJ010000003.1, read on the forward strand.
ATCCATGAAATAGAATTTTTTTGCACCTGTCTGGAGCGCTTTTTTTTCAAGCAATGACGGGTTTTCTTTCTGCCCGATATCTGCTGTGAAGGCAATGATTTCTGCATTATACTTTGTTTGTAACCATTTAATAATGACAGAGGTATCAAGACCTCCAGAATACGCTACAACGATTTTCTTCATTTTTCCTCTCCTGTTTATATAAGATTCTGTTTTCTTAATGTCAGGAACATGCGAATTCTGCCTATTGCAAAGCCCCCGAATCCGAAAATCACAAATGGTATTTGAACAATAACGCTGGCTTTTGGTATGGCGGTTAAAAGGACAAAAACCCCGGTACCAAGAATTATGGCGAGAATCAATTTCATTTTACTCTCTTTTAATTTGAAAAGTAGTATCCTTCCCAGCGCAACGCAGGTGAAACCACGACACAAATATAGCAGAGAGATATAAAAAGTTAACAATATCAATCCAATTGGAGCACCAATCACTGTGACCATCAACAGTATCAGGATCAATGGAGCAATCAGCAGCAGTAGTATTCCGCTGAAAAAAATCCAGACAGGTTTTTTTTCTATCATTTCTATTGTTTCCTGCAGAACTTTTGGCGTCATGATTGTCATAAGAAGAAATGGAAAACACAAACTTAAAAATGAGTATAATTTTCTGAATTTAGACGAAAAAAATACCTGCGCCTTTTGAGGAACCGGTGGTTCATATTGAAAGTTGCAATGTTTAAGCATATTGACTGGAAGAGAAGGTTTTGTCTGACTCTGTACAAAAAGGTTTTTCACATCAATATTTTTTGTAAAAATTATATCCCTGGTTTTTATATTGACTGTTTTATATTGTCCTCCCATCTGAACGTTTCTTGACCATATTTTAGTAGTATTTTTGCACTTTACGCTGTCAGCCATCAGTATTTCAGGAGAAAGAATGTTGACGTTTCCATCAATTTCACAATTTTCCACTATTAGGTTTCTTGCCATTACCTTTAGATTTCCTCTAATTTTTCCAGAAATTTTGACGGTGTCTCCTGTTATATATACATCTTTGCCTGACGTGCCACTGAAGTTAATAGTAATTCCAAAAAGAAAGATATCTTCATATGATATACCGGAGAATTCCAGATTTTTACCAGTAGCAATCATATTATTCATAAAACTGCGTTGCATTTTTAAATCCCTGCCGGACAAAAAATCTTCAAGTCCCTGGGTATTGGGTGTATCCGCCATTGCATGAATCTGAAACCCGTACAAACAAAACAAAACCAATAGAAATTTTTTCATAGTTTTTTCAGCATTGGTATTTCATCGCATCTCGGGAATTTCGGACAGTTAATACAATCAATCCATATTTTGTGTGGAAGTTTTGTTTTTTCTATTCGAACAAAACCAAACTTTTCAAAGAATTCAGGCACATATGTGAGCACAAAAATTTTTCTTATACCAATTTTTTCTGCTTCTTTCATCAGTGTTTCAATCAACACAGAACCATATCCTTTTTTTTGTTTTGAATTCTTAATTGCGAGGGACCTGATTTCACCAAGGTCTTTCCATACAATTTTTAAACATGCACAACCCAGAATTTTTCCTTTGCTATCACAGAGCACCCAGAAATTTCTTAAATTTTCAAATATCTGGTTTATGGAAACAGGAAGCATTTTTCCTTTTTTCGCATGCATATTTATTAGATTTTTTATCGAATATGCATCGTCAATTACAGCGGGTCTAATGTTAATCTTCATGTATCATCACTCTCCTTCCTTGAACAACAAGTTTATTTTCAGAAATGAGTTTTATGGCAACTGGATAAATTATATGTTCTTTCTCCTGGATTCTTTTATGTAAACTTTCCGGACTATCATCACCGAGTACAGGAACAATTGCCTGAAGTATAATTGGACCGGTATCAATGTCTTCTTCAACAAAATGGACAGTACAGCCAGTAAATTTTACTCCATATTCAAGTGCCTGTTTCCATGCCTCAAGCCCGCGAAAGGAAGGTAGTAGAGACGGATGGATATTGATAATTTTCCCTCGATATGCATTGAAAAACTCTTTTTTTATGACTCTCATAAAACCTGCAAGGCAAACCAGTTCAACATGATGTTCCTTCAGGCACTGAATATATTTTTTTTCTTGAGCCGGATCAAGAAATGTTTTATGTTTACCTGGTTCTATGTATATCCCGGGGATTTTTTCAGTTCTTGTAATCTCCAGGGCATATGCCTGTGGATTGTCGCTGATGACCACACCTATTCTAACATTCAAAAAACCTATTTTAATCTGATCTATAATAGATTTAAGATTGCTACCTTTCCCTGAGGCGAGAACACCTATGGTAAACATTTTTCAATCTCCTTGATGTATCGAAGAATTTTTTTCAATAACAACGACGAATTCTGTCTGCTTTGTTTCTGTGTATATGAGATGCTACGAAATTTCTTTTTCACCCCCACAATTTTGTATCCATTTTGATACAACAGTTTTTGAATTTCTTTTATCTTTTCAACATCTTTATCAGAATATATTCTTCTTCCAGAAGGGTCTCTCTGAATTTTTAGAAAAGAAAATTGTTTTTCCCAGTATCTCAAAATATGCGTGCCGAGTCCTGTAATTTCAGAAACCTCATTGATACTGTAATAACGTTTGCTATCATTCATGTTTTAATTCTCTTGTCATAAGTTTTTCAATCTCATCAGATGGTTTTGCGTTCTTATGCACAATTCTGTATATGGATGAAGCAATAGGGATATCTACATTATGTGTTTCAGCCATTTTTATGATGGCTTTTGAAGCAGATATACCCTCGATAACCATTCTGGTGTGAGCAAGAAATTGTTGTGCATTGCCAGTTGCTATTGCCTGTCCGAATCGGTGATTTCTGCTACTGGGGCTGAATGATGTTGTGATCAGGTCTCCGATTCCGGCGAGGCCTAAAAATGTTTTTTCTTTTGCACCAAGCATTTTTCCAAATCTTTTCATTTCCTCTATGCTCCGTGTCAGATAAGATGCTTTTGCATTGTCTCCAAGCTCAAGTGCATCAATAATCCCGGAGCCGATTGCGATGACATTTTTATAACCACCACATATTTCAACACCACATACATCATCGCTTGTGTATAATCTCAATATTCTTGATGAGAACATACACTGTATTTCTCTTGCCATTTCTGTGTCGCCAGAAGCTACCACTGCGGCAGTTGGTTTCCCTGCGGCGACTTCTGACGCAATTGTTGGTCCTGAAATGACTGCAAATTTACACTGGCCTATTTCATTATACAATATTTCTGACATTTTCATTCCTGTTTCTGGTTCAATCCCTTTGGTGGCGATCAAAACCTTCTGACTTTTATAAAACGGTTTCACATTTTTGATGGTTTCTCTGAAATATTGAGAAGGTACAACAATCACAAGAAAACTATTGTTACAAACAGTTTGTATATCACTTGTAATAGCCACGTGTTCAGGAATTTTAAATCCTGGAAGAAATTCAATATTTTCTCTTGTATCTGAGAGGACAGTAGCGTATGCTGGAAACTTTTCCCAGAGTGTTATTTCGAATTTGTCAGAAAGTATTATTGAAAGAGCAGTGCCCCAACCACCCGCACCGACAATGCCTATTTTTTCCATAAACTGAACCTATTTTCTTTTCCTTCAATTAACCTTTTTATATTATCTCTGTGGGCAAAAATAACAACAATGAAAATGAGAATTCCAATAAAAATAAGTGGCATATTTTTTTGCAAAATCAATATGAGAAAAGGTAATGCTGTTGCTGCAGCTATAGATGCCAGTGAAACGTATCCTGTTAGAGTAAATATTCCGAGCCATACAACCAGACTGAATATTGCTTCAACAGGCATCATCGCAAGTATTACACCAAAACTGCAATTTACAGATTTTCCTCCCTTGCCTCTGAGGAACAAAGAAAATTTGCTGCCAATAATTGCAGCGATTCCCACAGTAGCAAGTATTATCTGATTTGCATCTTTTGCATAGATGTTTTTCACCAGTATTACCGGCAAAGCCCCTTTCAACACATCAAGTACAAAAGTAAAAATTCCGGGTACTGGTCCCAGCACCCGGAATACATTTGTTGCACCTATATTACCACTGCCTTTATTTCTCAGGTCAATACCATAGAAAAACTTTCCTATCCAGTAGCCCCATACCAGACTACCTGAAAGATAACCCAGTATAATCCAGTATATCGTTGAGAAAAAAGACACGGTTCATAAGCCTATTACTGAAGCCCGAGCAGTTCTTTTGCTTTGTCAACAGCAGAACCTGCATCAGGCGAGTAACCGTCGGCGCCTATTTCATCTGCATAAGCCTGTGTTACAGGGGCACCACCTATAATGATTTTTACCTTATCTCTGATTCCTTCTGATTTCAATTTTTCAATAACATCCTTCATTGCTGGCATTGTGGTTGTCAGAAGGGCCGATAGACCGATCAACTGTGCACCATTTTTTGCAGCCTCAACAAATTTTTCTTCGGGAACATCGATGCCGAGGTCCATGACTTCAAATCCTGCTCCTTTCCACATCATGGAAACAAGATTTTTGCCAATATCATGGAGGTCACCCTTGACTGTTCCTATGGCCACTTTCCCCTGAGATTTGATACCCGCTTTTGCAATTTCTGGCTGCAGAATCGCCATTGCCTGGTTCATCGCTCTCGCAGCAATCAATACTTCAGGAACATAAAATTCGTTGTTTTTGAATTTCATTCCGACAACATTCATTCCACCAATCAGACCTTCGTTCAAAATTTTTTCTACCGCAATATTTTCAGCCAGAGCCTTTGAAACAAGTTCTGTGGCTTTCTTCGCATCTCCTCTGATTATTGCCTGCTTAATATCCTCTAACATTTCTCCCCCCCTTAATCTGTTAAAGAAAAAATTTATATTACGAAACTTTATACAGCAAATTGAAACATTTGTCAAGTTTTATTATCGGTGTAAAATAATATGCGAAATCAAGGCGGTTAGCTCAGTCGGCAAGAGCGCTTCCCTTACAAGGAAGAGGTCGTGGGTTCGATTCCCTCACCGCCTACTTCTGAATTCTTTCATCTGCTAAATAGACCATGCGCTTACATTCTGTAAAAGCAGTAGAAAAATGAAACTATGTGGTATATAAATTCATCTAAATGTGTGAAATGTGAATAAAAATTGGAAAAAGGAGACAAACAATGGAAAAAATAATTGGCATAGACCTTGGAACAAGTAATTCAGCGGCTGCTATAATGGAGGGTGGTAAAATTGTTGTGATACCAAGCGCAGAAGGTACAACCATTGTTGGTGGAAAGGCGTTTCCCTCCTATGTCGCATTTACAAAGGATGGCCAGATTCTTGTGGGTGAACCAGCAAGAAGACAGGCAGCAGTAAATCCAGAAGGTACAATTTTTGGTGCAAAAAGGAAGATGGGTACGGATTTCAAATATACAGTTAATGGCAAAACATATACTCCACAGCAAATTTCTGCGTTTATTCTTCAGAAAATAAAAAAGGATACAGAAAATTTTCTTGGTTATCCGATTAACAAAGCAGTGATAACAGTACCTGCATATTTTAATGATAATCAAAGACAGGCCACCAAGGACGCTGGAACAATTGCAGGGCTTGAAGTTGTTAGATTAATTAATGAACCTACAGCAGCAGCATTTGCCTATGGTCTTGATAAATTAAATCAAGAATTGAAAATCATGGTGTTTGACCTTGGTGCAGGGACTCTGGATGTTACGATTATGGAAATGATGGGAGGCGGCGTTTTTAAGGTACTTTCAACCAGCGGGGATACGCAGCTTGGTGGAGCAGACATGGATCAGGATATTGTTGATTTTATAGTGAAAGATTTTCAAATGCAAACCGGTATTGATCTGATCAATGACAGGATGGCGATGCAGAGAATAAGAGAAGCAGCCGAGAAGGCAAAGATTGAACTCTCTTCTACTCTTGAAACAGAAATAAATCTTCCTTTTATTACTGCTAATGACAAAGGACCGCAGCATCTTTCTATGAAAATAAGAAGGGCGCAACTCGAAGAACTTGTAAGAGCAAGAGTGGAAAAATGTCGCGCTCCTATGGAACAGGCCCTTGCAGATGCAAAACTTACACCATCACAGATTGACAAAATTATTCTTGTTGGTGGTCCCACAAGAATGCCAATTATACAGAAATTCATTGAAGATTTTATGGGGAAAAAACCTGAAAGAGGGGTTGATCCTATGGAATGTGTTGCCACAGGAGCAGCGATTCAGGGAGCAATTCTTGCTGGAGACCTTAAGGATAAAGATATTTTGTTGCTGGATGTCACCCCTCTGTCTCTTGGAGTTGAAACACTTGGTGGAGTGTTTACCAGAATTATCGAAAGAAACACAACTATTCCTACGAAAAAAAGTCAGATATTTACGACTGCTGCAGATAACCAGACATCTGTGGAAGTTCATGTTTTACAGGGCGAACGTCCGATGGCTGCGCATAATACCAGTCTTGGAAGATTTCATCTGGATGGAATCCCTTCTGCGCCGAGGGGGGTACCTCAAATTGAGGTCACATTTGACATTGACTCAAACGGGATTTTATCCGTAACTGCAAAAGATCTTGCAACGAAAAAAGAACAATCAATTCGCATTACTGCCTCAAAAAAATTGACAAAGGAGGAAATAGACAAAATGGTCAGAGAGGCAGAGCAATTTGCAGAACAGGATAGAAAACAGAAGGAATTAATTGAACTTTGCAATCAGGCTGATGGACTTGCTTATAGTGTGGAGAAGACCCTGAAAGAACATGAAAGTAAAATCCCTGAGGCAGAAAGAAATACTGCCAGAGAAAAAATTGCTGCCCTGAGGAAAGCGATAGAAACAAAAAATGAAAATGAAATAAGGACACTGATGCAGGAAGTGGAAAAGAGCTCTCATCAAATAGCAGAAATCTTGTACAAACAGACGTCTCAATCCGGACAGACAGATCAGCAGACGACTGCACAAACATCTGAACCGCAATCCGAACAAAAAGATAAGAAAGTCGTGGACGCTGATTATCGGGAAGTCGACGGGAATAAATAAGTTTATAAAATTTGGTTTGCCACGGGCGGAATCACATCCGCCCGTTTTTTATTGGTTTTATTGTGTTAAATGATATAATTACTATAAATACATTTACAAGGGAAGATCATGATAACTTATAAAAAGTCCGGTGTGAACGATCAAAAAGCAGAAATGTTTGTCTCTTTGATTAAGGAACGTGTAAAACAGGCATCATTTTCCAGAAAAATGTCTGGTGACATTGGTTTTTTTGGAGCATTTATACCTGTTTCAACCGGAAACAAAAAAAGTTTTCTTGTTTCTTCGTGCGATGGTGTGGGAACAAAAATTCTTGTTGCTAATGCTTTTGAAAAATATGATACTATTGGTATTGACCTGGTGGCAATGAATTGCAATGATGTGGCTGTTTGTGGAGCAAAGCCCTTGTTGTTTCTTGATTACATTGCGGTTGGTAAACTGAAGATAGAAAGAGAACAAAAAATTATTGAAGGAATAATCAAAGGTTGTGAAATAGCGCAGTGTGTGCTGGCAGGTGGTGAGACAGCGCAGATGCCGGATGTATATTCTGAAGATGATTTTGACCTTGCAGGTTTTTGTGCCGGCATGGTGGAGGCAGACAAAATACTCGGACCATTGAGGGTGAAAAATGATGATGTGTTGTTGGGTATTACTTCAAATGGGCTTCATTCAAATGGTTTTTCGCTCGTAAGAAAGGTCTTACTGTCAGGCAGAGGTATGAAAAGGATGCTTGCAGCATATCAGATATCTCTGGGAAGGTCTATGGGAGAAGAATTACTCAGACCTACATATATTTATTCAACAGTACTTTCGGCTCTTGCTGAAAACAGATTGATTCATGCTGCTGCTCATATTACCGGGGGCGGTATTCCTGGTAATTTAGTGAGAATTTTACCTGAACATCTGGACGCCGAAGTTTATCTCAATAGCTGGCAGATACCTCAGATATTTCATATGATACAGAGTGCTGGAAAAGTAATGCAAAAAGAAATGTTCAATGTTTTTAATATGGGGATAGGATTAATTCTGGCACTGCCAGAACGAAATGTTGACAGGGTGAAATCAATTGTTCAGAAACACGGTTTCAGATCTTTTTTGATTGGTTGCATATGTCCTGGCAAAGGAAGGGTAAGATTGCTTAAGAAATCAGCTGGTTGAATTTTATTTTTTAAAACGGAGGAAAAAATGGATGAGAAAAAGAATGCGATGTACAAGGTTCTTGCTCTCGGGATTGCTTCCCTTTCTCTTGCTGGAAAAAAGGGAAAAGAAATTCTGGAGAGTCTTGAAAAAGAAGTGAAAGAAAAAAATCTTGAAGAAAAAATCGAGAAGAGATTTTCACAGATGTTAGAAAAGATGGATAGGATAAAGGAAATAAAAAAAGAGAAAATCGCTGAAGTTTTTGGCGTTGCGACAAAAGAAGAAATAGAAAATTTGAAGAAGGAAATAGAAAATCTCAAGCATGGCAATAAATGAACATACTTGGAGTCAGGAAAAAATATCGGCTTGCAAGCCGTGTAAGTTTCGTATTGCGAACAATAGTCAGACACGGCCTTGGTTATTTTATTGATAGAATTTTTAGAGAACCACATTTCAGAATTCTTCGCTTTCATAGAGCATCTGCATCCAGAAAAAAAGAGTCATTAAGTACAGCAGAAAGATTACGTTGCGTTATTGAAGAACTTGGTCCTACCTACATAAAAATTGGACAATTTTTCAGTACCAGGGCTGATATTCTACCTGAAAATTTTCTCAAAGAGTTATCCAAACTGCAGGATAATGTATCTCCTTTTCCTTTTGAAGCAGTGAAAAAAACGATTGTTGAAGATTTCGGGAAACAGGTGGAAGAAATTTTTGCTGAATTTTCAGAACAACCACAGTTTTCTGCTTCAATAGGACAGGTGCATTTTGCCAGACTTCTTTCCGGCAAGGAGTGTGTTGTTAAGGTGCGAAGACCCGGTGTTGAAGAAGTTGTTGCAGCTGACATTGATGTGTTAAAGGAAATACTACGGCTTGCTTCAAAGCATATTCCTGAACTGAAACAGTGGAATATATCCGATCTGCTGGAAGAAGTCGGGGAATTACTGCGAAGACAGATGGATTTTATTTATGAAGCAGGAATGATGGAAAAATTAAAGGTGTTTTATGAGAAAACGGATATCAGGGTCCCTCACGTATTATGGGAATACACATCTGGAAGAGTCCTTACGATGGAACAGATACACGGAGTGAAAATTCTTGATGTTTCTCTTCCAGAACAGGATATTCCGCAACGTCTTGTGAAAGGATTGTTTCAAACACTTTTTGAAACAGGTTATTTTCATGGGGACCTTCATCCAGGAAATATCATGCTGACAGATGAAGGGAACATTGCATTTGTTGACTTCGGTATTGTAGGATATCTGTCATTTGAAAAAAGGAAACAAATGGCAGGTATCATTTCTGGTGTGCTTCAAGGTAAACTTCCGGACACTCTTCCACATCTAAAAAAGTTTTTTGGTGTGTCATACCATGTACCAGAAAACTTTGAAAAAAATGTGAGTTTTATTGTGGACAAATATGGGTCTCTTCCGTTGCAAAAGATACATCTGGCAGACATTGTTTATGATTTAATGACTCTTGCGAGGAAGATGAGTATACGGCTTGATTCTGAAATAGGACTGCTTGCAAGAAATCTCATGAGTCTTGAAGCAATCTGTGCCAGGATCAATCCTGCAGAAAGTTTGTTAAATCTCAGCAAGTCGTACTGGCAACCAGTACTTGAAACAGGAGTTTTTCAACGTTTCTGGGTTGAGGACATAAAAAATATATTCATCTCTTATAGAAACCTTTTTGCGGAATTTCCGGAAACCTGGGAGGAATTTTTAGAACTTAACAGGGAAAGAGTGGAAACAGAACAGAAAATTGTCAGTCGTCTTGACAGATATGCCAGGAGTCTGGAACATGCAGGTACAAAAATTGGATTCTCTATTATTCTATTACCTTTTCTTACTGTTTTTTTGTTGATCGGGATTCGGAGTATGCACACAGGACTATTGGTTCTGTCGGTTGCAATATTTATACTGTTTGCGATATTTGTTTTTAGATTCACTGCTGGGAGATACGATGATTGATTTTGTTGATGAAGCGAGAATATGGATAAAAGCCGGGGATGGAGGTCCTGGTTGTATTGCTTTCAGAAGAGAAAAATTTGTGCCAAAAGGTGGCCCTTCTGGAGGGGATGGAGGGAAGGGTGGGTCCGTATATTTTAGAGCGTGTAGCAATGTGAAAACACTGAGAGAATATTATTATCACAGGCATTTTAAAGCCGAAAGTGGCAAACCAGGTGAAGGTAATAATCGTACCGGCGCGGATGGAAAAGATATTATTCTTAAAGTTCCGCCTGGTACGGTTATTATTGAAATCAGAGAAGGAGAAAAAGAGGTAATGCTGGCAGACCTTGATAGGGACGGCAACCAGGTACTTGCAGCCAGAGGTGGAAAAGGGGGAAAGGGCAATGCGAGTTTCAAGAGTTCAACAAATCAAACTCCAAGAATAGCCACCCCTGGAGCATCTGGTGAGGAAAAATTCATCAAACTTGAATTAAAACTGATTGCAGAGGTGGGTATTATTGGATCTCCGAACGCCGGCAAATCCACGCTTCTTTCGAAAATTTCAAATGCCAGACCAAAAATTGCAGATTATCCATTTACGACATTGAATCCAAATCTCGGGGTTGTTGTTCTGGACAATGAAAGGCAATTTGTTGCCGCTGATATTCCGGGGCTTATTGAAGGGGCCTCTCTGGGGGCAGGACTCGGTATTAAATTCCTACGCCATATTGAACGTACAAAAGTTCTGGTTCATCTTATTGACCTTTCTCTACCAGAACCTGCAAAAAGATATTATAATATCAGAAACGAGATTGGCTGTTATGATGCAACGCTGCTGGAAAAACCAGAAATTATAGTTGGGACAAAAATAGATTTATCAGAAAGTCGAAACAATATTCAAAAACTGGGAAAAATTGCAGATAGATACTTTCTTATTTCCTGCGTGACAGATGAAGGTATCAAGCCATTACTCGAGGAAATCTGGAGGATTCTTACAGAGGGATATTGATGATGGAACAAACATTAAAAAATAAAAGCGACGAGCTGCTTGCCATTTTTGATGATATCAAAAAAAGGATTAGATGGGAACAACAGGAACAGAGATTTACTTCCCTTGAGAACGAAAAAAACACGAAGGGATACTGGGATCCAAAACTTGACGGTGAAAAAATGAAGGAATGGAATCAACTTGCTGAGAAACGCATGAAAGTTGATAAAATAACAAGATTATTTGAAAATTTTTCTGCGAGCGTTGAACTTCTTGAAGAAAATGCTGCCCCTGAACTTGAAAGGGAGGCATCCGGGATTCTTGAAGAAATCACAAAGGAGATAGAGGATTTTAAGACGGAACTTTATTTTTCTGATCCTGCAGACAGAAATAATGCGATTCTTACGCTTCATGCGGGCGCTGGCGGTACAGAAGCATGTGATTGGGTGAGTATGCTTTTTAGAATGTATTCAAAGTGGGCAGCGAAAAAAAATATAAAAGTTGAAGTGGTTGATTTTCTGCCAGGAGAAGAAGCGGGCTTGAAGAAGATTACAGCGGTTTTTTCTGGCGATTATGCGTATGGATATTTAAAAGGTGAAACAGGGGTTCATCGACTCGTGAGGATATCTCCTTTTGATGCTAATAAACGTCGTCATACCAGTTTTGCTGCTGTTAACGTGATTCCAGAAGTGGACAGGGACATCAAGATAGAAATAAAAGAAGAAGATATTGAATTTGAGACATTTCGTTCTGGTGGTAAAGGCGGGCAGAATGTCAATAAGGTTGAAACCGCAGTAAGAATAAAACACATACCAACGGGAATTATTGTGCAATGTCAGAATGAAAGAAGCCAGTTTAAAAATCGCGAAATGGCGATGAAAATTTTGCGCAGCCGCCTGTATCAAATACAGATGGAAAAAGAAAGGAAAAAAGAAGCAGAACAATGGGACGCTCAAAAAGACATTGCGTGGGGAAGTCAGATTAGATCCTATGTGTTCTGTCCATATACAATGGTGAAAGACCATCGGACGCAGGTTGAAACAGGTAATGTTGACGCAGTAATGGATGGAGAAATAGACCAGTTCATTCAGGCAGAGATTGAATATCTTGCGCTTGAGAAAAACGAAAAATGAACATACTTGTCACAGCGGGACCAACAAGGGAATATATCGACCCTGTCAGATTTATAAGCAATCCTGCTACAGGAACTCTTGGCTATCTTATTGCAAAAAAAGCAAAAGAGAAGGCGCATTCAGTGGTGCTTGTTGCAGGTCCGTGTGAATTTCCTGAAATTAAAGGGGTGAAAAAAATTCAGGTAGAATCGGCGCTGGAAATGAAACACGAAGTAGAAAAAATATTTCCAGAGATGGACGCGCTGATTATGACTGCGGCAGTTTCTGACTGGAGACCTGTAAAGAAATCTGGTGAAAAATTGAAACTTAAAAAATCCTGGACATTAAAACTTGTGCCGAATCCGGATATTCTGAAATGTCTTTCAAAGAAAAAGAAAAAAAATCAAATTATTGTTGGTTTTGCTCTGGAAAGTACCAACCTGGTGGAAAATGCGAGAAAGAAATTAATGGATAAGAAACTTGATATGATTGTTGCAAACACAATAAAAAATTTTGGAAAATTTACTGGTAGTGGCGAAATTTTTATGTTATATTCTGATGGCAGAATCAAGAATTGTACGGGTTTCTCCAAGCAGGTTCTTGCCTCTTTTTTACTGAAAGAAATTGAAAAACTTCAGAGATGAAATTTGAAAGGGGAAAAAATGAAAGTTTATAATTTTTCTTCATCAGTTGAAGAGATTGCAATAAAACAATCTGGGTTTGAACCTCAATACTTACCTGAGGAAAAAATCAGGATTCTTGAGGTTCCTGATTTTCCAAGTCTTGGTAAGATAACAGCATTGAGATTTATTGAATGGTGTCAGAAAAATCCAGGTGGGGTGATATCATTGCCAACAGGCAAGACCCCCGAATATTTTATCCAATGGACGTCCTTTATTCTGAATAACTGGAACAGTAAGGGGGTAAAAGAACTTCTTGAAAAATATGCAATTGATGTCCTGTCAAAACCTGATATGTTTTCAATGGTTTTTGTGCAGATAGACGAATTTTTTCCCATGAATCCAGAACAGGAAAATAGTTTTGTGTGGTACATAAAAAAATTTTATGTGAAAAAATTTGGGCTGGACGAAAATAAAACAATTTTGATTAATGCGTGGACAACCGGTTGCAAACAGGGAGAAAATCTTGGTGAACTTTTCCCGAATGGAAAAATAGATTTATCGTTAAGATACAGGCAGCCATCAAACCGGTTCGAAGAACTTCAACAGAAAGCAATTTTTTCGGCCGATCAGTATGCAATGGAGTATGAGCAAAAGATAAGAGAACTTGGCGGTATTGGATTTTTTCTTGGTGGAATAGGTCCTGATGGACACATTGGTTTTAATATCAAAGGGTCAGACCATTTCAGTACAACACGACTTGCCTTTATTAATTATGAAACTGCGGCAGCAGCAGCGACTGACTTGG
>DAONMJ010000004.1:0-37714 GCA_035392545.1 bacterium
TAGAGTGGTCTGAAATACGGGGCAGTACAAAATCACACTTTTCTTTGCAAAATCACCTCATACTACCTCCCCTCTTTATAACATAACCTCGCACTATCACTCCTCTTTGTAAAATTAACTCATACTATCACCCCTCTTTAAAAAAGAGGGGCTGGGGGAGATTTCAAAAAATCCCCCTTAGTCCCCCTTTTGTAAAGGGGGAAATCAGGAAAGAGATTTTACAAATGGGGAAAACAAAAGGAGGAATTTGTAAAGTGGGAAAATGAGAGGAGGAATTTTGAAAAAAGAAGAAAATTATACTACTACCCATTAAGTAACGATGAAACTGTTATCTTGTCAGTGATAATGGGTCACAGCCGACATCATGGAAATTTATAAAAGAACCATCTATTCTGGGAATCAAGCAGGTATTTGCCAGTTATAACAATCACCATTCATCTTAAGGATGTATGACACCAGTGAAATTTGAACAAAAAGAGATAAAACAATTATTTTTAACCAGGACGCCTTTTGCCCTTGACAAATGGGAGCAGTGCAGAAATTCTATAGATATTGTTAAACTCACAAAAACAATATTCGCACTTAAAGAAAAATTATTCTAGAATTACCAAAAAAAAGGAGAAAAGAAAAATGCCTTATAGAAATATAATTTCAAATAGATCTATTTTTGAGGAAATACGGAGTATGAATTTTAACATGAATTGAAAAATATCAAATCTTGATGTATAGTTAATTATTATGCAACTTTTGTTTGCCAGACCAAGCGCATTTTATCGGGAGTAACATGAAAAAATATGAACCGTCTTCAATAGAAGAAAAATGGCGAAAAATATGGGAAGAGACAAGTGTTAATTATACAGATGTCAGTAATGTAACAGTAAAAAAATATTATTGTCTCGATATGTTCCCATATCCTTCAGGGTCAGGGTTACATGTTGGGCACTGGAGGGGGTACGTTCTTTCCGATGTGTGGGCTCGATATAAAAGACTTCAGGGATATCATGTTCTGCATCCAATGGGCTGGGATTCTTTTGGTCTGCCTGCAGAAAATGATGCAATAAAAAAGGGTATACACCCAAGGATAAGTACGAAAAACAATATAGATAATATACGCAGACAATTAAAAGAAATAGGTGCAATGTATGATTGGACCAAGGAAATCAATACCAGTGATCCTGAGTATTATCGCTGGACACAGTGGATTTTTCTCCAGATGTATCATAGAGGACTTGCATATCGAGCAGAAATGCCAATCAACTGGTGCCCTAATTGCAAGACAGGTCTGGCAAATGAAGAAGTTATCAGTGGCAATTGCGAAAGATGTGGAAGTACAGTAACAAGAAAAAGGTTAATGCAGTGGATGCTTAAAATCACTGCATATGCAGAAAGATTACTTGCTGACCTTGATCGTCTGGATTGGCCCGAGAAAGTAAAAACAATGCAAAAGAACTGGATAGGTAGAAGTGAAGGAGCAAGTATCATTTTTATGATAAATGGTAATAAAAACATTAAACTTGAAGTTTTCACCACAAGACCCGACACTCTTTTTGGCGCTACTTATGTCGTGCTTGCACCAGAACATCCGTTGACACTTGAGATTGCTTCATCAGAAAAAATATCAGAAGTTAGAAAATATGTCGAAGAAGCCACTGTAAAATCAGACCTTGAAAGAACCCAGTTGACTCGTGAAAAAACAGGAGTTTTTACCGGTTGTTATGCCATTAATCCTGTCAATGGGAAAAAAGTCCCAGTGTGGGTGGCTGACTATGTGCTTGCTCATTACGGTTCTGGTGCAATTATGTCAGTACCGGCTCATGATCAGAGAGATTTTGAATTTGCGAAAAAATTTGGATTGCCGGTAATTGAAGTGATTCGTGGTGACATGGCCGAAAGAAATGTTGATGGTTCACTTTCTGTTGCTTATGAGGGTCCTGGAGTATTGATAAACTCCGGGCAATTTACAGGGATGAATTCAGAGGAAGCGAAACACGCAATTACTAGATGGCTTGAAGAAAAAGGGACAGGTTCTTTCAAGGTTACCTATAAATTGAGAGACTGGGTATTTTCCCGACAGAGATACTGGGGAGAGCCAATACCAATCATATATTGTAAGAGATGCGGTACAGTGCCTGTGGATGAAAAGGATTTGCCTGTTCTTCTTCCTGATGTTGAGTCCTATAAACCAACGGGAACCGGGAAGTCCCCTCTTGCAGCGATTGAGAAGTTTGTTCATACTACCTGTCCAAAATGTGGTGGACCTGCTGATCGAGAAACAGATACAATGCCTCAATGGGCTGGTTCTTCATGGTATTTTTTGAGATATCCAAACCCTCATCTTAATACGGCGCCTTTTGACCGCACTATTGTTGACAGATGGTTGCCAGTTGATTGTTATATTGGTGGGGTTGAACATGCGATTCTTCATTTGCTTTATGCGAGATTTTTTACAAAGTTTCTTTTTGATATCGGTGCGATCGGATTTGATGAACCATTTTTGAAACTTTTCAATCAGGGAATGGTAACAAAATTTAGCGAGAAAACAGGGAAACTTGAGAAGATGTCAAAATCTAAAGGAAATGTTGTCAATCCTGACCCACTTGTTAAGAAATATGGTACTGATACTGTGAGGCTATACGAACTATTCATTGGTCCGCCTGAACTGGATTCTGAATGGAATGATGCTGGAATAGAGGGTTGTTATAGATTCTTGAAAAGGGCATGGGATTTTGTGGTTTTGCAGGTGGAGAAAAACCGTGCTACTGACGATATTTCAAAAAAACAGTTGCACATTCTTATCAAAATGGTTAGTGAAAGAATAGAAGATTTCAAGCTTAATACAGCTATCAGTGCCTTTATGGAATTTATAAAGGATTTACCTGAAACTGCCTGTTATTCAAAACAAGATATTGCAAAATTTGTTGTGCTTCTTTCTCCTTTTGTGCCTCATTTTAGCGAAGAACTATGGCGGGAAGTTCTGGGATATCCTGATACAGTTTTTAATGCTAAGTGGCCTGAATTTGATAGTGCCATCATTTCCGATGAAATCATCACGATTCCAGTACAGGTAGATGGCAGGTTTCGTGGAACAATTTCAATTGATAATCTCGCAACCGCTGAAAAAGTTTTCGACTCGGTGCTGAAAAATCAAAGTATTTCAAAATTCTTAAACGGTAAAAAGATTATCAAAAAAATATATATCCCCGGAAAAATTGTTAATTTCGTGACTGAAACAGAAAAAAAATAGGAGCCGGCAATTTGAACCGGCTCCTTATCTGTTTTTGAATTTGTTTACTTTTGTTCGGCCTGCTGTGGTTTTTCTGTTTCCTGCTTTGCTTTTTCTTTTTCCTTTTTTTCTTCTATTCTGTCTTTAATATCACTAATGCCTGCTGCGATCGCTATAATCCCTACAAGCAAAATAAAAAATGGGACTGCTGCCTGGAGTCCTTTCACAAACAATGTCCACCACTTTACAATACCTATCAGCCCCACGATTACCGCTATTATCCCTCCTATTAATGCGCCCATTCATCCTCCTTTTTTGCATCACGTTCAAGTGTTTAATTTATTATTACATCATATTTGACATATGTCAATTTTATGCTCGTGGATGAAATTTTTTATGTACGGTTTTCAACTGTGTTGTTGTTACCTGCGTGTAAATTTTTGTGGTGCTGATGCTTTTATGACCAAGTAACTCCTGAATTACTCTAATATCCATTCCTGCTTCCAGTAGTCGCGTAGCAAATGTATGTCTGAGCATGTGGGGCTTCAAATTAATCTGGAGCCCTGCCGTTTTACCTGCTTTATGAACAATTTTCCAGATATTCTGACGACTCATTGGTTTTCCTGTTTTCGTACCGAATATAAATTGTCCTGGTCCATTCATACAATGTTCAACAAAAGGAGTAATTTCTTGAGGAAAGAAAACAATTCTTTCTTTTTTCCCTTTTCCAGTGACCCGTATCCAGTTTTCTCTAAGATTAATGTCTGTTTTCTTTAACCCAGCAAGTTCTGAGATACGCAAACCAGTGGTAACAAGCAAGCCAAGAATTGCTAAATTTCTTTTATTTACCTTATCTCTTTTAGAAATTTTCGTAGAAATGATTCTATCCACGTCCTGTTTTCCTATTATGGAAGGTATCTTTCTTTCGATTTTCGGGCTTTCAAACAGATTAAGGATAGAAGAACTGATGTCACCTTTACTTACCAGGTATCGATAAAGTCCTCTGATGGAAGAAATGTTTCTTGCTATGGTTGCTGATGCAAAATTTTTTCTTTTGAGAAAGATCATAAAATCAAGAAGATTTTTTGCCTTGATGTATCTATAAGAAATATGATTAATTGTCAAAAATCTAAAAAAATTTTTCATGTCCTGTCTGTATGCCTGTAAGGTGTTTTGCGATAGATTCTTTTCTACAGACAGAAAAATTAAAAATTTTTCGGCCATTTCATGAAGTTGTGTGTGTTCCATATTGTTATATGAAAACCAGAAACGGATTTGTTTCTATTTCGTTGCCAATTGTTGTTTCAGGTCCATGACCGGGTAGTACCAAGATGTTTTTATCAAGTTCCAAAATTGTATGTAATGATTTCGATAACAAATTTTCATTTCCTCCTGGTAGGTCGGTTCTTCCCACGCCTCCACAAAATAGCAGGTCTCCTGAAAAAAGGTAGTTTTCAAGTTTTAAGCACACACTTCCAGGTGTGTGTCCGGGGGTATGAATCACAGAGAAAAAAATTTTCTTCGTTAAATGAATTACTTGATTCTCCTGAAGAAAAAAATCAGGAGAATCTGAAACATAATCAATGCCCACCAATGTTGAAAGGTTGAGTTCAGGGGTTTTCAAATATTCTTCATCGCTTTTATGTATCCCGAGCAAAACATTATTTCCTATCATATGTTTTATGTGATTTGCCCCTATGTGGTCATAGTGTCCGTGTGTATTGATGATGTATCTGACGTTAAGTTTTCTTTTTTTGATATGGGTTGAGATCAGATCTGCGTCGGAACCTGGATCAATGATCGTTGCGCTTTTATCATCGCAGGATACAATGTAGCAGTTTGTTGCCATCTGTCCAACAGTGAGTTTTTCAATCATAACTTCAGAATTTATTAAGTTCATAATTTACTCCTTCATCATTTGAAGGGCTTCTTCTTCTGTAACGATTGTGATTCCGAGTTTTTTTGCTTTTTCAAGTTTTGACCCCGGATTTTCCCCTACAATGAGAAAATCTGTTTCTTTTGAAATGTTGTCTGAAACTCTTGCTCCATGTTTTTTTAATTCTGTTTTCATTTCTTCTCTTGAAAAGCTTTTAAGAGTTCCGGTAATTACAAATTTTTTCCCAGAAATTTTACTTGGTCTTTTTAAAATTTGAGACTGCTTCATAGAAACACCAATCTGTTTAAGTTTTTCAATAAGTGTAATATTGGCAGGATTATTAAAAAATTCTTTAATACTATGCGCGGCAACCTGTCCAATATCTGGAATTTGTGCAATCTTGTCCTCAGAGGCGTGCGCAATTTCATCAATATCTGTGAAATTTTCAGCAAGGATCTCGCTTGCCCTTTCTCCAATATGTCTGATTCCAAGACCGTAGATAAATCTGGCAAAAGGTGCATTTTTGCTTGCCTGGATATTATCCGCAAGTTTCTTGCTTGATATTTCTCCCATTCTTTCTATTTGCTCAATTTGCTGGGGTTGGAGAAAATAAAGGTCTGCATAATCTTTAACAAGACCGGTGTCAACAAGTTCATTGACGATTCTTTCTCCAAGACCCTGAATATTCATAGCCCTGCGACTTGCAAAGTGAAGTATCCTTTCCTTAACTTGAGCGGGACAGCTAACATTCGGACATCTATATGCAACTTCGTTTTCATCTTTGACCACAGGATTATGACATACAGGACATTTTTCAGGTGGATTGATGATGTGTTCATTTCCTGACCGTGCTTCTTTGATGACTTTAACGACTTTTGGAATAATTTCACCTGCCTTTTCCACGAAAACACGGTCCCCAATTTTTACGTCAAGTCTTTTTATTTCATCAAAATTATGTAAACTGGCTCTGCTTACCGTTGTTCCTGCTAAACGAACTGGTTCAAGCATTGCCACAGGTGTTAAAGTTCCTGTTCTTCCAACCTGAACTATAACATCCTTAATTGTTGTTGTTGCCTGTTCAGCTGGAAATTTGTAAGCCACCATCCATCTCGGACTTTTTGATGTGCTTCCAAGGATTTCCTGATCTCTGATACTGTTGACTTTTATCACGATACCGTCAATAGCATAATCTATCTGATTTCTTTTTGATTCCCACTCGCGACAGAATTCTATTACTTCATCAATCGTCCTTGCTAATTTTCTGTGAGGATTAACCGGAAATCCAAGATTTTTCAAAATATTCAGTGTTTCTTCCTGAGTCAAAGGGTTTGTTTTCTGAAAAAACCCAGCATACACAAAGAATCTCAGATGTCTTTTTGCCACTTCTTTTGGGTCCAGCAGCTTTAATGAACCTGCGGCTGCATTTCTTGGATTTGCAAATGGTTCTTCACCAGTTTCCAACTTCTCTCTGTTCAGTTTTTCAAAATCAAATTTTGGCATGTAGACCTCGCCTCTTACTTCAAATTTTTCATCATTGACGACGGTTAGAGGTATATCTCTTATGGTTTTGATATTTTGTGTTATATCGTCTCCAAGAAATCCGTCGCCCCTTGTCGCACCCCTGACAAGCGTTTTATTTTCATATGTTAAAGATACTGCTACCCCATCAATCTTCAATTCAAGAAAATATTCAACAGTTCTGCCAAGTAACTTTCTTATTCTTTGATCAAACTCCTTTATTTCCTCATCACTGTAAGTATTATCAATGCTCAACATTGGTATCGTGTGTTTTATTGTTTCAAATTGTTCAACCGGTTTTCCCCCTACCCTTCTTGTTGGTGAATCTTCCCTTGCCAGATCAGGATGTTGTTGTTCAAGAATGATAAGTTCATGCATGAGCCTATCGTATTCTTCATCGGTAATGACAGGATTGTTTTCTAGATAATATTTTTCATCATAATAATTGACGAGTTTGTACAGTTTGTCCATTCTTTTTTTTATTTCATTTTTGTCCATACCTTTTTCTCCATCGTAATTTGACGTTATTATAATAAATGATACACTTTTTATATCAGAATTGAAAAGAGGTGTAAGTATGGCAGAGAGATATGAACTTGGACAGTTGTTGTTGATGAAGGGTGTTATTACACAGGAACAACTCGAAGAAGCCCTTGTTCTTCAGAAAAAACGAAAAAGTTTCTGGGGGAGATTCTTGTTGAAAATGGCTATGTTTCACGAGAAACACTTCTCGAGTATTTGACAGAACAGAAGAAGGCGGACTTCATAAGATTATCAAGGGTAAAGGGCATTAAGCCAGAAGTTGTAAGACTGATCCCTGAAGTAATTGCGCGCAGATATATTGTTCTTGCCATTGCTCTTTCCGATGATGTTCTTGTTGTTGCAATGAAGGATCCTACAGATATTGTTGCAATTGACACAATCAAAAGAATTACAGACAAAAAAATCAATGTGGTTAAAGCAGATGAAAATGAAATACTTGAAAGAATAGATAGGTTTTACATGAATACAGGGGATCTTACTGAAACAATAGCGGCACTGGAAGATGTCAATGAGGCAACAGAAGAAATCGATGTTAATCAATTGAAAATCGCTGCTGAGGATGCACCCATCGTGAAGTTTGTCAATACTATTTTTTTTCAGGCTGTTGAGAAAAGGGCAACTGACATCCATCTTGAACCAATGCAGGATGAGGTATTCCTCAGATTCAGAATAGACGGAGTGCTACATCAGATGCAGGCCCCTCCTAAAACTTCATATTCCGGGATTGTTACACGGCTAAAGATTATGGCTTCCCTTGACATCAGTGAAAGGAGATTGCCGCAGGATGGTCGAATAAGAATTCTTGTTGGTTCAAAAGAACTTGATATCAGGATTTCCACGCTTCCAACTATTTTTGGAGAAAAAATTGTAATGCGTATCCTGGACAGAGAAACAGTGCTCCTGGGAATGGAACAGCTTGGTTTTGAACCAGAAGAATTGAAAATTTTTCAGGATGCCTTGATGAAACCCTATGGAATGATTATTGTGACAGGACCGACAGGTAGCGGTAAGACCACGACTCTTTATGCGGGGTTGAGTTATATTAATTCTCCTGATATCAATATAATAACAATTGAAGATCCTGTTGAGTATGCAATTTCAGGGATTAATCAGGTTCAGGTGAAACCAAAAATAGGGTTGACTTTTCCCGCAGTATTGCGTACTCTTCTCAGGCAGGATCCTGATGTAATTATGGTAGGTGAAATAAGAGATCTTGAGACGGCTCAGATAGCGGTCCAGGCGTCTTTGACCGGACATCTTGTGATATCCACTCTTCATACAAATGATACAGTGTCTTCAATTACCCGGCTTTCTTATATGGGTGTTGAACCATATTTGCTTGCTGATTCTTTGAATCTTGTTCTTGCGCAGCGGCTGGTAAGAAAAATATGTCCGAATTGTAAGGAAGAAGACCCGGAAGCAGAAGAATTTCTTAAGAAGCACGGACTTTCCCTTGATAAGAATGTTATTCTGTACAGAGGCAGAGGTTGTGGGGATTGCGATAACACCGGTTATCATGGCAGGGTTGCAATTTATGAAATTTTGAATGTTTCAAGGGCATTAAGAAAAATGATTGTTGAAAATGTATCTGACGATGAAATCAGGGAACTTGCAAAACAGCATGGATTGGTTACATTAAGAGAAGCCGCAATAAAGAAAGCGATTGCTGGCATTACTACAATTCGCGAAGCTCTTTCTTCAACCCTTTCTTTGTAAGCCATGGCAAAATATTTTTATATTGCGCGGGATTCCTCGGGAAAACGGCTTCAGGGTATGCTTGAGGCCGATTCAAATACTGCAGCAATTAGTGCTTTAAGAAGACAGCAACTTTTGCCTGTGGAAGTAAGACTTGTGAGTGAAAAGGGAACGTTGATTGCTATTACAGAAAAAAAGCAGATTAAACAGAGAGGAAAGGTTTCTCTTCCAGAAATGGCTTTGTTTTCAAGACAGCTTTCTACAATGCTCGAAGCAGGGATCCCTATCCTTGACGCTGTTGGGGACCTTGCTTCTCAGACACCGAACAGGTTTTTTTCTTCTGTGCTTTCAGATATAGCCAGTAATATCAGAGAAGGAACCAGTTTCTCTCAGGCTCTGTCAAAGCATCCAAGGGTTTTCAGCCCGTTGTATACGGCCCTTGTGGTGTCAGGTGAAGAAAGCGGTAACCTTGTGGAGGTTTTAAAAGACCTTTCATCAGAACTCGAAGACCAGTTGACTCTTTTAAGAAAGGTTCGTCAGGCTGTCAGTTACCCTGCTGTAATACTGCTATTTTTTGTGGCTGTAGTTGCATTTGTTTTTTTATATCTCGTACCAAAATTCCAGGAAATTTTCGAAAGTTTTGGAGCGCAACTGCCGTTATTTACAAGAATTATCCTGCAGATAAGCAGGTTTTCGCTGAAGTTTTTTCCTTTTTTGTTGGTTGGGCTGATTTTACTGGGAGTTTTTCTTTCATGGTATAGCAGAACAAAATCTGGAAGCAGAAGAATTGATGGGTTGAAATTGCGGCTACCAGTTTTTGGAGATCTTTTCCTGAAAGTTAGTTTAGCAAGATTTTCCCGTTCACTTGCGACTCTTCTTCAGGGAGGAGTCAGTATTGTTGCAGCCCTTGATATCGTTGCCAGGACAGCTGGTAATACGATACTGGAAGATTACATCGAAAGAATCAGACAGGGTGTTATAAAGGGAGAATTACTCGGCGACGAGATGAAAAAATATAGATTGTTTCCAGCAATGATGGTAAGAATGGTGAGGGTGGGTGAAGAAACAGGAAGAACCGACGACATGCTGACCAGGGTTTCGAAGTTTTTCAGGGACGAAGTGGATGTGACCTTAAACATACTTTCATCAATACTTGAACCCGTGCTGATTATCGGGCTGGGTGTGATTGTTGGTACGGTTGTACTTGCAATTTACCTTCCAATTTTTAAACTTGCGGCTACTGTTCGTTGAGAATCTGTGCCAGTTCCTGCGGTATTGGATACCCGAGTTTCATTGCATGTTTGAGGTCTCCAGTTGCAGATTTTTTATCTCCTCTGGTGAGTAATGCAACTGCTCTGTGAAAATATAATTGTCCATTTTCAGGATAAATCTCAATCGCAGAAGAGAAGTCCTGAATTGCCATATCGATTTTTTTGTTAACCAGGAAAGCGATACCACGATTTTTCAGAGCGTCAACATATACAGGTTTCAGTTTCAATGCCATGTCAAAATCCGTAAAAGCGGCGTTCCATTCATGAAGAGATGAATATAGTACTCCTCGATTGTTATAGGTAAGTGCATAATCAGGTTTCAATTCAATGGCTTTATTAAAATCAGAAAGGGCACCCTGATAATTTTTTGTTGATGCAAAAAGAATTCCTCTATTGTTATATGCTTCAATATACCAGGGATTGATTTTTATTGCCATTGTGTAATCACTGAGGGCGTTCTTGATGTCGCCCTTTGCTGCATAAGCAAGACCGCGATTTAAGTATGGTCTTGCTTTATTTGGAGATTTTGAAACTGTATCATTCCAGAGTGTCAATGGGTCCTTCCATACATTATTCCTTTGATACGTCAAAACACCATAGAAACACAGGAGTACTGTCAAAAATATTGTCACATATTCCTTTTTTCTTGAAATATAATACAGAAAAGATGGCAGGAAAAATGCAAAACCTATTAAAGGAAGATACAATCTGTGTTCCACAACAAGATCTGGTTTTGGAACAATGCTTGATTGCGGAAGAATAGATATGATGAAAAAGGCAAGTGAAAAAGAAAGAAATCTGTGTTTTTTAAAAAATAAAATGCACAAGAAAACAATGCCTGACATTAACATGAATCCTGCAAATGTTTCAGGCGGAGAAAAAATGGATTTTGAAACAGCGATGTCGTAATCAAGATTTTGTCTCAGGGGTAGAAACAAAAGCTTGAAATAAATCAAAAATGCCTGTCCCTGGGTGAGAAAATAATCTCTGCGTGTAATAATTTCACCGGGTGGCCCCTGCATTGAACTCACCGATTGAAGTTCAGAAGTATTTATTCCATGAGTGAGTAAAAGTATTGCCGGAATGATTGAAAACAAAAAAACTGAATAGAAAATAACTTCCCATGTTTTTATAACACAGTTCAATTTTTTTCTGAACCAGAAAAAGTACATCAATATGAGAAATGGGAAAAATATCGCTATTTCTTTTGTGAACATGCCCGCAATGGCAGAAACAGAACACATAATAAGCCAGAACCATCTTTTTCTTTTGCATTCCAGCATTTTTATCCAGCACAAAAAACCAGAAAGAATGAAAAGCGTTGCAAGACAGGTATGACGTTGGTAAATATAAGTGACTGCCTGTGTTTGCACAGGATGCATAACAAATATGAGGGATGAAAAAAGGGCTACAACTGATGTGGTATTATTTTCAAACATACCTTGGAGAGTTTTTTTTACAATGTGCCATATCAGAAGGCCACAACTGATATGAATGAGTAAATTAATAATGTGATAACCTGTAACATGAAAATGATGAATTTTGTAGTCGATTGCAAAGGTTAAATAAGTGATGAATCTTGTTGACCAGTATCTGAACAATTCACCAATTTTTTCGAGATGTAAAATTCTCCAGTTCCCTGTAATACATGCGAGATCATCAAACTGAAATGGGACAGAAAATGTATTTGAATAAATAAGGAACGTAGAAAAAATAATGATAAACACCGACGCGACATCGCAAAATCTGTATTTATTGGGAAACATTTTGATTGTTAGATAGTTTAGCACAGAATTCGAATTTTGATAATCTATTTGACAGCGAAGGTTTCAGTGTAGTAAAATCTATGAAAAAAAGAAAGGGGGTGATTGAGGTGAAGAAAACAAGAAATTCAAAAAAGGGCTTTACTCTTATTGAGTTGATGGTGGTGGTAATTATTGTTGGTATTCTGGCTGCTGTAGCAATACCTATTTACAGAAGCAACATTAAGAAAGCAGCAGCATCAGAAGGTGCGGCATTGCTTGGTGCAGTGCTTACTGCTCAGAAGGTTTATTATGCAGAAAATAGCACTTATACCAGTAATAAGTCGGATCTTAATGTTGAAACCACTGGTAATAAATATTTCTCAGATTACACTTTGAGCGGAGTCAGTGCCACAGGGTTTACTGCATCAACAACAGGGTCCGGGACTGCCTCTGGTGTTACAGTGACAATGACCTATACCAATGCTGGTGGTGCGACAATAAGCTATTCCGGTTTATAATGGGGGTTTGCCGGGTTTTATGAATGTTTGTCTTGGATTGGATATTGGGTCTCATTATATTAAGATTGTTGAGGGTTATGCGAAAAAAGGGAAGTTTTTTGTAAAAACAGCGGGCATAATTCATAACCCTTTGCCACGTGGGCATATTAATCTTAATGAAAATAGCCAGAAGCAATTTTCTGTTTTTTTGAAAGAATTTTTAAGAAAAATTAGTATCAAAAGAAAAGAAACCGTTTGTGGAATCAGTGGAAATGGTTTGATAATTCATTATTTTGACATTCCTGATATTCCTTCCGAAGAAATCGAAAGTACTGTTGAGCTTGAAGTGCTTCAAGTAATTCCTGGCGGAGTTGAAAAGATTGAATACGATTACACTGTTTTACCTTCTGTTCAAGGCAAACGGACTGTTATGCTTGTGGGACTTCCCAAGCCAAAATGCGACTTTTTTGTCAATACACTTTTGTTGAGCGGTTTGAGGCCTGTCATAATGGATATCGGTGGGCTTGCGCTTGCAAATTGTTACAGGACTTTGAGTAATAATTCTTATGGGGATGTTGCTATCATTGATGTGGGTGCGAGTCATACAGTTCTTGCAATTACTGAGAAAAACGGATTTGTTTTTGTCAGGGATATTGATTTTGGAGGAGATAATGTTAACATCGAAATCAGCAAATTAAAGAAAATTTCTGTGTCAGAAGCAGAGCAATTCAAAAAAACCCTGGTTTTCGGGATGAGGTTGAGAAAATTCTACGGAATACTATGGGTGATATTTTGCAGGAAATATTAACATCCATCAAATACGTTGAAACACGAACACAGAAAAAGATAGAAAAGTTTCTGCTGACAGGTGGATCAAGTCTGCTTCCTGGATTTGTAAAAATTGTAGAAGAAAATCTCGGGATTTCAGGGGATCTCTGGAAACCAATGGAGGGATTGTACCAGTACTGCAAAACAGATCAACCTCAATGTCTGGAAGTATGTTTCAGTCAGGCGCTGGGACTTGTGGCAAGGAAACTTATATGATAGAGATCAACCTTTTGAAAAAGCGGCAGCAACAATATTATCAGAGGGTATTTTTGATAAGGGTGATTTTTATTTATATTATTGGTCTTGTGTGTATTTTAATTCTTGCTGGTGTTTCATTTCTTTCAAACAGAATTGCGATCAGGTCAACTCTGGCAAGTATCCAGCATTACAATCAAAAAATCAGAGATGAGTATGGTGCTGTCCAGGAACTTGAAAAATATAAAAATCAGATGGATGAAATCGCAAAAAGATTGTTTCTTGCTCAGGAAGAGTGTAAAAAAAGAATAATCTGGGGAAGAAAATTTAAAATAGTGGCGAGTTCGCTACCAGAAAAAATGTGGCTGGGAAAAATTTCACTCAATCAGGCGAACAAAGATTCTTCAAGGGTTTTTGTGATTGAAGGATATATTAATTCTGGAATTTCAGGTACAAGGAAGTATCTCGTAGATTTTATGGATAATCTAAAGAAAAATGCAGGAGCTGAATTTTCAAATATTTCTCTTGCAGAAATCAAAAATACAGGTAAATCGCCAGGTGAACAAATTACAACATTTAGGATTGAATGTGGATTAAAGGGAAATTGAATGAAAAACCATGCTTCGTCGATAAAAACGCATCTTGTTATCATGCTGATCCTTTATGGGGGCACGTGGTTGATTATTAATAATGTTGTGATAAAGCAGCAGCACAGAATTTTACAACAATACAGAGATGAGAAAGAATCTCTTGAATACGATTACATGAAATTGAAAAACTATCCTGACCATATTAATACGATAAGAAAAACCATTGATAATGCGGGAAATAAACTTGACCGATTCCTTTGGATTAACAAAGGATATGATCCAAATTTAATGATGTTTCAACACATATCTTTAATTGCAGAAAAATCGAACTTACAAATCATGGATTTTCAACCGGCTGACAGAGACAATGAAAAATATTATACGTGGAGTGTTTCCTGTAAAGGTACTTTTCCCGGTATTCTCAATCTGGTGAACGGTATAGAAAATTCTTCGAGATTTCTTAAGATAGAATCCATTGAAATTACAAGTTTGGAAGATGGAATATCGGTCAGTTTAAAAGTTTCAGGTATCAGAACACTGGAGTGAAACATGGACAAAAAAAATAAGAAAAGTTTAATTCTACTTTTGATGTTACTCGTGATTTTTATTTTTACCCTGACTCGCGCATTGAAGCCAGTGAAGCCAAAAACAATAGTAATGTCATCTCCTGACGGCAAAGTTGAAAAAATAAACATACAGGAAAATGAGAAGTCCTCTATGGAAGATAAAGTATTCAGTTTTCAGGAAATAGACCAGTCAGTCAACAAGTTGCAATCTTTGATGAAATCCATTGAAGAGGAGGAACAACAGGTTGCATCTGTAAGTGTATCTAAAGATCCATTTACGAAGCCAGGAACAAAACAATTATCTCCTGGAACAGGACAATCGCCATACACCAGTATTCTTGTTCAGGAAATTCCTGCACCGGATTTTAAAATTTCCGGGATAGTGTATGATAAAGAAAAACCGATGGTGATTCTTGATGATGAAATCAAATCCGAAAATGAAACAAAATCCGGGTATCTTGTCAAAAAGATTCTTCCAGACAGAGTAATTCTTAAATATAAGGACAAGGACTTTATTCTTTATGTCAAATCCGATTCTATTGAAAGTACTGGAATTAGTGAAATTAAACTATCTGATGCAATTGAAACAGGAGATACAGATATTGCTACCTCAACAGCAAATACATATCGCTCCATTTTGAAAGACAATTCACCTAAGTTTGCAACTGTTGAAAAAACTGATACGGTTTCTTCACAACCGGTTGTAAGGCAGAAGAAGATTACCAGGAGTCAGTCGATTGTGTTGCCTGATGTTAATGAAAATGCGCAAAAAATTCTTACCATTCAGGTGGCTTCATTTGCAGGGAACAAGAAGACGCAGGCGATTGAGTTCGCAAAAATGCTTCTTTCAGGTGGTTATGAAAATGTGAGGGTTGAAAAAATAAAGAATATGTATACAGTTCGTATTGGGGTGGCGTCTGATGCAGATATCCTCGTTCCACTTTGTGACGGTTTGAGAAAGTATTCAGAAACTTCATTTGTAAGAACAGCATTTTATATTCAAGAAAGAATAATTTTTCCGCCACAAAATGATATGAATATTTAACTGAGAGGAAATTATGAAAACATTACTTTTGAAAATTATTGTTTTGATGAGTATTTTTATATTATCTTTCAATTGCATTGCTTCGCAGAAAATGGAATCATTGACATTTAATCAGACAAAACTATCGCTTGTTCTTGAGATTTTGAGCAAGAAAACAGGAATGAAACTCATTCCAAATTCTGACATTTCGGATAAGCCTATCACAGCATATCTTGAAAATATCTTTCCAGAACAGGCAATAGAAAGTATCCTCGCCGCAAATGGGTTATATCGCGAAAAATTACCTGATTCTGATGTTTATATTGTGTATTCCGAACAAAGAAAGATTTCTCCACAAAAACCTGTAGGTTTATGTTTTCAACTGAAACATGCATTCGCTTCTGATATTGCTGCTGAACTGAAAAACATTGGTTTTGAAAAAAGCATTGCTGTCGATAATCGAACAAATGTTCTTGTTGTAAAAGATACTCCAGCGAATATTGAAATTGTGAAGACAATTATTGAAAATCTTGATATTGAGCACAAAAATTTGCCAGTAAAGACAACTGTATATTCCTTGAAATACGCAAGAGCGGGAGATATCTGGCCAGTTGTATTGTCAGTGATTAAGAAAAATAAAGGTGAAAAGGATACTCAATCAAGGGCAGAAATTACAATTGGCACAAACACAAAGGAAACAGGAGACCTCGGAACAGCGTCTGCAGGTGTAAGTACGGGTACTTCTTCAGGGACAACAGGAACTACTACTACGGGGACAACAACTGGCACAAATACAGGTACATCGGGTTCCTACCCTACCCTTACAGGTCAGAAAGAAAAAAATGTTAGTGGAAAAGTTCAGATTTCTACTGATATTTCAGCAGGTTTTTCTGTTCTTCCTGACGAAAGAACCAATAGTTTAATTTTAGTTGGAACTCAGGATTTTCTTGATGAAGTAACAGCAATTATTGCATCTCTTGATAAACCAGCGCTTCAGGTATCAATTGAAGCAATGATAGTTGAACTGACAGAAGATGCCACGAAAAATTTAGGAATAACGTGGACAGATAATTCAGGTAATCTTGCGACGGTTACAGGGACATTTACAACAGCCATTCCTGGATGGGATACAAGTGGAACTTTAACATGGACAGGTCTTGTCGCAAATGTAAAGGCGCTTCAAACAAAAGGAGAAGCTAATATCCTTGCAAATCCAAGAGTAACAACATTGAGTGGCGCTCCAGCAACAATCCGAATTACAAGTAATATTCCTGTTGCTCCCAAGGTTACAACAACCAGTACAGGTGGTACTGGTACCACTGTGACAGAGTATGAATACAGGGATATTGGTATTATTCTTGTTGCAGTCCCTTATGTTGGTAATGATAATACAGTGACGATGGAAGTGATGCCAAAGGTGATTTCAGCAAAGCAGTCAACATTTTTTAAGGATGCTGTGGAAACGTCAGAAAGATCAACACTTACGAAGGTCAACGTGAAAAATGGTGAAACACTTGTGATTGGCGGTCTTTTGAGTACAGAAAATATTAAGGGAGAAAATAAAGTGCCTGTTTTAGGAAACGTTTTTCCATTTTTGTTCAGCAACAAGAACAGGCAGATGAAAAAAACAGACCTTGTGATATTTCTTACCCCGCGTATCATTACAGAACAAATCGGTAAAAAAATTGCAGAAGAAGAAAAAGTTCGTACAGGAACTGACAAAGGTACGCAATGAAAAAAAGTTCTTGTTCTGGTTTTACGATTATTGAATTTCTTCTTGCTTTTGTAATTATTGCAATTGCCTTGATAGGAACATCCGCTTTTTATTTTGCCAGTAGTAGAAATCTTCATCAATCTGATATTACCCGGCTTGCAACATGAAAAGCGATTGAAAAAATGGAAATGATAAAATCCACTGATTATTCATTGATTCAAAATGAAACTGAAAATATCATTGTTGGAAACGTGCAAGTGGAAAGAATTACAACTGTTAGCGAAGATACGACATTGCCATTAAAGACTGTCGAAGTGAAAATCCAGAAAACAGACGGCACAAAAATTGTTGGCATTTCAACAATGATTGTACGACCATGAAAATTCTTAAAATAAAAGGTCTTGGGCTTATTGAATTGATGATTGTTCTTGTGCTTGGTGTTCTTGCGATATTTGCGGCAAGCAGTATTGTTATAGAATCATACAGAGAGTGGAAACGAAGCAATGAAGTTGCGTCCTTACAGGTTGATTTTGACCTGGCATGCCATATGATAAAAAGTATTATTGAAGAGGCGGATACAGTTCAGGTCAGCGACAATGGAACAAGTATTACTGCAGGTTATCAATCATACTGGATTCAGCAATTTTATCAAGACCCACAAAATCCGTCTGTGCTCGTCTGGAAAAATATGAAAACAAATGAATCACAAAAAGTAATTACAACTTTAAAAAACATCAGTTTTGATGTTCAGGATGACCTTGTAGTGGTGAATATTGAGGTCGGTAATGGGACAAAGTCAATTGCAGGTTCTTTTTCTGTTTATATGAGGAATTCATAAATGAAAAAAGGATATATTTTACCTATGGCAATAATTTTTGTCGTAATATCGCTGATTATGGGAATGAGTATTTTGTATTTAGGTGGCACAGCACAGATATCTTCAATGAAAAGATATCATAAAGAAAAGGCATTTTATATTGCAGAAGCAGGCGCAAACTGGGCTTTTGCAAATAAAAGGGCAAACGAATCATGGCATCCAGGAGCAGGTACGGTTAGTTTTGACGGTGGAACATTTCAGATAAATGAGATTGTTTCAGGAGAAACAATTATTTTTGAATCCACAGGCAGGTACGGTAATCAGGAATCAACCGTTTCGATTGTAACTTCTCGCACTGGTGGTTCAGGCGGCGGTACTGGTGGTTCTTTTGGAAAGGGGTTATTTGGAAGCCAATCAGTGACTCTTTATGAAAATGCCTGGGTTGATAGTTATGATTCGCGTCTGGGTCCTTATGGACCTTCAAATAGAGGAAATCACGGTGATACGGGAAGCAAGAATACAGTAACTCTCTATAATAACGCACATATTCATGGAACTGCAATGGTGGAAGATGGACCGCAGTATTTATACCTTGGTCATAATGCTACTGTAACTGACAGCGATTTATATCACAGTTTTGAAGATCCTCTTAACAATTTACCTGCTGTTGTTGTACCTTCGGATTTAATGAATTTGTTATATCCTGTGCAGGGTGACCCACGAATTACCGGTAATTACACAATTTCTAATGGCAGATTAACTGTGAACAATAACCGAACCGTTACCATTTCTGGCGGTGATTTCAAATTCAAAAGTATTACAATGAATAATAATTCCATTATGTATATTACAGGCAACACAAGATTATACATTGAATCGTCCTTGACCCTTTCAAATAATACGCAGGTGATTATTCAAAACAACAGTGTTGTTATATGGTATTTAGGTAACCAGGGGACGCCTTTTACCCCTACCCTCGCAAATAATTCTGTTATTAATAACACTTCACAGACAACAGGAAATTTAAGGATTTATGTTGCAAGTTCCACAAATATGACGCTTGCTAATAATGCGCAGGCATTTAATGGTGTACTTTATGCTCCAACTTCAAGTATTACTCTTGCAAATAATAGCCAGTTTTTTGGTGGTATTGTTTCCAATGTCCTTACTATTGTAAATAATGCAGTTGTTCACTATGATGTGGCATTGCGTGAGATAAATTTTCCTGAAGACCCCGGGTTGGGTACTGGTCCAGGCACACGAATGATTGTACGCTGGACAAAGCCTGACTGGTCAGCCAGATTGCAATAATCCTTATAAATAATAACAGGGACAGTTTATGTGTGAGTTGCTTTTTTTTTCGCCTACTGATAGAAAATACAGAAGAGAAAACAGAAAATGGCAGGGAATTCCAGGAATTACAATGACTTCTGATGGCACTCTGTGGGCAGTATGGTACAGTGGTGGAGATGGTGAAGGACCTGAAAATTACGTTTTGGTTGTCAATAGCAAGGATAAGGGCATAAACTGGAGCGAACCTATCATTGTGATTGATCCACCTGATGACATACGCGCATTTGATCCCTGTTTGTGGACAGACCCTTATGGTAAATTATGGTTATTCTGGGCAATGAGTAAAAACTGGTGGGACGGAAAAGCAGGCGTCTGGGCAATTACTGGCGAGCAGGTTGGTGATGGATGTGTATGGAGTAAACCGCGAAGAATTGCAGATGGTATTATGATGAATAAACCAGCGGTACTTTCAACCGGTGAATGGCTTTTTCCAATCGCAGTCTGGAACAGAGAACCATTTTTACCTGAAATGGACAATCTACGATTTTCAAATGTTTATATATCAAAGGACAATGGAAAAACAATCACATTTCTTGGAAGCGCTGATGTTCCTGAGCGAATGTGTGATGAACACATGATAGTGGAATTGAAAACTGGTGTTCTGCGGATGCTTGTCAGGACATCCTATGGGATAGGTGAAAGTTTTTCTTATGACAGGGGAAAGACATGGATAAAAGGTTGTTCTTCTAATATTGCTGGACCTGGTTCGAGATTCCATATCAGAAGATTAAATTCTGGAAATTTGCTTTTGATAAATCACTATGGGTTCAGTGAGAAAAATCGTTCCCATCTGACTGCCATGCTTTCTGAAGATGATGGAAAGACATGGCCTTATAAGCTTCTTCTTGATGAAAGGGATAAGGTTTCATACCCTGATGCTATTGAAACTAAAAACGGGGAAATTTTTATCATATACGATTACGACCGGTATGGAAAGAAAGAAATCTTGATGGCGGTTGTTACAGAGCAGGATATTAAAGCAGGGGAAATTATCACACCTGATTCAAAATTGAAAATGCCTGTTGACGACGGATAAGTCATGGAAAACATCCTTTCTTTTCTTGCAAATTTCATTGTGACTATTATTGAAAAAACTGGTTATCTGGGTGTTTTTATTCTAATGACATTTGAATCAGCCCTGATTCCAATTCCGTCAGAAATTACAATGCCTTTTGCAGGATACCTTGTTTCAATCAACAAGATGAATATTCATATTCTTTCTTTTATTGGAGCACTGGCAAATCTTGTTGGTTCAATCGCCGCATATCTGCTTGGTTTCTGGCTTGAAGACCGTCTGATACGGCAATGGATAAAAAGACGAGGTAAATTCCTTTTAATTTCAGAAGATGACTATGACAGGGCAGAAAGATGGTTCAGAAGATATGGAGACCCCGTTGTTTTCTTCTCACGAATAACGCCTGGTATCAGGACATTTATTTCACTACCTGCTGGAGTTGCAAAAACAAATTTTGGTAAATTCTGCGTATTTACCTTTATCGGGTCTCTTATCTGGTCTTATTTTCTTTCCTATATTGGTTTTTTCTTTGGTAAAAACTGGTCACGCATTGAAATTTATTACAGAAAATATGAATATCTAATTCTTTTTCTAATTATTTTGCTTATTTCGTGGTTTATTTTCAGCAAGGTAAAAAAGAAAAAAACTTGATTATTCCCACCCTTCTTTTCCTTTTAATGGTACAAACTGACATCCGCCGTGATTTTCTTGTATCAGTTTCCCTTTTTTCTTTATGGCGCGAATTAAGTCCTGTGAGTAAAGTGTTCCAACAGGTATGATAATTCTTCCACCTTCATCGAGTTGTTCAATTAAAGATTGCGGGATATCAGGTGCGCCTGCTGTGACAATGATGATTTTATAAGGAGCGTATTGTTCCCATCCAAGTGTTCCATCACCGACCATGATGTTTGCATTGTAGCCAAGTTTTTCAAGGATTTTTTTTGCCCTTTCTGCAAGTTCAGGGATTTTTTCAACTGAAAATACCCTGCAACCAAGTTCACACAATATTGCTGTTTGATATCCTGAACCAGTACCTATTTCAAGTACCCTATCATCTTTTTCAGGATTGGTAAGTTCTGTCATAATTGCAACCATATAGGGTTGACTGATTGTTTGGCTATAATCAATCGGCAAAGGGCAATCGTCATAAGCAGATGATTTGAACTGGTTGGAAACAAATTCTTCGCGCGGAACTTTAAGAAAAGCAGAAAGTACCCGTTCATTTTTTATTCCTCTTGCCCGGATTTGATGTTCCACCATGAATTTTCTTAATCTTTCATAATCTGGTTTTTCTGCCATGATACACGCATATTTTCAAAAGCATCAAAAAAAACTTTATAGTATCCCTGATAGGTTTTATTTTGCTTTTTTCGCTCTGGTAAATTGTGCTTACGGGAACTGAACTGATTTTTACTCCTTTCCAGCAGGCGCGTAAAAGTATTTCTGTTTCTGTTTCAAAGTGGTTTGTGATAATCAGCATGTTTTCTACCACTTTTTTCCTGATTGCTCTGAATCCATTTTGAGAATCCGGTATCCATTGGAAGGCAAGAATTGAAATCAAAATTGACATTGAAAGGTTTGTTAATCTTCTGATTGGGGGCATGTCGCTACCAATGATTTTTCTTTTACCGACGATAATCCCGGCCTTTTTATTTTTTTTAATTGCTTCAATGAAAACGTGTAAGTCAGAAACAGGGTGTTGACCATCGCCATCCATTGCAATGATAACGTCGTATGGGAGATTTTGAAAATGTTGAAAACCTGTTTTTAATGCCGCACCTTTTCCTTTGCATACTGGATGGGTTATTACAATAGCACCGTGCTGTTTTGCAATATTTCCAGTATTATCGTTTGAGCCATCATCAACAACACAGACATAATCAACAATTTCAAGGATGTTATC
Source organism: bacterium (assembly GCA_035392545.1). Taxonomy (GTDB): domain Bacteria; phylum Ratteibacteria; class UBA8468; order B48-G9; family DTJG01; genus DTJG01. The sequence goes on from DAONMJ010000004.1 coordinate 22,374, forward strand.
CACCAGTTTGCCAATGGTTCTGGCTTCGTTGTGTGCTGGAATCAATACCGCAATACTCTCTTTATCCATTTTGAATTCCTAATCAATAATTTTACTCTGGATGCAATGCTCAAGATATTCTTTAATTCTTACATACTTCTCTTTAAGATACAACTTGTTGTTTAATATTCTTTCTGCCTCATTTCTGGATTCATTGAGAATTTCGATGTCTGTGACGATGTTACCTATTTTTAAGGGTAGAACCCCGTGTTGTCTTACGCCAAGCAGGTCGCCCGGGCCTCTTAGAGAAAGGTCTATTTCTGCCAGCTTCAGTCCATCTTCAATTTCAAGGAATGATTCAAGTCTACTAACGGATGCAGGGTCATCAGTATGATGAATCAGGATACAGTACCCAATTTCACCGCTGCGGCCTACCCTGCCCCGCATCTGGTGTAACTGAGACAATCCAAATTTTTCAGCCTCATCTATCACTATAAAATTTGCGTCAGGAACATCAATTCCAACCTCAATGACAGTCGTAGAAACAATGATACGTATCTTTTTTTCTCTGAACCGTTCAATGATTTTAGATTTTTCATGTCCTGGTAGTTTTCCATGAAGCAATGCGACATACTGCGGTTCAACAATTTGAGATATTTTATTAAAATGATAGACGACCGAAGATTCTTCTGAACCTGTAATGGTTGGTGCAACAAAATACCCCTGTTTTTCATCGTATACCTGCCTTTTTATAAATTCGTAGACCTTTTCAGTTTCTTCATTTTTGAAAAGATAACTGGTAATTCTTCTGCTTCCTTTTGGTAATTGTCCGATTGTTGACATGTCGACATTGCCATAAAAAGCAAGAGCCACACTTCTTGGAATTGGGGTTGCGCTCATTGCAAGATAGTGAACCGTGCTGCTTTTTTTCTGTAGTAAATTTCTCTGTTCAACCCCAAATTTGTGTTGTTCGTCCACAACAATCGCCTTAAGTTCTGGATACACAATTTTTTCATTCAACAGTGCGTGCGTTCCGAACAGTACCTGAATCTGGTTTTTTTCTATTTTTTCTCGTACTTGTTTTTTCATTTTTTCTGGAAGATTTCCGGTCAATAGTGCACTTTCAACCCCACATGAAAGAAAAAATGGGCTCCAGTTTAGATAGTGCTGTTCTGCAAGAATTTCTGTGGGCGCAAGAAACACTCCCTGACCACCATCTTTTGAAAAAAGCCAGAGAAAAAATATTGCAACCACTGTTTTCCCTGAGCCCACTTCTCCTTGCAAAAGACGATTGATAATTCTACCTTCACTGAGGTCTTTCAGTATTTCTTTCATCGCCTTTGTCTGGTCTGCCGTGGTTTGAAATGGAAGCATTTTTGCGAAGTTATGAACTGATGAACTTTCAAATTTGTTTTGCGGAATATTTTCGATATGTCCTGTGGTTATGATTTTTTTATAAATGAGGCCGATCTGTAGCCTGAAAAATTCATCAAAGATCAGGTGTCGGCGTGCCCTTTCAAGATTTATTTGATTTTCCGGGAAATGTATGTTTATGAGGGCGTGTTTCATACTTGACAGTTTGAGGCGACTTCTGTCATCAAGTGGAAGGATATCTGGTGGAAATTGCTGCATATTTTCCAGAGCATATCGGATACATTTTCTTAAAAAATTTTGCGTTAAACCTGAAACGACCGAATAGACGGGAAGGATGTAATCAAGCTTTCTTTTTGTTTCAAGAATTTCAAACAGTGGATTATTGATTTGAAGGTTTTCTTTGTAGATGTCTATTCTTCCATACACAAACACTTTTGTTCCTGGTTTCAGGATGTTTAAGATAAAATTTTGATTGAAGAAAATTAAAAAAATCACGCCGGTTCCATCGGATATCGCAATTTTCACGATGGAAAGTCTGTTGATTCTTTTTTCTTCCACTGCCATAACATTTCCTTTCAACGAAACAGTTTCTCCAGGGATTACTTCGCTGATTTTCTTGATCTGTCTCCTATCAAGGTATTTACGCGGGAAATGAAACAGCAGGTCTTTGATTGTGGTGATGCCCATTTTGTAAAAATATTCTGCTCTCCGGAGACCCAACCCTGGAATCATCTTAATAGAACTTTCTGGCAGCAACATGATCACCGAAGTGGCAATTCCATCTGTTCCTGTGACAGGGAAATAAGTTTATAAAATTTTAGTACCCTCAAAAGATCACAGATAGGAGAAGAATAGACCTTTCTCGCTTCGATTTTATTAATAACCCCGGTGAGAATTACCGGGATGGTGATAAGATGATTAATTCCTGTACTCTGAAGTTTTTCCAGCACTTTCTGTTTTAAATCAATATGCGAGGGTAATTGCGGGATGACCAAAATTTTTGCGAAACTTTCCCCTTTGAACCATTCGGAAAACTTTTTTTCTTTGTTTTCTTTTGCAAATTCAAGGATTTCCGGGAATGTTTCGAGAATCCTTGTTGTAATTTTGCATGTATGCCAGGCGATGGGTTTAATAATGGCGGTGGGGATGTATTCCACACCAGTTTCATCAAGAATGAAACCTATGTCTGAATTGTCTTCGGTTTTTGCCTTTTTAACAAGTACAAGATTTCCACTTCTCGCGGTAAAATATTTTCTCTGCTGAAAGAATTCTTCTACCAGTTCAAGAATCACTTCACTCATAATCAGGGAATAAAGTAAAGTGAAAGGAAAAAATTACCTTTATACAGAATTGCAATAATGGCGCCTATTGCTAAATAAGGACCAAATGGAACATAATCGTCCCATTTTTTCTTTTTTGAATATATAAGAGCAAGACTTATTACAGTTCCAAGAATTGAACCAAAGAAAATGGAAAGAAACACTCCTTTCCATCCAAGAAACGCTCCGATTGCCGCCAGAAGTTTAAGATCACCGCCTCCCATGGCTTCTTTTTTCCATATTATTTTTCCGATTACTGCAAGAAATGCTACAAGCAATCCCCCTATTAATATTCCAGCAAGACTGTAAGATGCCCGTGTTACCATAGACCAACTTCCATTTTGAGGTAAAAAGAAACCTTCACATAATAAAGCGCCTATCAATCCCAGCGGTATTAAAGGCAGTACAATGACATCTGGTACAAGAAATGTTTCAAAATCAATACCGCTGATGATAACAAGACCAAACGCAAAAATAAAATAAAACAGGAAAACGTATGGGAGATATGCCACCCAGAATTTTTGATAAAGCAACAGTGTCAAAAGTCCCATAGCGAGTTCGATGATTGGATACCGTGGAGAAATCGTTTTTTTACAGTATCGGCATCTACCCCACAGGAGGAGATAACTCAGGATTGGAATATTGCAATACCATGGTATTGAACGGCGACATTTAGGACAAAAGGACCCAGGAGAAACGATTGATTTGTTTCTTGGTAATCTGTATATGCAAACATTTGCAAAACTTCCAAAACATGCGCCGATAAAAAAAATAAGAAATTCTTTCATGGTATTAAAAGTTTCTGACCAGTTGTAACAATATCAGTTTTCATGTTATTTGCTTCTTTTATTTTTTTCATCGTTGTACCATACTTTTTTGCGATAGAAGAAAGTGTTTCGCCCTTTTTGACAATATGATAAGTTTTTTCAGCAGATTCCTTTGTTGGGGGAGTGTTTTCAATTTTTCTGGAACTTTCCAATGTTTTGAGTGCTTGTTTAAGAGCAAAAATTTCACTTTCCTGTCTTGTGATTTCGCTAACAAGAACCTGTTGCATTTGTTGTATTTGCTGGTAAATTTCTTTCTTCGTGTTTTCGATTTCTTCCTTTTGAACGTACTTTTTTGTGCTCAATGCGTCAATTTCTGTTGCAATTTGTTGCATTGATGTTTTTACACCAAGAAGGTCTTTCTGGTAATTGACCATTGAATCTGTAAGAGAAACAGAGGTTTTGATCAGATCGTTTTGAGATTTTCTTAACGTTTCAATATCCTGTGTAAACTGGTTATTTTTTTCGTTCTGATTTTTTTTGAAAAGTTCAAATTCTTTTCCCTGATTTTGAGCAGAGTCGTCAAAGGCAATTTTTAGATCGTTAACTTGAGTTTTCAAACCCTCTGCCAATTTGAGCAAAGAGGCCTGTTGCTGTTCCTGGGTCTGCTGTAACTGCTCTATCCTGGTATTAACTTCCTGAAATCTGTTTGAGCTGGTTGTTTCGTTCGCTGCCAATTTTTGTTCTATTTCTTCTTTAAGAATACTGACATCGTCTTTCATGGCAACGGTTGTGCAACCAGTTAAACCAAGACACAAAATAAAAGCCAGTAGAATAGTTTGCGGATTTCTCATTGTTTTATTTTAAATTCACACCTTCTGTTCTTTGACCATGCTTCTTCGTTGTGACCTGGGTCTGCTGGTTTTGCTTCACCATAGCTAATGGTATAAAGTCTGTTTGGAGAGATACCAAGTCCTATCAGGAAATTTCTCGTACTCAGCGCCCTTTGTTCGCCAAGGACAAGATTATACTCGTCTGTTCCGCGTTCGTCACAATGACCTTCAATAAGAATAGAAACCGATGGAAATTTCTTCAGATAATTAGCAATGACTTGCAATTTCCCCTGTTCAGAAGTTTTGATGTTGTACCTGTCAAAGTCAAAATAGATTGGCTGGAAGACGGATTTCAGCTGTTCACCAGGTTCAACAAAAATTGGTGTTTCTGGTGGTTTTACGGGTGGTATTTCTCCGCCTGTTGTAGCGATTAATCTTTCATCTGATGTGGCTGTACCTGATGTTTGTGTGGTTGTTACAGTAGGTGGTGTGACGGTCGGTTGTTGTGTTACTGATGGTTGTTCAGATGTTGTTGGTTCTACTTTTGACTGTGGTACAGGTTTTTTTGAATAAGGACAGCAACCTGAAAAAATGAACATTAACACTGAAATGCACATTAACAATTTTATTGCTGATTTCATTTTTCCCCCCTTTAAGTTGATTATATCAAAGTCCTGTTATTTGTCAACGAATGTCCCAGCAACTACTCCATGCGTTGTCCGCGATTTTTCTCATCTTTAAGGAATATATATCTATTGTCCATAAGGAATTGACAAATTTATCCTGCCGGGTGAAGATTATATGTCTGCTATCTGGTGCCCATGAAGGTGCATCACACCAGGATAGTGATTGTGTGAGAATTTTTCTTTTACCAGTTTCCCACTCGCATATCTCAATGAACATTTCTGTGCCATATCTCGCTGCATACGCAAGATGTTTTCCGTCTGGTGACCAGCAGGGAGATGTGATGTAATTTGACGGAATACTTAGTTTTCTGGCATTCAATCCATAAGTATTCATCACCCACAGCCTTGTTTTGCCATCCCTGTCAGACACAAACGCAATGTTTTCTCCGTCAGGAGAAACTGACGGAGAGGCGTTCAATCCTTTTTTTTCAGTAAGTCGTTTCAAAATAGTTCCCTTCAGGTCAACAAGATAAATATCAGGGTTTCCGCTTCTGCTCAGAACGACTGCAGCGCGATTTTGATTTCTAAAAAACGATGCGCATGCATTGAGTCCTGGTTCTGCGAGGAATGTTTCAATCTGATTTTTTGTCAGATTGAAAATTTCAAGAGCAGGAAAGGTCTTTCTGTATGAAAGAAAGAGGATGTTTTTCATATCAGGGAACCATCTTGGATAATTGATAATGTAGTCGGTTGACAAAAGTTTTGTTGCATTTGAACCATCATAGGCAGCAAGCATCAAACAATATTCACTATTCTGTTTAGTCATATACAGAATTTTACTTCTGGCAATTCCTGGTTTTCCTGTTAACCGATAGACAATTTCATCACTTACAACGTGTGCAAGTTCAATCGGAGAACTGCCAATGGCAATTGTAAATTGAGAAACAATAGATTTTTCAACAGTATCATAAATCAGGGTTTCAAGTTTTTTATTGATCTTGCAAAGAACCAGGATATTCGCATTGTTTTTTGATAATCCGTCATCCAGTTCTGTCTGAATGTTAAAATTTTCTTTGAAACTGATGTTTTTTGTTTCTAACCAATCAGAATTATTCAGGTCTTTTGCAAGTTGAGTGCAAAATTCTTCGAGAAAGTTTGTCTGCCTCTCTCCTATCAGTATTACGGCATTGGTTTTCATTTCTGTTGTTGATGTGATTTCAATGGTGATTCTATTCTGCCCGTAAAGAGAGGAAAAAGTCCATGCAAAGCACATTAATAAGATTACTCCCCATTTATTCATTCTATCCCCCTGACGTTAAACTTCACAGCGATTTCGAGATACTCTGGTTTATAAGTTCCTGGAAGCGGTGGTATGCCTGTTGTTTCTTTCACTGCCTTAATAGCACTTTCATCAAATTCCTTAAACCCTGAACTCTTCTCAATCATGATTTCTTCAACCGTTCCGTTTTTCTTGATTTTGAATGACACAACAGAAGTTGAAGAATAATTCTTCCCTTTTGGTGGTTTCCACTTTCTCTGTAGCATCAGTTTAATGTTTTCAAGATATTCCAGGGGTATGATATTACCCGCGGGCAAACTTGATGTTTGAATACCTATGGATGAACCTGTTTCAGATTCAGTGCCCGTCAGCGGGAAAATCTTTGACGCGAGAGAAGTTTTCCCTGCTGGGGAATCTTGAGCAGGTGCTGATTTTCCAGCAGATGAGGTATCTTCTGATTCGGGAGACGATACGCCCCGTGAGAGTTTTTTGTTTATTCCCGCAATAAAATCATTGGGTGAGAATTTTTCAACAGAGGATGTACTTCCAACAATTCTTTCACCACCTGTCTTTACTGCATGTGTGCCTGTTTGAATCGGTAAGTTTCTATGGGATGTACTAACAATTGATGCTTCTGCGTGTTCAGGTTTGAAGGTAGATATTACATTATTCGAAATTTCTATGGCAGGTGGCAAACTCATTAAATCAACCACATATACAGGTATTATTTGCTTTTTACTCGTGGAGTTCTGGACAATGAGAATAACAAAGAGTACATGGATTAATATTGAAGCCAGCAAAGCCTTTTTCATTTTTCAGTTTTTGCCTGTGTGGCAAGACCAATTTTTTTAACGTCAGCACGTTTCAAAATATCAAGAACACTTATCAATTCCTGATATGTGATGTTTTTATCTCCTTTTATGACAATGCCAAGTTCAGGGTTTTGCGAAATTGCGTTATTGACGATATGCTCAAGGTTTTCAATTGATACTTGCTGATTTCCCCAGAATACCACGCCATTTTTTGCCACAGTCAGCATGACACTTCTTTGAACAGCCATTTTACCTGGACCAGAAACTGGAAGTTTGACTTCTATCCCCTGTTCTATCATTGGCGATACAATCATCAGGGTTATGACAAGGACAAGAGCCACATCAATGAAATTGATTATATTAATTCTGTTGAGAGCGTTTTCTTTACTTTGTTCAATATCAAAAAAAGTGTTTTTGTTCATTTGATGGCTATGTGAAACGCTTCAAGTACATGATTTCCCTGTATCTGTATGTTTCGCACCTGCCCGTTTAAGTAATTATATCCAAGTGCCGCAGGGATGGCAACAAGGAGTCCGACGAATGTCACTATTAATGCTTCTGAAATACCTGACGCTATAATCGACACTGAGGACGTTCCTGTCTGCCCAATATTATGAAAAGACATGAGTATTCCCCAGACTGTTCCGAGAAGTCCCATAAATGGGGCAACAGCAGAGATAGATAGCAAAAAGTCAATTTTATTGTTCAGATGGGACATTTCTTCATCAGCAAATCTTTTAATAAGGTTCGAGATATTTCCTTCAGAAATATTCTGTCTGGCTTTTTCCTGCAAAAGTTTTGCCAGTATCCTTGACCATGGCGAGCCAGGCACATTAACCATTTTTCCATTGTAAAAACTTGAAATAAATCTTTCATTCGCGCGTCTGACCCGTTTCAGCAGTACAAATTTGTCAATCATAATTGCCCAGCTATAAATTGAAAGCAGGAACAGTATCACAAGGTCTGCTTTACCAACCCAGTCACAGTGTTTCCAGCTTGCTATCCATATATTTTCCACAATAACTGTATCCCCATATGATTTTAAGCGCCCCCAGCCGGAATCGAACCGGCGCTACCACCTTGAAAGAGTGGTGACCTGGGCCGCTAGTCGATGGGGGCTTTTTTACGCCTATTTATTATAAGGATAAACCTGTTTTGAGTCAAGAAATCTGTATATTACCATGGGTAAAGGTGTTTATTTGTTTCCTACAAATAGGGCATTAATCATCAGAATAACGGGTTCAAATCCATAAAAAATGTTGTCCCTTTCCAAAGGTTTTTTTAAGACAGATGTTTGTTCCTTCAACAGACAGGATAACATTTAATGCACTGCTTGTTTCAATTTCAATTTTTCTTTTCTGATGACCATTTTTTTCGTGACATACAAGAGAAACAGATTTTTTATTGAATCGCAGATTTTTGATTCCATGGGTACAGGCAGTAGAGATATCCCAGTAGATGGTATTGGAATGGGCATCGAGAGTGAACCCCAGAATGTTTTCTATCAGCATTGCAATAGGTCCAAGTCCGCTCCACCCAACAAACGCGTTTCTTACAAGGTTTCCGGTTTCTTTTACTGTTGCCGGCATGAAGAATTCCGGACTGTATGCCTCCCAGATACCAGAGTATGTGTTATCGTTGAAAACCTCTGTCATGGCAATTAGGTGATTCAAGGCAATTTTTCTTGCGATACTGTTTCTCATATTTTTTTTCAATCCGGACACGATCATATAATTTGTGGGAGCCCAGACGCCTCCCAGCCAGTAGGAACCGAATGGGTCATAGTTTGGGTCAGACTTTGCGAGCGATGGTACAGGGTGCAGTGTCCAGAATTCATCTGGATTTAAAAGATGCTGTATCAAACCGTTTATCTGGTTGTCGTTTGCAACAAAGCTTATAATCGGCCAGAATGAAGCCACAGTTTTTACATTGAGAAAATTGTGTCTGAGGGAAGGATTATTTCTTGAGAAAACATCATAATAAAACTGATGTTTTTCGCACCAGTGATATTGATTAATAAGATTTTTGAGATTTTGAAACTCTGAAAGAAAAAATTCTTCATCTCTGGTTTTATTGAGTAACTGTGCAATTTTCGCGATGTAAAACGCGTTCAATGCCTGCTGACAGGACAGATCTATCCAGCAAACATCGCTTCCATTGAGGTGTTGTGATGCATAACCGCTGCGGGGAGAATTATCCATACCGCTGGAACCAGTATCTTCAAACCAGTAAAGACCACTGCTGCGGGTTCTATTTTTTTTAATCCATAAATAGAAATTTTTCAAAACAGGGAAAATTTTTTCGAATCTTGAATCATCTCCAGTAGCAAGGTAATATTCCCATTCTGTCCAGGAGTAAAGCGGTGGATTGATTCTCTCTCCATACGCAGGTTTTTCTGTTTTTATTTGATATGCCATGCTGATATACCCATCTTTTCTCTGAAGTTGATACAGATTGTCAAGGTTATTTGTTGCTGGAATCGTTCCATTTGAATATCTTAAGAAAAACACCATAAAACATGAATCCCATTGCCATGTGTTTCCTGAACCCGGCATGCAGGTGATGTAGGGAAGCCAGTTTCTTTTTTCAGGATACTCAATGTTCTGAAAAGCAGTTTGCCAGCACGCATGATAGATATCGATAAATTCAGGTTTTTCTTCATACACAGGTTCTGGCAACTGACTTCTGTCATAAACAAACTTTTCTTTCATTCTTATACTCCTGTTAGTTTTGAATAATCCTGTCGTTGTTTCAGATTTCCTATGCTATTTTTATCTCCTTCAAGAAATCTCGTATTCCAGGTATTTTTCAAGAGCCTCCTGCCAGGTTCTTGGATGATAGAAATTTTTACTGAACAGTGTTGTGTCAAGGGCAGAAAATTGAGGCCTTTCTGCTATTGATTGATGAAAATTTTTAATACTCAAAGGGGTTAATAAGGACGTGTTTATACTTAAATGTTTACATATGTATAACGCATATTCATACCAGTTACAAAAACCCCTATTACAGAAATGGATTATTCCATAAAATTGCTTTTTGGCTATTTCAGACAATGCCATAGCAAGGTCCTTTGCATATGTCGGGGAATTTATAAGGTCCGTTGTGACCATGGTTTTTTCACCGCGAAGCAATTTGTCTGGGAGAGTACTTGCAAAATTACTACCATTTTTACCGAATATCCTCGACGTACGTACAATGCTGTATTTTGAACAGTTGCGTGATACAATTTTTTCTCCTTCAAATTTTGTTTTTCCATAAATTGAAAGTGGGTTCGGGATATCCTGTTCTTCATAGGGTTGTGTTTTCATTCCATCAAAAACAAAATCTGTGCTGAGATAAATAATGTGTGCATCTGTTTTTTCTGCAAAAAAAACAATGTTATTGGTGCCATTAACATTGATTCTAAAAGCCGAAATGGGGTCCTGTTCAGAAAGGTCAACATTGGTAAATGCGGCAAGATGAAATACAACATCAGGCTTTATCTTATAAAACAGGGTTCTGACGGAGAAGAAATCTGTAATATCATAATCTTTTCTTGATAGAACAACCGGTCTTTCGGCTTGAACAATTTTTGATAGATACCTTCCAACAAGGCCGGTTCCACCGGTAATCAGAATTTTCATAGAGCAGGGTATCGTTTTTTATAATAACTTTGAAACTCAGAACTGTTTTTTATAAACTGCCACCATTTTTTATTATCAAGGTACCATTTAATCGTTTCTTCAAGACCTTTTTCAAAATCATAAACAGGCAAAAATCCAAGTTGTTGAATTTTTTCTGATGATAAACTGTATCTTCTGTCGTGAGCTATACGGTCGGGGATATTTACCATAAGATCTTTGTCCTTTCCAAGAATTTTCAAGATTTCAGAGAGCACATCAATATTTTTTCTTTCCTGGTGGGCTGAAACATTGTAAATTTGGCCTGGTTCTCCTTTTTCAATGAGCAGATCAACCGCCCTGCATGTATCAAACACATATAGCCAGTCCCGTATTTGTTGTCCATCTCCATACAATGGAATTTTTTTATTTTCCAGAGCATTTGTTATTACAAGCGGAATGAATTTTTCAGGATGTTGAAATGGGCCGAAGTTATTTGTAAATCTAACTATAATGGCAGGAATTTTGTAGCAACGTATATAAGAAAGAACCATTAAATCAGCAGAAGCCTTGCTTGCAGCATATGGATTTGTTGGATTTAAAGGAGAATGTTCTACAAAAGAACCAGATGCAATACTTCCATAAACCTCATCAGTTGAAACATGAATATATTTTCTAATTGACTTTGAATTTCTTATCACTTCAAGTATTCTGTATGTGCCGAGAATGTCGGTCAGTAAAAAGTTTTCAGGATTTTCGAGAGACCTATCTACATGCGTTTCAGCAGCAAAGTGGACAATGATTTCACACTCGTTCAAGATTTTTTCAATCTCTTCTGCATTACAGATATCAAGTTTAAGAAATATGTGGTTGGGATATTCGTTTAGAAATTCAAGAGTAATGGGATTTGCTGCGTATGTCATCTTGTCTATATTAATGACCCTGGTTTCAGGATATTTTTTGCAAACAAACCTGACAAAATTGGAACCAATAAATCCTGCTCCACCTGTGACAGCGATTTTCATTTCTTTGCCCGTTGCTTTGCGACCAGAATATTGGCTTTCAAGAGTGATTCAAATGTTCCTGCATCCGTCCACCATCCATCCAGGATGCCATAAGTCATCTGGCCTTTTTCAATATATTTATTGTTTACATCAGTGATTTCAAGTTCTCCTCGCGCAGAAGGTTTCAATGTTTTTACAAAATCAAAGACCTGATGATCATACATATAAATACCGATGACAGCAAATTTTGATGGTGGGACAGATGGTTTTTCAATAATTTTCACAATTATGTCTTCACGAATTTCTGCAACGCCGAACCTTTTTGGGTCGTCAACTTCTTTAAGGATAATTCGCGCGCCTTCTTTTTGTTTGCTGAATATGTCCACTTCTTTTGAAATATCTTTTTCTATAATGTTGTCGCCGAGTATGACGACGATTTTTTCTCCTGCTGCAAAATGTTCTGCAAGTGCAAGGGCGTGGGCAATTCCCTTTTCTCCTTCCTGATATGCGTATGTAAGATGTTCAAGCCCAAACTCTCTTCCATTTTCAAGTAACCTGAGAAAATCTCCTGAAGAAGTGCCTCCTGTGATGACCATGATATCTTTGATGCCTGTTTTTACAAGGGTCTCAAGCGGATAGTAAATCATTGGTCTGTCGTATACGGGCAGAAGATGCTTGTTCGTTACTTTTGTCAGGGGATAGAGACGGCTTCCAAGTCCACCGGCGAGTATCACACCTTTCATCAGCGATTTTTCCTTTCCCATCTGTATAAAATTTTATCGGTATCAAAGGGGAGTCGATACTCATCTGGTGATTTGTGATTATATGGTTGTGTCGGCACATTAAGTATTACTGCTTCTTTTTCCGATATACACATAAAACCATGATATACATTTGCAGGTATGTGCACCAGCATTGGATTGAAATCTCCGATTATAAATTCATTAATTTCCCCGAACGTCTTACTGCCTTCACGTTGGTCACAGAGAACAATTTTCGCCATTCCCGAGATAACAACCATGTTGTCGTTTTGCAAGTGATGCAGATGCCACGCTTTTATAACTTCTGGATAACAGGTTGTTATATATACCTGGCCAAAACTTTCGAAAATTTCGTCGTCGTTTCTCAGAATTTCGAGAAGTCTACCCCTGTCGTCTACATTGAATGATAGTTTTTTTACCTTAACACCCTGAATCATTTATCCCCCCTAATATATTATGGCACATTTGTAAGTTTGACAAATCATCCTTATTTATGAACCCGTTCCACATACCGTTTTGTTGAAGTGGATACTTTTATGACATCTCCTTCCTTAATGAAATGAGGAACAAGGATTTCCATATTGTTTTCAAGTATTGCGTTTTTGTAGGTCGCATCGGTTTCGCCTTTCACACCACCTCCTGCACTTACCACTTTCAATTCAACGGTTTCCGGTATAATGACACTGATCGGGGTTCCCTGGTAAATTTCGAATTTCAGTGCAGTGCCTTCTTTTAAAAATTCTTTAAAGTGTTCAAACATATGTCCGGGAATTTCAAATTGTTCATATGTTTGAGGATTCATGAAACAAAAATTGTCTTCGTCTTGATATAGATATTCAAGCAGGGCTATTTCAATGGCGAGGTCTTCCAATTTTTCTTCCGGGGGTGTTTTCATTTCAACAATTTTGCCTGTTTTTACATTCAATAGTTTTATGTGAACATGACTTGAGAATCTCGCAGGGCCTGCCTTAATTTCTATCTCAAGAACTTTAAAAATTTCCTCTTCTTTCTTTATAAATGTTCCTGCTTTGAGATTTGCGGCTTCAATCATGACCTCCTCCCTGTTTCAAGGAAATCATTTGTATTACTGATTTGTGTTAGAGATATTCAGATATTCCGGGTCTGTCATTGTTTTCTTAAACTGGATTTCATAAAGTTTTTTGTACAATCCCCCTTTAACAAGAAGTTCACTGTGGGTACCGGTTTCAACAATGTTGCCTTCATTAATAACCAGTATTTTGTGTGCGTTCATCACTGTGGACAATCTGTGCGCGATGACAAACGATGTTCTATTTTTTAACAATCTGGAAATGGCTTCCTGTATCAGCGCCTCAGTTTCGTTATCAACAGAAGAAGTGGCTTCGTCAAAAATTAAAATAGGAGGATTTTTTAGAATCGCGCGGGCAATTGCGATTCTTTGTTTTTCTCCCACAGAAAGCTTTACTCCCCTTTCGCCAATTTGATGATAATAGCCATCAGCAAGTTTGACAATAAAGGTGTGGGCATTCGCAAGTTTTGCTGCCTCAACGATTTCGTCTATTTTTGCATCAAGTCGTCCATAAGCAATATTTTCCAGGATGGTGCCATTGAATAAAAAGGGTTCCTGCATTACAATACCGATTGATTCTCTGAGTTCTTTTAATTTGTATTTACGAATATCCACCCCGTCAATGCAAATCTGTCCAGAATCAACATCATAAAAACGAGGTACCAGACTGACAATGGTGGTTTTCCCTGCGCCTGTTGGTCCTACAAGTGCAATAGTTTCTCCAGAATTCGCCTTAAAAGTTATTCCATGAAGAACCTCCAGGCCTGGTTTGTATGAAAAATGAACGTTTTTGAAAATAACTTCGCCCTTTACGGGTCGTTTGAAAGACATAGCGCCTTTTGCCTCTTTGACGTCTGGTTCAGCATCAACGATTTCAAAAATCCTTTCGCTTGATGCCCTTGCATGTTGAAGAATGTGATTCACCATATTTAACTGATGAATTGGTTGATAAAAAAGATTGAGGTAAAAAAGAAACGAGATAATTTCTCCTGTGGTAATACTCTGGTTAATAATAGCCATTTTCCCACCAAAAAGAAGTACCAGAAAAGTGCCGATGGTTGTCGTAATTACAATCGATGGAGAAAACGTTGCCCATAATTTTATTGCCTGGATATTAGTTTGGACATATTCGCTACTTTTTGTGTTCAATCTGTTGATTTCATACTCTTCTCTTGCAAAACTTCTCGTCTCCCTGACACCAGAAATACTATCTTGAAGTAAAGCGCTTATTTCACCCATTTTTTTTCTTACTTCTCTGTATATTGCGTGTGCCTTTATTGTAATTAAATAAGCCATAAAAACCAGCAAAGGTACTGGTATCATTGTTATCAACGCGAGTTTCCAGTTCATCCAGAATAATACAAAGGTGATGCCTATAAGTGTTAGAGACGCAATAATGGTTGTATCCAGGCCATCTACGACAACCCTTTCAACAGCCGTAATATCGCTTGTAATTCTTGCCATAATGTTACCGGTTTGATTTTCGTCAAAGAACCTGAAAGAAAGCCGCTGGATATTTCTGTAAACTTCCTGCCAGAGGTCGTATGTGACTTTTTGCCCGAGTTTTCCCATCAAAAAAATTTTTACTCCATTCAATAAATTAACGACAATGTAAATGGAGAGTAAAGAAAAACACATTTTGATAAGGATTGGCAGATTTTCTTTGCCGAGTGCCTTATCAATGATAATTCCAATGATTCTTGGTGGAACAAGATTCAAAACAGTGACGCATATGGAAATGAGTAAAGCAAAGGAAATTTGATATTTGTAAGGTTTGAGATATCCAAACAATCTTGTAATGCGAACTGTGCCCTTAACTTCGTCATCACCATCATACCTGAAGCTTCCTGTTCTGTGAAAGCCAGGCCCATGAAACATCAAAATCTCCCTTGATTTAATTCAAAACCTATTTTAATAGCTTCAGGAAATTTTTCAACTTTTTT
>DAONMJ010000005.1:0-36312 GCA_035392545.1 bacterium
TCCAGAGATTTCCAAGAGGTTCTGTCACAAGAGTTGATATAGAAAAGATATCAGAGAAGGTCAAGATTAGTTTGTACAGTCCGAGACCTGGGGTTGTTCTCGGCCGTAAGGGGTCAGAGATTAATGCTGTGAGAGATCAATTATACAACAACATGAAAAAACAGGTTGCCATTGATGTTAATGAAATAAAAAATCCAGGCCAGGATGCTCAATTTATGGCCGATAGTATAGCAATGCAATTAGAAAGAAGGGTACCACATAGAATAGCGGTGAAGAAAGCAATGGCTCTCTGTTTGCAATCAGGTGCTCTGGGCATCAAAGTAAGGGTTGGTGGCAGACTTGGAGGGGCTGAAATTTCAAGGTCTGAACTCTATATTAAAGGTAAAGTGCCTCTTCACACACTTCGTGCAAAGATTAGTTATGCAACTTCAACAGCCATTACCAAGTTTGGTTGCATTGGTGTGAAGGTCTGGATTTTTCTTGGAGAGGTGTTTAATGGAGAACAACAGGTTGTACAGAAACCTGCAACCGAACCATTGAATATTGAAATATCTCATCCTGTAGAGGAACTTCTTAGTAAAAGGAGCAAAAATGCCGTTAATGCCAAAAAGGGTAAAGTACAGAAAAGTTCAGAGAGGCAGAACAAAGGGTAAGGCAACCCGGGGAGCAACAATTTACTTTGGTGATTTTGGACTGCAGGTTCTATCGCCGGGGCGACTCAAAAGTAATCAAATAGAAGCAGCCCGTATTGCTATTACCCACCATTTGAAGGCAAAGGGTAAACTCTGGATACGGATATTTCCGGACAGACCCTTTACCAAAAAACCTGCTGAGACGAGAATGGGTAAAGGAAAAGGAGATGTGGCCGGGTGGGAAGCAATTGTACTTCCAGGTCGAATTGTTTTTGAAATAGCCGGTGTATCAGCGGATGTTGCCATGGAAGCGTTGAGATTGGCTTCTTATAAGTTACCGATTGAAACAAAAATTGTGAAACGGGAAATTCAATGAAAAGACAGGATTTTGAAGAACTTAAAAGTTTGACTGTTCAGGAACTTGAACAAAAAAGGACGGACATTGCAAGACAGCTTTTTGATCAGAGAATACAGGTTCAACTGGGGCAGTTGAAGAATACGCGAATTTTGAGAAATTTGAGAAGGGATATCGCCCGCATAAATACCATAATACAGTTGAAGAAAATCAGCAAGCAACGAGGTGCCAATGGTTCCGAAACAAGAAAATAAAATTGAGAAGCAGGGGCAGGTTGTAAGTGATAAGATGGAAAAAACCAGGGTGGTTGTTGTCGAAACCTTGAGCAGGCATCCTGTGTATTTCAAAGTGATTCGAAAAAGAAAGAAATTCTACGTTCATGATGAATCTGAAATTAGTAAGACCGGAGATACAGTCATTATCAGGCAATGCAGGCCATTAAGCAGATTGAAAAGATGGCGAATAGTAGAGGTTGTAAAAAAAGCATCATCCAAAAGTGAAGGAGTAACAAATGGTGCAGTTAAGAACAATACTTGAAGTTGCGGACAACACAGGTGCCAAGAAAATAAGTGTTATCGGGGTGCTTGGACACTCAAAGCGAAGATACGCCAGAATCGGGGACATCATAAGAGCAAATGTGAAAGATGCTTTGCCCGATGGAATAGTGAAAAAAAAGCAGGTTGTCAAGGCCGTGATTGTGAGAACAAAAGCTCCGATTAGAAGAGCAGATGGTTCATATTTGAAGTTTGATCACAACTGTGCGGTTATTATAGACGATGATCTTAATCCCAGAGGCACAAGAGTTTTTGGTCCTGTACCAAGAGAACTGAGAGAGGCAAAATTTATGAAAATCGTTTCACTAGCTCCGGAGGTACTATAAGATGGGGTTTCTTATCAGGAAAAACGACTTTGTAGTCGTTATTAAGGGTAAAGATACAGGTAAAAAGGGCAGGGTTGTCAGGGTTTTTCCTGAAACGAGTCGCGTTCTGGTGGAAGGAGTGAACTTTGTAAAAAAGGCGACAAGACCCAGGAAACTTGACAGACAGGGTGGAATCATAACAATGGAAAAACCAATTTCAATCGCC
The DNA here is from genome assembly GCA_035392545.1 of bacterium. GTDB lineage: Bacteria > Ratteibacteria > UBA8468 > B48-G9 > DTJG01 > DTJG01. The sequence goes on from DAONMJ010000005.1 coordinate 2,073, forward strand.
AATGTTCAATTTTTTTGCATGAAGTGTAGCAAAAAAACACGGCTGGGAATAAAGATGATGGATGATGGTTCAAAGGTCAGATACTGTAAAAAGTGCGGCGAACTGGTGGAGGCAAAATAATGGAAGCCAGGTTGAAAATACTTTACAGAGAAAAGGTGGTACCTTCAATGATGGAAAAGTTTGGATTTAAGAACTCGCACCAGGTCCCTTGCATTCAGAAGGTTGTTATCAATGTTGGTGTTGGTAAAGATAATAAGGATGCAAAGGCTATTGAATCAGTTCAGAAGGAACTGGCTTTAATATCAGGACAAAAACCTGTCATTACAAGGGGTAAAAAGTCAATTTCTTCTTTTAATCTGAGAAAAGGTGATATTTGTGGTGTGATGGTAACATTGAGAGGTCAGAGGATGTATGAATTCCTTGATCGTATGATTACGGCTGCGCTTCCAAGGGTAAAGGATTTTAATGGATTAAATCCTGATTCCTTTGATGACCGTGGCAGCTACACATTGGGCATCAGGGAGCAGGTGATTTTCCCTGAGGTTGATTACAATACCATCTACAAGGTCAGAGGTATGAATATTACAATATGTACGAATGCTAAAAAAGTTGAACATGCAAGAGAACTATTAAAACTTATGGGATTACCATTAAGGGAGGATTGATTTGGCTCGTAAATGTTTTTTTGAAAAGATGAAAAAAGAACCGAAATTTGAAGTAAGAAAAAGAAATCGCTGCTGGAGATGTGGTAGACCAAGAGGATATTTGAGAAAATTTGGAATTTGCCGTATTTGTTTCAGACAACTGGCATCACAGGGTGAAATACCTGGTGTCACCAAAGCAAGCTGGTAGGAGGAATAATTATGACAGACCCCATTGCTGATATGATGACGAGGTTGAGGAATGCAAATATTGTTTTCAAGCCATATGCGGATGTATCGTGGTCAAAACTTAAAGAAGGCATTCTTGGTGTGCTGAAAGAAGAACATTATATTAAGGATTGGGAAATTATCGAAGCCGATGGTAAAAAAATTCTCAGAGTACACCTGTTGTATTCAGAAAAAAAACCAACGATATCAAAGGTGCGTAAATTAAGCAAACCAGGATGCAGGGTGTACATTTCGGCTGATAAAATTGCAAAAGAAAAACATGATACCGGGATCGCGGTATTGACTACGTCTAAAGGAATCATAAGTAGCCGTAAGGCGAAAGAACTGAACGTTGGTGGAGAACTTTTATTTTACATATGGTAGGTGAATACTATGGGAAGATTGGGGAAAAAACCTGTTGAAATACCTGATGGTGTAAAGATAACGATGGAAGGTAGGGTTCTGTCTATTGAAGGTCCAAAGGGCAGGATTACTCAAAATGTTTTTGAGAATCTGGATGTAACTGTTGAAGACAAAAAGATTTTTGTAGTTAATACTGTGCCACAGACCACAAAATTCAGAAGGTTGTTTAAGAAGACGGATGCCCTTCAGGGTTTGTTACGAACATTGATAAAAAATAGAATCCTGGGCGTTACAAAAGGTTTTGAAAAGACACTTGAAATCCATGGGACTGGATTCAAAGCAGAAGTAAAAGGGAAGAAATTGATGTTGAACCTTGGATTTACACATCCAGTTGAGGTGGATATACCAGAACCAATTACTGTGCAGATTGAGAAAAACACAGTGATGAAGATCAGTTCATATGATAAAGATCTTCTGGGAAATTTTGCCGCTGATATCAGAGATATATATCCGCCGGAGCCGTACAAAGGCAAAGAAATCAGATACGCGGGTGAATATGTAAGACATAAGGTTGGTAAAGCCGCTGTTGGTACTCAGAAATAAGGGAGTGAACATATGATGTTAAGCAGGCAAGATAAAAGAAAAAAAAGGCATTTGCGTGTAAGGAAGCAAATTTCAGGGAATCTTCAACGACCGAGGTTAGTTGTTTGCAGAAGTTCAAAACATATTTATGGTTCTCTGGTTATTGACGATGTTCAGCCAAACAAGGTACTTTTAACTGTTTCTTCTCTTGGCAGTGATTTCAAGAAGGTTGCAAAGCCAGAAGAAAAAGGTGGAAACGTTAAGGGTGCTTTTCTTGTTGGCAAACTTCTGGCAGAACGTGCGAAATCTATGAACATAGAAACTGTCGTTTTTGACAGGGCCGGTTATGGCTACAAAGGTCGTGTAAAATCTTTTGCCGAGGGCGCAAGACAAGGAGGTTTAAAATTTTAGCAAGTGAAAATCTTATTCCGCAGATTGAACAGGAAACTGCAGAAGAGAAGGAAATTGTTATTGAAATCCGCAGGGTTATGAAAGTGACAAAGGGCGGTAAACGATTGAAATTTCGCGCGGTTATTGTCTGTGGGAATCAGAAAGGAGAGGCAGGATTTGGAGTGGGGAAGGCATCTGAAGTTCCTGAGGCGATTCGCAAGGGCAGGGAGAAAGCCAACAGGAACAGGATTGCTATTTCTTTGAATGGTTCTACCATAGGTGCCGCTATTGAAGCCAAATACGATGCCTCGCATGTTATTCTTAAGCCGGCATCAAAGGGACATGGACTTGTTGCCGGGAAAACGATGCGCGCTTTTCTTGAAGTTCTGGGTGTGAGAGATGCCGTATGTAAGGTAATTGGTTCGACAAATACCATCAATGTTCTGAATGCGACTTACAGGGCACTGAAATTTCTTGAACTAAAGGAGAAAAAAAGTGTTGAAAATCCATGATTTAAGACCGACAAAGGGAAGCAAACACAAGAAAAAAATTGTTGGGAGAGGTCATGGCTCCGGACATGGGCAACAGTCCACAAGAGGACACAAGGGGCATAAATCAAGGTCAGGTTTTCATCGCGTCGGTGGTTTTGAAGGCGGACAGATGCCTTTGATCAGACGTATTCCGAAAAGAGGTTTCAATCCTTTGTCAAAAACAATCTTTGAAGAAGTGAATATCGGGCAAGTTAATAGTAAATTTAATGCAGGCGATGTCGTATCGCCTGATGCACTTGCCGAAAAAGGGCTTGTTAAAAACAAAAAAAACCTCGTGAAAATACTCGGGGAAGGCAAGATTGAAAAATCTCTTGAGATTCATGCTCATGCTTTTTCAGAAAAAGCGAAAAATATGATAGAAAAAGCTGGCGGAAAAATCATGGTGCTCAAAAAATGATTACAGCATTTAAAGACACATTAAAAGTCCCTGATCTAAAACGAAAAATACTTATTGTGGTGGCTCTGCTGACCGTTTACAGGTTCGGTTGTTATATTCCTGTTCCTGGAATCAATGGCAAAGCCCTTGCTTCTTTTTTCGACAGAATGTCAGGGACGCTTTTTGGTATTGCTGATTTGTTTGCAGGTGGTGCATTGAGCAATGCGACAATTTTTGCTCTGGGGATAATGCCTTACATCAGTGTTTCAATTATTCTTGAACTGCTGGCGTCAATATTTCCATTTTTTGAACATATGTTGAGAAGCGGAGTGGAAGGTAGAAGAAAACTTACACAGTGGACACGTTATGGCACGGTTATTCTGTGCTTATTTCAGGGATTTGCGGTAAGTGTATGGCTTGAAAATCCTGCGCATTTTGATGGTGTGGTCATGGTCAATTCTCCTGGGTGGTTGTTCAGGATCACAACGGTTTTGACCCTTACAACCGGTACCATTTTTCTTATGTGGCTCGGTGAACAGATTACAGAGAAAGGAATTGGCAATGGAATTTCTCTTATCATTACCGCAAGTATCCTTTCAAGAATGCCTGTTGCTGTTCATCAGACTGCCCAGCTCATGAGCGCAGGAGAAATAAACCCAGGACTTATTGTATTGATGGCAGGACTGATTTTCGTTGTTGTTGGTGCAGCAATAATGTTGAATGAAGGCGAAAGAAGGATTCCTGTTCAGTACGCAAAAAGGGTTGTTGGCAGACGGGTTTACGGCGGACAGACAACTTATTTGCCAATAAAACTTAATCCAGGGGGAGTCCTTCCTTTGATTTTTGCTGTATCATTTCTCACGTTTCCTTCAACAATACTCAGATTTGCAAACAATCCATTTTTGCAGAAACTTGCCCATGTTCTCAGTCCTGTTTCAGGTCCTGGAATGGTTTTGTACGCTCTGTTGATTGTTGGATTTTGCTATTTCTATGCAAGCGTAATTTTCAATCCTGAACATGTATCGGATGATTTGAAAAAGTATGGGGGTTTTGTTGCGGGCATCAGGCCCGGGAAAGCAACAGGTGAATATCTGGAAAGGATCCTTGGCAGATTAACCCTGCCAGGTTCTCTCATGTTGACGGTGATTGCAATATTTCCATACATTATTATGCATATATTCAGGATTCCATATCTGATAGCGAGTATGTTTGGTGGTATAGGACTTCTCATAGTGGTTTCTGTAATTCTTGAAACACTAAGACAGATTGAAGCTCATCTTATTATGCGTCATTATGAAGGATTTCTTAAAAAGGCGCGAGCAAGATGAGAAAAATTATCATTTTGTTTGGTCCCCCTGGTATAGGAAAGGGGACAGTGGGTAAGAGTCTCAGTGAATTATTGGGATTTCCTATTATATCAATTGGAGATTTACTTAGAGAAAATGTAAAAAAAAGTACCAGTATAGGCGTGAAGGCAGAAGCATTTATGAAAAAGGGAGAACTTGTTCCAGATGATATTGTATTTGAAGCGCTCAATGACAGAATTCAGCAGGAAGATGCAATAAATGGATTTTTGCTGGACGGGTTTCCGAGAAACATGAATCAGGCCCGGATGTTTGAAAAAACAATTGATGAAAATGATAGAGTAGTTGTATTAAATTTCGTTGCACCTGACAGTGTTTTGATAGAACGATTGTCGTTAAGAAGAATATGCAGAAACTGTGGAGCTATTTATCATCTAAAACATATGCCTCCCAAAAAAGAAGGGATATGCGATATCTGCGGAGGCCCTTTGATTCAGAGAGAAGATGATACACCACAGGTTATCGCAAGGCGTCTTGATGTTTTTCGCAGTGAAACGGAACCATTACTTGAATATTACGGTGGCAAACATAGAGTACTAACTGTTTCTGCTGCTGATAACCGCGAAAATATATTAAGAAGAATTGAGGGGCTTACGCTGTGGGTGTAAAAAGACCCGATGAGATAGAAAAAATTAGAAGTGCTGGAAAAATCTGCAAGAAAATTTTGCTTGAAATTTCAAATGTTCTTGAAGAAGGGAAAACGACTTTAGATATTGCAGATTTTGCTGAATTGTTGATGGAAAAAGAAAAAGTTAAATCAGCTTTTCGCGGATACAGGGGGTATCCAGGAGTGATTTGCATATCAATAAATGAAGAAGTGGTACATGGAATACCTTCAAAATCAAGATACCTGAGGTATGGAGATATTGTGTCTCTTGATGTGGGTGTTGTAAAAGACGGTTATATTGGTGATTGTGCCATAACCTGTCCTGTTGGAGAGATTGATCCTGAAAAGCAGAGGTTGATTGATGTAACGAGAAAATCTCTTGAACTTGGGATATCAAAGGTGAAAGCAGGATGCAGGACAGGAGATATAGGAAGTGAAATTCAACGTTTTGTTGAAAAAGAAGGATTCAATGTTGTGCGTGATTTTGCAGGGCATGGTGTTGGAAAATATTTGCATGAAGAACCAGATGTTCCTAATTTCGGACGCCGTGGCAAAGGTTTTGAATTACAGGAAAACATGGTGATTGCTATAGAACCGATGGTCAATATGGGTAAACCTGATTTAAGAATTCTGTCTGATGGCTGGACCGTTGTGACTCGTGACGGACTACCCTCTGCTCACTTTGAGGATACAGTGCTTGTGAAAAAAGAGGGTTTTGAAATTTTAACAAATTTCCATAATGGATAAGAAAATAGATAAAATTACACTTACCGGTACGATTAGTAAAGCACTACCGGGTACAAGTTTTCTTGTGGATCTTGAAAATGGGATGAAGATTAACGCGCATCTTTGTGGAAAGATGCGGTTACACTATATCAAAATTATTCCAGGTGACAAGGTAATTGTTGAAATTACACCTTACGATATAACCAAAGGTAGAATTATTAAAAGATTATAGGAGGAAAATATGAAGGTACGTGGGTCAGTAAAAAAAATGTGTCCACAGTGTAAAATTATCAAAAGACGAGGGTCTGTCATGGTGATATGTAAAAATCCCCAGGATGGGCCAAAACATAAACAAAAACAGGGTTGAGGAGGTTTAACAATGGCTCGTATTCTTGGAGTTGAAATTCCTAACGAAAAAAAGGTGCTAATTGGATTGACCTATATCTATGGTATTGGTAAGTCAATTGCAGAAAGAATTATCAAAGCCACTGGAGTCAATCCTGATAAAAGGATTAAAGATTTAACAGAGGAAGAAATTGGAAAGATTTCAGCGTTTGTTCAGCAAAACTTTAAAATAGAAGGTGATTTAAGAAGAGAATTTGGCGGTAATGTTAGCAGACTTATTGAAATCAACTGTTATCGTGGAGCCCGACACAGACGTTCATTGCCTGTTCGTGGACAGAGAACAAGAACAAACGCGAGGACCCGCAAGGGACCAAGGAAAACTGTTGGTGTTGTCAGGGATAAGGCTGCAAGGAAAGCGATAAGATCCAATGTTGGTGAAAGCGGAAGTTAATTCTGTTATAAGGAGAGAAAATGGCTGATAAGGAAAAGAAAAAATACACAAAAAAGAAGAAGAAACATGTAAGTATTCCGTCCGGGGTTGCACATATAAAAGCAACCTTCAATAATACCACGATTACCATTACTGATCCTGAAGGCAGGGTTGTGGCATGGGCAAGCGCTGGTGCAGTCGGGTTTAAAGGTACGAGAAAGGGTACCCCATTTGCTGCCCAGTTGATCGCTGAAAATGTGGCAAAAAAAGTCCAGAATCTTGTGAATATGAGAGATGTTGAAGTAAGGGTGAAAGGTCCTGGCCCTGGTCGTGAGACAGCAATAAGGGCTTTACAGACGGCAGGGTTGAGTATTACTGCAATAAGAGATGTTACACCGATACCGCATAATGGTTGTAGACCTCCCAAGAGAAGAAGGGTATAAAAAGGAGTTTTCATGGCAAAAATCACTAAACCCGTATGTAAAGTTTGTAGAAGAAACGCAGAAAAACTGTACTTGAAAGGTGGAAGATGCGAAAGCGATAAGTGCCCCCTTGATCCACGAAAACAACGTAAGGGTATGATGGCAGCCAAAACATCTGAATTTGGCTTGCAGTTGAGAGAGAAAAACAAGGTAAAATCTTACTATGGCGTTTTTGAAAAACAGTTTAGAAAATATTTCTCAATGGCAAAGAAAATGAAGGGTGTAACCGGTGAGATACTTTTGCGCTTGCTTGAATGTCGGCTGGATAATGTTGTTTATAAATTGAACTGGGCATTTTCTCGTAGAATGGCAAGACAGATGGTATCTCATGGGCATGTTTTTGTAAACGGCAAAAGGGTGAACAGGGCATCATATCAGGTGAAAATTGGCGATGAGATCAGTATCGGAGATAATTCAAGGTTTTTGGAGATCGCAAAAAATGCAAGGGAAACTGGGAGGGCAACTCCTGTACCTGTATGGCTTGAGGCTTCTGAGAATGAAATGAAAGCAAAGGTTGTGAGATATCCGACGAGAGACGAAGTCAGTATACCTGTTGATGAGCATCTCATCATCAACTTCTATTCAAAGTGAGGTGGATATTATGGAAGAAAAATCTATTGAGTTTTTGTATCCAGAAAAAATCGCATGGGAAAAAGGAACATATAAATCTAATTATGGACAGTTGATTGTTGAACCCCTCGAAAAAGGTTTTGGTGTGACAGTTGGAAACGCACTGAGAAGGGTTTTGCTTTCTTCTATTCCCGGGGTCGCTATTACAGGAATTAAGATTTCGGGTGTTCAGCATGAATTTACCGCAATTGAAGGTGTTAAGGAGGACACCACGCAGATTGTTCTTAATCTGAAGCAGGTGATATGTAAGCCGATTATTTCTGAATTTCCGCACAGGTGTTCTGTAACAATTTCTGGAATGTCTGAATTGTGTGCAAAAGATCTCATTACTGATGGAAGTGTTGAGATTTTGAATCCGGACCTTCATATTGCGACCCTTGATCCATCAACGAAATTGACGATTGATTTTGAAATAACCGAGGGACGAGGGTATCTTCCTGTTGAAAAAATGAAGTTGATCAGAAAGGATATTCCAGCAGATATGATTCTGATTGATGGAATATATACACCGGTGAGGAAGGTTGCTTTTCATATTGAAAATACAAGAGTCAGACAACTTGTTGACTATGAAAAACTTATTCTTGATGTGTGGACAAATGGTGCAATAACACCAGCCGATGCCCTAATTAAGACTACAAACATTCTTAACAGGCATTTCATGACAATTGGGACAATGCAGATGATAGGGGACCAGCCTGTATCGGTTCCAGAGAAGAAACAGGTCGACATACTCGACACGCCCATTACTGAATTGAAGCTTTCCACCAGAGTGATTAACGCGCTTCAGACGCACAACATCAGCACTCTCAGAGAAATTCTTGAGATGTCCCGTACAGAGTTTGAAGAGATGAAAAATCTTGGGAAAAAGTCCATCCAGGAGATAGAAGAGGTTCTTGAAAAAAAGGGTTACAAACTGAAGATAGATTCGTCTGACACGGAGCAGTCATGAGGCACAAGAAAAATATTCGTAAATTTGGACGGAACAAATCTCATCGCAGAAGTCTTCTGAGAAACATGACCATCAGTTTTTTCCAGAATAAAAAGGTCATGACCACAGAAGCGAAAGCAAAACAATTAAAAAGGATGGTTGAGAGATTAATTACTGCAGGAAAAAAACAGGACCTGGTAAGTATTAGAAAAATCAATTCATATCTTAATCATCCTGCTACGACAAAAATTGTGATGGACCTGGGTAAAAAATTTGAAGGAAGAAAAGGCGGCTATACGAAAATTATCAAGGTTGACAGGCGTCGCGGGGACGCAAGTGAAATGGCAATAATACAAATGGTGGAATAATATGAAGGATTCGACAAAAATTCTCGATAGATACGACAAAAAGGAAAATATTTATCAGTTGATATTGAAATTCTCTGAGAAAGGACACAAAATTCTCGCGGGTGGTACAGCGTCTGTTTCTGACGATTCTTTGAATGTGCTGGATGTGGTTCTGGGGGATATTGAGTCCGAGAAGGAAACGGATGAACATAGAGAAGCTGTTGAAAAGGATGGCTGACCTTGATGCGTCGGATCTTCATTTGAAGGTTGGAAGGAAGCCCTTTTTTAGAGTCAAGACAGTCCTGCAAGAATCTGCAGAAGACGACATATTAACTCCTCAGGAAATTGAAAATTACGCTTTCAGTATTATGAATGAGAAACAGAAGATTCTGTTTCTAGAACAGATGGAAATGGACCTTGCCACAGAAAGCCCGGAAACAGGCAGATTTCGTGTAAACATTTTTCGGCAGAGAGGATATGTTGGTATCGTTATGCGCAGAATCAAATCCACTATACCATCATTTGACCAGCTTGGTTTACCTCCTGTGCTGGCAAAAATTTCAGATTTTCCAACAGGCCTCATTCTTGTAGCCGGTCCAACGGGGTGTGGTAAATCGACCACTCTTGCAGCAATGATAGAATACATTAACCAGAATAGACAGGCTTTGCACATTATCACAATTGAAGATCCAATTGAATTTGTCTACACTGACAAAAATTGCATCATCAATCAACGTGAGGTGGGGCTGGATACGCTTTCATTTCATGATGCATTGAAAAGAGTTCTGCGCGAAGACCCGGATATCATTCTGATAGGCGAATTGCGCGATACAGAAACCTTCGAAGCTGCAATTCGTGCATGCGAAACCGGACATCTTGTTTTCAGCACCCTTCATACAGTAGATACAATTACTACAATAAACAGAATTCTTGATTTTTTCCCACAGCAACAGCATGATATGGTAAGGAAAACTCTTGCTTACAACCTTCGTGCAACATGCTGTCAGAAATTGCTGCCCAGAAAGGATGGGACGGGTATGGTTCCTGTTTGTGAGGTTATGGTTGTTACGCCGATTATATCGAGACTTATTATGGAAAATAAAATGGGCAAAATACCGAGTGCGATATCTTCAGATAAGGAAACCGGTATGCAAACATTTAATCAGCATCTTGTAAAATTGATTAATGAGGGTAAGATTACAAGGGAGACCGGTTTTGAAGCGTCGCCTGCGCCCAATGCCCTTGAAATGAATCTACGAGGGATATATCTTGATGAAGACACCAGAATTATTGGAGATTGAGGTGTGACATGAAAATACTTGTGATTGGAAGTGGTGGCCGCGAACACGCAATATGCTGGAAGATTGCGTCTGAAATTAAAACAGGTACACTTTATGCGCTTCCTGGAAATGGAGGCATTGGAGAAATAGCAAATCTGGTTGATATTTCTATTGATCAGTTGCAGAACATAAGTTCCTTTGCCAAGAAAGAGAAAATAGACCTTACTATTGTCGGTCCTGAATTGCCGCTTGCCATTGGTATTGTTGATGAATTTAAAAAAAAGAGATTGAAGATTTTTGGTCCTTCTCAAAAGGCAGCAAAACTTGAATCGTCAAAAGTGTGGGCAAAAGAATTTATGATAGAAAATGATATTCCCACAGGACATTTTTCTGTGGCAGACAATTTTAATCAGGCGAAGGCGATTCTTGAAAGGGCTATGTTTCCTGTTGTAATTAAATTTGACGGTCTTGCTGCGGGCAAGGGCGTGAGTGTTGCCACTGAAATGAGCCAGGCGATATCATTTATTGAGGATGTTTTTGAAAAACGCGTTTTTTCGGCTGAAAATAACAGGGTTGTTATAGAGGAATTTCTTTCTGGAGAGGAACTATCATATCTTGTGATAACAGATGGGGAAAACTATATTCCGCTATTGCCTGCAAGGGACTATAAGAAGATTTACGATGGGGATACGGGACCAAATACTGGAGGTATGGGTTGTTACAGCCCTGTTTCAATGTGTGGTCCTGAACTTGAAAGTTTTATAGAAAAGAAAATAGTGATTCCAACGATAAAGGGTTTGCAGAAGAAAGGTATTGATTACTGTGGAGTAATTTATTGTGGATTAATGATAACAGAAAAGGGTCCCTGTGTTCTTGAATACAATGTAAGATTTGGAGATCCTGAAACAGAAGTTGTTTTACCAAGAATGGCAGGTGGTTTACTTGAAGTACTGGAGGCTGCAACAGAAAAACTTCTCGGCAAAACATCTGTAAAATGGAACACAGATGCTGCGGTTGATGTTGTTATCGCCTCAGGGGGATATCCGGGAAAATATGAGACCGGATATTCCATTAAGGGGCTTGATTCTGTTCCAACGAATGTTGTGATTTTTCATGCGGGAACAAGGAAAGAAAATGATCTTTTTATTACTGCGGGTGGCAGGGTATTGAATGTTGTTGGTCTGGGTAAGACGATTGCTCAGGCAAGGGCAAAGGCGTATGAAAAGGTTAATGCCATTTCTTTTAAAAACATGTACTACAGGAGAGATATCGCCTCTTTTCCAAAGTAGAATTCATTGACAAAATTTCAATAACATTATATACTTAGTATCAGTGAAAGGCGATTCAAAGAGTTTCAGCACAACACATCAAGGAGAAATGGAAATGCTGGAAAAATCAGTAAAGGAAAAATTAAGACAGGATTTTGGACGACATCCTCAGGATACTGGGTCCCCTGAAATCCAGATTGCCCTGTTAACAAGAAGGATTGAAGCGCTTGGTGAGCATTTCAAAAAATACCCAAAGGATTTTAATTCAAGAAGAGGCTTACTGAAGATTATAGGCCACAGGCGACGTCTGTTGAAGTACCTTCAGGCAAAAGACCCTGCGGCTTACCAGGTTCTTATTGAAAAGTTGAATTTGAGAAAATAAAAAAATGACAGGAAAACTGGAAATAGAGCTTGGCGGTAAGCCCATAATTCTTGAGACCGGGTTTCTCGCAAAACAGGCTGCAGGTTCGGTAACAGTAAGTTGTGGTGACACGGTTGTTCTTGTTACAGTCACAACAAAAAAATCAGAAGAAATTCGTGATTTTTTCCCCTTGACATGCGATTATCGCGAACAGACGTCTGCTGCAGGTAAGATCCCTGGTGGATTCTTTAAAAGAGAAGGTAGACCATCAGAGAGAGAGATACTGATCAGCCGGTTGATTGATCGTTCAATCAGACCTTTGTTTCCAGAAGATTTTGCAGACGAGGTGCAGATAATTTCCTTTGTTCTTTCTGTTGATCAGGAAAATGACCCGGATATTCTTTCTGTTATTGGTGCGTCCGGTGCTATTTTGCTTTCCGGATTACCTTTCAGTGGAGTTTTGGGTTGTGTGCGGATGGGAAGAATAGATGATAAATTCGTAATAAACCCTACGATTTCTGAACTGGAAAAAAGTACCATAAATCTTGTTCTTTCTGGCACAGAAAGTTCAATTGTCATGCTCGAGGGCTGGGCAAAAGAGCTTTCTGAAGACCTATTTATCGATGCGACGCGATTTGCTTTTGACGCAATAAAACCTCTTATTGATTCTTTATCATTGTGGAAACAGAAGATTGACTACAAACCTGAAATTGAGTTCGATCCGGATACAATTGACAGCGTGACATCTTTTATAAAGAAGAAGATGGAATCAATATGGGATTATCCGGAAAAAAAGCAACGAAATCAATATTACGAGAACATGCTGGTAGAATTGAAGACATCCTATGATGAGGAAAAACATGACGAGATTGAATTGATATTTAAGAAGTGTCTTGAAAAAACCATCAGAGAGTCCATACTGTTAACTGGTAAAAGATTTGACGGTAGAAAACCCGATGAAATCAGACCCATTGAGTGTAAGGTTGGGGTCTTACCACGAACTCATGGTTCTGCACTATTTACCCGTGGGCAAACCCAATGTCTCGCTTCAGTAACACTTGGTACAAAACATGACCAGCAGATTATTGATGGTCTTTTTGAAGAAACATCAAAAAGGTTTATGCTTCATTACAATTTTCCACCATTTTCTGTTGGAGAAACCGGTGCTCTTCGTGGACCATCTCGAAGAGAAATTGGTCACGGAGCACTTGCTGAGAAGTCCCTTCAGTTTCTTATATCCGACGAAACAGAATTTCCTTACACAATAAGGATTGTGGCGAATATTCTGGAATCGAATGGTTCTTCATCTATGGCGACTGTTTGTGCGTCAAGTCTGGCATTGATGGATGGAGGAATACCGCTTCCAAAACATGTTGCGGGAATAGCACTGGGTATGATCAAAGAAAAAGAAAAGTACATTATTTTGACGGATATAGCGGGTGAGGAAGACCATGTAGGAGATCTGGATTTGAAAATAGCCGGGACTTCCAGTGGAATTACTGCTTTTCAGATGGACGTAAAAACAACTGAGTTTTCATGGGAGATCCTGAAGGAGGCAGTGCTGCAGAGCAAACAGGCAAGAGAGAAAATTCTTGATATAATGAATGGAGTTTTAATTTCTCCAAGACCTGAAGTTTCAAAGTATGCGCCGAGAATTATTTCTTTCAAGGTTTCTCCTGATAAAATTGGCCTGGTTATAGGCGGTGGCGGTAAAACAATCAGAAAGATTATTGAAGACACAGGGGCTGAGATTGATATTGAAGATGATGGAACCATTTCTATTTATAGCCCTGAGATAGAAAAATGTCAGGCTGCGCTGGAACGAATTAAGGCAATAGTTGAAGAACCTGAGGTTGGAAAGGTATACGAAGGGATTGTTACAAGAATTTTCCCGTTCGGTGCGATGGTGAAATTTTTCAACGAACAGGAAGGCCTTGTCCATATTTCAGAATTGGCACCGTACAGGGTTAATAAAGTTGAAGATGTTGTTGGCATCGGAGAAAAAATCAAAGTGAAATTTGTTGGTTTTGATGAACAGGGTAGGGCAAATCTGAGTCGCAAGCAGGCGCTAACACAGGAAGAAATTGAACAGGAAAAGAAAAAATCAACTTTCCATCCCCGTTCATTCAAAAGGGATTCCCACAGGGAACCCAGAAAATAGATTTATTCCTGAATCTTTTCAATCATCTGCCTGTAAAGTTGAACAATCATTGACACTTCCTGTTCAATTGTAAGGCATGTTGTATCTATTGTAATTGCATCAGAATGTTTTTTGAGTGGTGCGATTTTTCTGTTTTTATCTCTTTCATCTCTGAGAATGATTTCCTGTTTCAAATTCTCTATATCCATCTCAATTCCCTGTTGTTTGAGTTGTAGATACCTTCTTTTTGCCCTTTCTTCAACAGAAGCATCAAGATAGATTTTTAGTTGAGCATCCGGGAAAACAACAGTACCAATATCCCTGCCTTCCATTACAATGTCGTATTTTTCCCGATATGAACGTTGTATATTCCACAGTATCTCTCTAATCTCTGGAATTGATGCAATAAAATGGCTGTTTTTGCTGACCTGTTCGGTACGGATGGTTTTTGTGACATCCTTTCCGTCAAGAAAAACACTGTACCCGTTTCCGTCCTGGAGAAGTTCAATTCGGGTTTCCCTGCTCATTTCTATTAATCTATTCTTATCATTAAAATTCAGTTGTAACTGAAGCGCTTTTAATGTGAGTGCGCGGTACATTGCACCAGTATCAACGTAGAGAAATCCAAGTGTTTTTGCCACGAGCATTGCAACTGTGCTTTTACCAGCACCAGCAGGTCCATCAATGGCGATGACAAAATGTTTATGACTCAAGAATTTCCTTTTCTTTTACAGATGTTTTCTTTTCAATTTCTTCAATGAAATTATCTGTCAACTCCTGCAATTTCTCAGTCGCCTTAAATGAATCATCTTCAGAAATTTTCTTTTCCTTCTCAAGTTTTTTTATTTCTTCCTTCACTTTTCTTCTTATTTCCCTCATTTCAACCTTTGCCTGTTCTTCAAGTTTTCTAAGTATTTTGACCAGTTCCTTTCTTCTTTCTTCACTCAATGGTGGTACTGAAATTTTAATTGTTGAAGAATCAGCTACTGGATTAAGCCCGAGATTGCTCATCTGAATGGCTTTTACTATTTTGTCTATGGTTGATTTATCCCATGGTTGAATTACAAGACTTTGCGGATTCGGGATAGATACAGTCGCAATTTGATTGATTGGTAGTCTGGAGCCATAATACTCCACGAGAATTCCTTCAAGCAGTGTTACAGAAGCACGTCCAAGACGAAAATTGTTAATTTCCCTGATGAAGTGATCTTCAACCTTTTTCATATTTAATTCTGCTTCCTGACAGATTTCTTTTATCATTCTGCCTCCTTTCAATGCAATTGATATAATTTTGAATTTTTATCAGCGATAATCGTTCTTGTTCCCTTACCAAATACAATCTTCTTTAAGTTTCCTTTTTTAAAAAGGTTGAACACAATGATTGGTAATTTATTGTTCATACACAAGGTAATGGCAGTATTATCCATGACCTTCAATTCCTTTGCAAGTACATCTTTATGGGTTAATAAACTGTATCTTTTCGCATTTTCATTTTTCAATGGATCGTCAGTGTAAACCCCGTCGACTTTGGTTGCTTTCAATATTACTTCAGCGCCTATTTCAATTGCTTTTAAAGCAGCCGCAGTATCAGTGGTGAAATAAGGGTTCCCTGTTCCACCAACAAATATCACAATTCTGCCTTTTTCAAGGTGTCTGATTGCTCTTCTTCTTATGTAAGGTTCGCAGAATTGTCTCATTTCGAATGCACTTTGAACCCTGGTAATCGCGTTCATTTTTTCAAGACAGCTTTGAAGAGCAAGTCCGTTGATGACAGTTGCAAGCATTCCCATGTAGTCGCCAGAGATTTCATCAATAACATTTGCATCCCGGGTAATACCTCTAAAAATATTGCCGCCACCAATAACTATTGCTGTTTGACAGCCAAGTTCTGTCACTTCCTTGATTTCCTCTGCAATGGATATCAAAGATTTTGAATGAATACCGAATTTTTCATCGCCCATCAGTGCTTCACCTGAAAGTTTCAACATAATTCTTTTGAATACAGGTTTCATATTTTTATCCTTTTGAACAGGATTTCACGCTGCCCGGATTTCGTGCCTTCTGGAATTTTCAGAACATCCTTGTTAAGTATAATGTTATTTTCCTTGTGTTCTATGTTCAAAATTTTCCATATTTTTTGTGCAGTTTCAGGAATAAAAGGATAGATGAAGAACGAAATCAGGTGTATACCTGCAATACACTGCGAAAGTGTGTTTTTTGCAGATTCAAGCGTTGAGTTCCATGGTTTTTCTGTATCAAGCACTTTATTGAGTTCTCCCACGATTTTCCAGATTTCATTGAGAGCATCCGAAAAAGATACATTATTCATGGATTTGTCAACATCGGTCATTACTCTGTCGACGAGTTGTTCCATTCCAGAACTGACGTAGCCGACCGGTATACTTCCATTGAACAATTTTTCCACAAGATTCAATGTTCTGTTGACAAGGTTGCCAAGATCATTTGCAAGGTCACTGTTGAATCGTTTGATGAATTTTTCTTCTGAAAATTCACCATCCAGGCCAAATGGAACCTCTTTGAGAAGAAAATACCTGAAGCCATCAACGCCAAAACGATTAATCAAGTCAATCGGGTCTATAATATTGCCTCTGGATTTTGATATTTTTTCGCTGCCAACCGTCCACCATCCATGAGCAAAAATTTTTTCTGGTAATTCCAGTCCAAGCGCCATCAACAATGCTGGCCATATGATTGCATGAAATCTAAGAATGTCCTTGCCTATTAGTTGAACATCAGGTGGCCAGTATTGATTTGCTTCGTCACGTTTGTACCTGACACCAGTAAGATAATTTAAGAGAGCATCAAACCAGACATACACTGTGTATTTTTCCGGTGTCGGCGATTGTACACCCCATATGGAACCCTGTCTTGTGACAGAAAGGTCATTGAGTCCCTGAGATATAAAACTTTTGACTTCTTCAAGACGGAACTGTGGTTGAATCATGTCAGGATTTTTTTCAAAGTAATTGATGAGTGCCTGTTGATATTTGGACAATCTAAAAAAATATGATTTTTCAGTAAGTATTTTTACAGACCTATTACAATCAGGACAGATTGGATTTGATTGGTCAATTTTTGTTTTCGGTATGAAACATTCACATGGAACGCAATAATACCCGGAGTATTCTCCCTGATATATGTCACCATTTTCCATCAGTTTCTTAAATACTTCGCTTACATTATGCTGATGTTCTTTTTCTGTCGTACGTATAAATCTTGTATAAGAAATGTTAAGTGTGTTCCATATTTTTTTAAACATATCAGACATTTCATCTGTGAACTGTTCAATTGTAACACCCTTTTTTTCAGCCGCCTGGGCTATTTTATCTCCGTGTTCATCTGTCCCTGTGAGAAAAAACACATCCTTTCCTTTCATTCGGTGATATCTTGCAAGACAATCAGCAGCAATTGTTGTATAGCAATGGCCAATATGTGGTTGAGCGTTAATATAATAAATGGGCGTGGTGACGTAGAATTTCATTGTTCATCTTCTCCATTTTCATACATTTTGCTTTCAAATATCAAACAACACATTAACCTTCCGCACAGACCGGAAATTTTGCTCATATCAAGCGGAAGACTTTGTGTTTTTACCAGTTTCATTGTGACAGGTTCAAAGTCCTTAAGGAATCTATGACAGCATATTTCCTGCCCACATATGCCAAACCCACCTTTTATTTTTGCTTCGTCTCTCAGCCCTATCTGACGCATCTCAATTCTGCAGTTGAAAATAGATGCAAGTTCCTTTACAAGTTTTCTGAAGTCAACCCTTCCAGCAGCCCAGTAATAAAATGTTATTACTGTTCTATCAAATGAATAGGTAACATCAATAAGTTTCATTGGCAGATTAATTTCCTTTATTTTTCCATCACAGAGTTTGAATGCTTCCTCTTTAAGAATTTCATTTTCCCGAATTACCAGCATGTCCTGTTCGTTTGCCTTTCTGAGAATTTTTCCAGAAATGGTCTGTTTTTCATCCTTCTCTCCGAGGTTAAAAATAGTACAGACTTTTGCATAATCCTGTGTTCCTTTGGCAAATTCAACAATACAAATATCTCCTGCCATCAGGTCAGGGATATCTCCAGAAACATAGCATGGTTTTTCCACTTTTCTGACCTGAATTTCAAAGACCTTTTCCATTTTTGTACTCCTCAATTAAGAGTATTTCATCTTTGCTGCTAGGGGGTAATTTTATTCCTTTTTCAATATAAATTTTTGCAAGTTCCTCGTTCCCTGTTTTTTTATAAAACTCACCAATCTCAATATTATAAAGTGCTTTTGTCGGATAAAGTTCTATTACTTTTAAAAACTCTTTTTCTGCTTCTTTATTTTCCCCAAGTTTCACAAATAACCTGGCAAGCATTCTGTGATAGCGCGGTACAAAAGGATTCATCCCTATGGCTTTTTTATAAGATGCAACAGATCGTTCAGCAAATTCTGAATTTCTGGTTTCCTGATAAGCGAATCTGAAAATTTCTCCCTCAATAAAAAATATTTCAGGTTCAGGGAACATCTCTGATGCCTGTTCCAGAACCTGAATGGGATTGCCGCTTTTACCGCTTTTGATGTTTTCTATAATCCTTTCCACCTGCCACGTTTTATATTCCACAACTGCCGCCACAGGCATCAGAATAATGATAATGCCAGCAAGCAATTTTGTCAATGTTTTTGATTTTATATTTTTTATGTTCGAAGATAATTCTACAAGTCCTGCAAAGGAAAACAATATACAGATAATTGCTGCATTAGCATAATCAAAATCAACAAGGCAGTGGAGAAAAATTCCAGTTATTCCAAAGAAATAACCGACCACTAATTGATTTTTTGAAAAAAGAAAATTCTGAATATTTCCTCTTATGAAAAAAACCAACGCCGTTAAAAAAGTCAAAAATCCAATCAATCCTGTGCACACAAGAATTTCAACAATTAAATTATGTGCAAATTTTGCTTCCATTGCACCAGGAATTTTGAACTGAAGATAAAATTGAGAAAAATTTCCAGGTCCAATACCTATTAAAGGATATTTTTTGAATATTTGCATACCTGAGATCCAGTAATTTATTCTGTCTGCAAGAGAACCAAATTTTGGTATCAAACCACCTGTAAATCCAGTATACGCAAGAAAAATAAATACTATCAAAAAAAGGAAACAAAAATAGATATAATATTTCCCCCGAAGCACCAGATACATTAGCATCAGAAATGAAACAATAATAAAGCAGAACCATCCACCCATGGATTCTGTAGCTGCCAGTACCGGTAATAATATGATAAGAACGATTCCTGCCAGTATTCGTGCCTGGATTCCTGTTTGAGAAAAAAGATAAAAAAATACAACAGGATAAAGCATTAACAGATATCCGGCCAGTGTATTGGGATAAACAAAGGTTGAAAAAATCCTGTTGCTTGCAATTCTATCCAGGTATGTTTCAGACAAAGCGTTTATCAATTCTGGATGCTGAGATATCGTCTGTCGTGTGGCTTCCAGTCCCCAGAAGTACTGATGAATGCCATAAACGATAATCAATATCATCGAACAGAGAAATACACTGGTCACATAAGGGATTTCCTTTTCGTCAAAGACCATTTTGAAAAGAAACCATGTTGCAAAAAGTCCAAAAAGATAAGAAAACTGTTTTATTGTTGTTGTCCATACAGGCCATAAAGGAATGAATAAGAGACATAATATGGAAAAAATCAAGAAACAAAATTGAGAATATGAAAAACTCAGTTTTTTTCTGAGCACAACAATTGAAACAGGTAACATAATGAAAAATATGAGATTATATGTGTGATTAAATGCAGGGCTTGAAAATCCATCAAAAAAAGGTCTCAAGAATATTAATATCAAAATAAGAAATTTGATAACATTTACATAAAAAACAGAATGATTGTTTTCAATGTTTTTTTTCATTTCTGATGCCTACAATGGAACAAAAGTTTTTTCTCATTTTTTTTAGATAGTCAACAATCGCCTGGCATACCCTTGATGCAAGGTCTGGCATTATCACCATAGATGTTCCTATGCCAATGGCTGAAGCACCTGCAAAAATCATTTCCAGAGCTTTTTTATCAGAATCAATTCCTCCCAGTCCTATAATAGGTATAGAAACCTTTTTATACAACTCAAACACCAATCTGAAGGACATTGGAAAAATCATTGGTCCTGATACACCTCCAGTATACATTTTTCCTCTATCCCAATCATAATAAAGTCCTTTAAATGTATTGACTGCACATAAAATGTCAGCGCCTGCCTGTTCTGCAGCAATACCTATTTTACAAATATCTGTGACATTTGGACTGAGTTTTGCAATTAATACTCTATTTGTTAATTGTCTTGCTTTGTTAATCAATTTGAATGTAGAATCCGGATCTTCTGAAACCGTTTTGTTTGTTTCTATGTTCGGGCATGAAAGATTTAATTCAAATGCGTCAATACCATTTTCATTGCTGAGAAATTCAATACTTCTGAGTATATCGTCAGGGTTTTTGCCACCAATGCTTACTATAAGTGGTTTGTCGAGATTCAGCAGGATTTTCAACTTTTCTTCGCAGAAACGTTTTACTCCTATGTTCTGCAGTCCAATACTATTCATTAATCCATTTTTAAATTCCCATATCCTTGGTGGGGGATTACCCGGGTTTTCTTTCCATGTCAGGGTTTTCGTTACAATTGCTCCAATATATTGGTAATCCATCGTATCTATTAGTTCATCACCGTATCCAAATGTTCCACTGGCAGGAAGCACAGGAGTATCAAGCCTAAGTTTGCCAAGTTTTATTTGCAATTTTTTTATTTCCATTTGATTATTCTGTTATCAAATACCGGGCCATCTTTACAAACCTTTTGATAACCGTTGGTTGTTTCCACCACGCATCCCTGACACACACCGAGACCACAAAACATAATATTTTCAAGCGAAACATAAGCATCAATATTGTATTCGTTGCACAAAAGTCCCAAATTTTTCAACATCGCAAAAGGCCCTGCGGCAAAAACAATATCCGGCTTTTCTATGAATATTTCATTTTTCAAAATTTCAACCACATTGGCTTTTTTCCCGATGCTTCCATCATCAGTTGATATGATTTTTTTGTAACGTCCTTCTGGAAGTAAAAAGTCAAGTAGTTCATTTTTCGTTCTTGCCCCATAAAGGAGTTTCAAATTATTTCCTGATTGAACGAGTTTATCTGCGGTAAATAGAAGAGGTGCAATTCCTATACCTCCGGCAACAAGATAAACTTTCTGATGCTTCTCTACAGACGGAAAACTGTTTCCAAGTGGTCCAAGAATATCAATTTCTTTTCCTGTTGAAAATTCAGAAAGTTTTTTTGTTCCAGGACCTTTTATTTGAAACAAAATTTTTACTTTTTTTTGAGAACATTCCGCAATTGATATTGGGCGTCTCATGAATGCGCCGCCAGTAAGAATATGAATAAATTGTCCTGGTTCAGGGACTGTATCAAATCTATTTTCAAGTAATAATTCTACATATTTTTCATTAAAGATTTTTTTTGAAAGAATTCTCACCCTTTTGTGTTTCATACTTTTACGAGTAAAGTTATAATGCCAGCAATAATTGTGTATAGTCCAAACCACTTCATCTTGTTTGAATAAACGGTTTTTGAAAGTATCACAAGTGCTGCATATCCTGTAATCATACCTGTAATGCCGCCTATCATGCTTGTGAAATTAAATCCCTGCGGATTTTTCATTAGTTCAAGGATCAATCCTCCTGATATAGCAATGATTCCAAGAAAAAAAGAGAATTCAAAGGCGGTGTCGGATTTAAGCCCTGTGTTTTTCCCTGTTATTATCGTTATTCCTGAACGAGAAATACCCGGCAGAATTGCGATGGCTTGAGAAATACCGATGACCAGAGAAGAGATTGAATTGATTGGTATATCCTTTGCTTTTTTTTGGTTAATGATTTCTCCCAGTATCAGGATTAAACCGTTTATTATCCAGCATACACTAACGAGTGTAACACTTGATATTTGGTCTATTTTAGGTTCGATTAGAAATCCTGCAATTGCTGCTGGAATGGACGCCAGAATAAGATATTTCCATAGTGTTCGTTCCTGTTTATACGAGTTATCAGCAATTTTTATCAGAGCATATAACACCTGTTTTATGCGATGTCTGAAATAAATCAAAATTGCAAGGGCTGTTCCCATGTGTATTGATATCATCAGGGGAAGGTCAAAATTATTTGTCAATATTTTTTGAACAAGCAGAATATGTCCTGAACTGCTGACCGGGAGAAATTCTGTAAGACCCTGTAATATACCAAGTAATATCGCTTCAATCATATTCTTTTTATTTTACCACAAAAATAGTCAGATATCTTTGATTTTGAATTATTCTCCACTGTATATTAAGATATTATTATGAAAATTTCAGTTTTGATTCCGGTCTACAATGAGCAAAATACCATTGTCGAAGTCCTGGAAAAAGTTCTATCGCTGCCTCTGGAGAAAGAAATTATTGTTGTGGATGATGGTTCAACAGACGATACCTCAAAGGTTTTAAAGACATTGTCATTAAAACAAGACATTCATATCATTACTCAAAAATTCAACAGAGGAAAAGGCGCAGCAATAAAGACAGGAATAAAATATGCAACCGGTGACTATGTAATTATTCAAGATGCTGACCTCGAACTCAACCCTCTTGATATTATCAAACTTGTGGACGCTTTGAAAAATGGATATCATGTTGTCTATGGTTCACGATTCCTTCAAAAAAGAAAAATGCCTCTTATAAATTTTTATGCAAACAAATTTTTAACATTTCTGACCAATTTACTTTACCATTCAAATATAACTGATATGGAAACCTGTTATAAACTATGTGCAACGAAAATTCTTAATGAATTAGATTTGAAATCTGAAAGATTTGAGATTGAGCCAGAAATTACCTGTAAAATTTTAAAAAAAGGTTACAAAATAAAAGAAGTGCCAATCTCATACAATCCAAGGAAGGAAGGAAAGAAGATTGGATGGAAAGATGGGTTTACAGCGATATTTGCAATCTTGAAATACAGGTTTTATGAATAGAAAAATACTATCTATTGCAATTATATTCCTGGTGGGAATTTTTTCCCACACAAAAGGGATAAACTGGGGAGTTTCTGATAACGAAAGGATTTCTCTGGTTTTTGGTGACCACACCACTTTAGAAAATTTGATAAATCCAATGTTACAAACACATCAGGATATTCGTGAGATGCAAATATATTATGGGGCACCATACCCGCCTGATTATAATCCTGATGAAAAAATTTCAGTTGGGATTAAAGGTAAGAAGAAATCCATTTCAAGAGAGTTTATTAATTCCATGAGAAGTTATCTCATCAGGTCTTATAGGGCTGACGAACAGGCAGTTCTTGCCA
Source organism: bacterium (assembly GCA_035392545.1). Lineage (GTDB taxonomy): Bacteria > Ratteibacteria > UBA8468 > B48-G9 > DTJG01 > DTJG01. Next base: position 25,531 of record DAONMJ010000005.1, read on the forward strand.
GTCTCAGTAAAATAAATCCATCACACTTAGATTTTAATCCTCATTTTTTTGAATATGGAGGAATCTATCTATACCCATTAGGAGCATTTTTAAAACTTTGTTCGATGGCAGGATTGATTAATGTGAATTCAAATATGTCTTTTTACTTCAAAAATCCTGGTGAAATGGGCCGCATTTATACATTATCTCGTATTTTTGGAGTACTGAGTTTTATTTTTGCAACCATAATTTTTTATCTACTATGTCTTCTGATTTCAAAAAATCAAAACATTTCGCTGGTCATGGCAATTCTGTTTTCTATCACACCAGGGTTTGTCATGTGGTCACATTATCTCAAACCCTACACAGGTGGATTGTTCTGGGTGATATGTACGCTGTACGGGGTTTTTAAATTTTTTGAAAAAAAACAGTTGAAATGGATGGTTGTTTCTTCAATTTGTTCAGGTTTTGCTCTGAGCAGCGTCCTTTCTTATGGTTATGTATTTTTTACTGTTATTCTGTCTATATTTTTTGTTGCAAACGGAGTACGCGGTATTTTAAAAAATGTTGCAATTGCCTTTATATGTTTTATCTTTTCTTATTTTCTATTGAATCCCTATGTATTATTGTCTTTTAATGAGTTTGTTAATGAACTTTCGTACATACAATCCTACTGGAGGAACTCTGTAACGCTTGAAAATTTAAAGTATTTTTTGACAATGTCCTTACGATATGGCCTTGGAACAGGAGTGTGGTTAGTTTCTGTCATTTTTTTGATTTTTTCTTTATATTTTTCCAGGGACAAGCAATTTCTTGTGATATTGTTAAGTTTATTACCCGCTGTGTTATATTTTGGAATCATTACTGGCCGATGGGTTCACTATTCTTTTGTTATCTATCCATATATCTTTCTTATTATTCTATTCGGTGCAACAAAAATTGGAGTGAAAGGTTCAATGCTGATACTGTTGCCTGTTTTAATATTTACATTTATATTTTCTTTCGCCCATGTAACACTTTTTTGCGGTAAGAATATTCGTAGCGTTGCTGGTGACTGGGTTAATAAAAATATTCCTGAAAATTCTTCAATGGGTCTTCTGGAAGCACCATCTCCTTGGAGGACTCCGCCTTTTCAATTTTTAAAATATGATATCAGAATAGGTACACCAGAACAGATACAAAAACCTGAATACTTTATCGTGAGTCAATATCAATGGTTGAGAGGAGGTTCGTTCAAGGATATCAAGAACCTTCTTGCTGATTATGAAATTATAAAAGAATTTAGAAAAGAGCCGGTGTTTTTAGGACTGAAATTCAGACAATCTGACAATATTCCTTATGATTGGTGTCATCCGAATCCCATTATCTTGATATGGAAAAGAAAAATTCAAAAATTCTGATTTTGATTTTTTTTGTCGCTTTTGTTGCACGGATTTGTTTTATTTTGACACTTGACAATTCTGTGGATGTATGGGGGGATTGGTGGGATGAACTTGGCTGGAAACTCGCTTCTGGACAGGGTTACTGGGTAAATAATCCATATTTTGTTGATGGAGAACCTTTTTATTCATGGAGAGCACCTGGTTTTCCTTTGTTTCTTGCTGGTATTTACAAAATTTTTGGGCACAGTTTTCTTGCCGCAAAGATTGGTCTTGCCTTTATAAGTTCGTTGACTGCGGTTTTTTTATTTCCACTGGCGGCTTTTTTTGTTGGCAACAGAGCAGCGATGGCATGCGCGGCATTCTATGCTGTGTATCCTGTAGCAATTTTCTGGACAGGTTACCTCGCTCCTGAAACCCTTACAGCATTTTTCGTTGTTGTATTAACATTTTTATCTGTTCTGGCAGTGAGAACAGACAGATTATTGATATGTTTTGTTTCTGGCATAATATTTGGCTGTCTCTTTTTAACCAGACCGCTCACAATTGTTTTATTTCCTGTTATTCTTGTTTATTTTTTGATCCATAAACAAAAGATCGTTAAGAAAAGTTTGTTATTTTGTACTGGTTGTTTGATTGTTTTTCCCTGGATTGTGCGCAATTATCTTATACATCACACACTTGTACTTGGTTCGACAGAAGGCGGGGTTGTTTTTTACATAGCCAATAACGAAAAAGTATTAGGGGAGCCAAGTGGTTTTTATCATGCTGAAAATATCACAGAATTCAGAGGGCTTTCTGAGGTTGAAATAGATAGAAAATTCTATCGTATGGGATTTGATTTTGTTAAGAAAAATCCATCTCTATATTTTAAACTTGTAATGGATAGATTTGTTAGATTCTGGCGTTTCTTCCCACATACGATTTCGGGACCTGGAGAACCCTATAGCAAAAAGCATGTTATTATAAGTGTTTTTGTTGAAACTCCATTGATTATTCTGGGCTGGATTGGTTTTTTCCTATCTTTTCGACAATGGAGGAATTTTTTTGTATTGCATGGATTCATTGTCACATTTTCAACTTTTACAATCCTGATTCGTACTGCTATTCGATATAGATTTCCTGTAATGCCGCTGATGCTTGTTTTTGCGATTTATACATTGTGGCTTTTCAAGAAATTCAGGGAGAACCATGCCAGGAAATTTTGATTCGGTCGCTGACATTTATGACAGTGTGTTTAAGAAATACGTCCGTGATCACTATCTTGAAAAAAGACTTAAGTACATTAAAAGGAATTTCGGAAACAGAAAAAAAATCCTTGACGTTGGTTGTGGAACAGGGCTGCTTGCCATGCATCTTTTACAAGCAGGGTTTGATGTATATGGTGTTGACGTTTCTCCAGAGATGGTGAAAATTGCACAAAAAAGACTGCCTGGTAGAATTGTGTGTGCATCCGTGGAGAATATCCCATTTCCTGACAACAGTTTTGATGGTGTAATATGTATTGCAACATTACACCACCTTAGTGTAACAGGATTTGCTCTTGCCATAAAGGAAATGGTTCGTGTTCTTAGAATTGGAGGAAGATTACTGATATGGGATCATAACAGAATTAACCCTTACTGGTTATGGTTGATGAAAAAAGTTCCCCAGGATACCGGACGCGAAAGAATATTTTCAGCAAAGAATATTATGAGGCAGATGAAAAATACAGGTTTAACCATGATCAAATACGAACGAAAAGGATTCGTGCCTGATTTTGCGTCTGTTCTTTCTATACCAATGTTCACCTTTCTGGAAAAGGGTATTGAAAATATTCCACTTGTGAATTTTATGTGTGCACACGAAGTAATACTGGGAGAAAAATAATGTGGAGAAATAAAAAGGTTTCAGTAATTTTTCCGACGTACAATGAAAAGGATTCCATAAGAAGTGCGATAGAAGATTTTTTCGCTTCTGGTTTTGTGGATGAAATCATTGTTGTTAACAACAACGCAGCTTTTGGTACGGATGAAGAGGTAAAAAAAACAGAAGCAAAAATTGTTTATGAAAAAAAACAGGGTTATGGTTATGCAATCTGGAAGGGATTGGAAGAGGCAGAAGGGGACCTCTTAATTATTTCAGAGCCAGACGGCACATTTTCAGGCAGAGATATTATCAAACTGCTTGCATATTCTGATGATTTTAATTATGTAATTGGCACTCGAACGACAAGAGAATTGATATGGCAGGGCGCAAATATGGGAGCATTTTTGAAATGGGGTAACTGGGCAGTTGCAAAACTTCTTGAATTTCTATATAACACAACAACTCTTACTGATGTTGGCTGTACCATGAGATTGATAAAACGAAATTTGTATGAGGAAGTAAAACCTTATTTTTCAATTGGAACCCAGCATTTCGGTCCAGAATTAACAATCATTATAGCAAAACATAAAATAAAATTTATTGAAATTCCAGTAAACTATAAACCCAGAATTGGACAATCTTCTGTTACAGGAAGTTTTAGGAAAGCTGTAGTCTTAGGATTAAAAATGATATGGTTAATTATTACTTACAGGTTTAAAAGGCTCAAGGCGAAACGATGATTCTTGCTTATCATAGAATAAACCCCTGGTATCCTGGTGATGCATTGAGTGTTACTCCTGAAATGTTTGAATCTCAAGTAAGGTTCTTACTTGACAAAGGTTTTAAACCGGTGTCTCTTTATGAGTATCTTGAAGAAAAATCATTCAAAAAAAATTTCTGTATAACTTTTGATGATGGATTTGCAGATAATTATTTCTTCGCTTTCCCTGTGATAAAGAAATATAACCTTAAACCTACAATATTTCTTATTGCGCATTTTATCGGCACTGAAAAAATTTATAGCAAATACAAAGATAAAGAAAAAGACAGATATCTTAAATGGAAAGAGATTCAGGAAATGTTGAGATATAACGTAGATTTTGGTTCACACACACTTTCTCATCCAGATCTTACCTCCCTTGACAGAAAACATGCCTGGGATGAAATTTTTGAGTCAAAAAAATTTATTCAGAAAAACATTGGGAGAAAAATAGATTTTTTCTGTTATCCTTATGGCAAACAAAATAAAAAAATCAGAGAGATGGTTAAAAACGCAGGATATACTGGTGCAGTTATCACAAACTGGAGTGGTGATTTTGATGCATATTCACTTCCAAGAATAGGTCTTTATAGCCACAATTCATTTTTTATATTCAGGTTGAAAATATGGAGCACAAGATTTTTAACAAGAAAATTTTGTTCATAATTCTCATCGGGCTGATTTTAAGAGTGGCGTTTATCCTGTATCTCAAACCAGAATTTTATTTTGATGATGAACATGAATACTGGAAGATGGTAGAAAACTTTTTGTCGGGCAATGGTTTGATAGTTGGGGAAAATTTAAAAGCATACAGACCACCGCTTTATCCTTTGTTTCTTATTTTGCTTACAAAAGCAGGAGTGGGAATTGTAGGAATTAGAATGTTGCAGGGATTGATTTCTGCAGCAACCATATATCTTATCTATTATCTTGGCAGCAAGATTTATAACGAAAGGGTTGGAACACTGGCAGCAGGTATTGCTTCCATTTATCCATTTTTTATTTTTTATTCAGGGTTTTTGCTTACAGAAACCCTGTTTATCTTTCTTGTTATCTGGTGTGTTTTATCATTTGTTAATTTGATAGAAAATGACGTTTCGCCATTTTACGGCCTTGTGCCTGGTATTGTTGCTGGTTTGGCAGGATTATGCAGACCAACCATGGAATTATTTTTCCCTTTTTGTTTGCTGTTTGTTTTGTGCGGTAGGCAGGCACCAAGAATAAAGTTCAAGAAAGTAATGTTTGCTTCTATTGGATTTATTTTTGTGCTGAGCGGGTGGGTGATAAGAAACTATATTGTACTGGACAAGTTTATTCCTGGAACCACGATGGGTGGTGCAGTATTCTGGGAAGGAAATAATCCTTATTCACAGGGAGGCCCATGCAGGTATTTCCCTGAAGGTGTATGGCAGATTGAAGAATCAAAAAGGGATGCAGTGTTTTATCATTTGACATTTGATTGTATAAAAAATAACCCACAAAGGTTTATATTATTGCTGGGCAAAAAATTTCTTAGATTCTGGAATGTTGTACCTAATGCTTCTGAATACAGTGGGCGATTATACAGTATTATCAGTGTATTGAGTTTTGGATTGATGATTCCATTTTTTATTTTCGGGATTTTTGTTCCTGTGAGGAACTGTAAAACAGTATTTTTGATTTCAATTATTGTATTTTTTACCATTTTTCATATGATTTTTCTTGCGTCTATTCGTTATAGAATTGCTATAGAGCCATTTGTGATTTTGTTTGCATCAGGTGGATTTCTATGGTTGATAGATTATGCGAAAGGAAAAACAAGAATATGAAACTATCGATTATTATCCCGGTTTATAATGAAAAATCAACTATTGTGGATATTATTCAAAAAGTGCGTGACGTTCCAATGAATAAAGAAATTATTGTTGTTGATGATGGCAGTATTGATGGAACCAAAGATGTTCTTAATCAACTAAAAGAGCAATATCCTGAAATAAAAATTTATTTTTTAGAACAAAATATGGGTAAAGGTTATGCAATACGGAGGGGGTTGCAAGAAACAACAGGCGATGTGATTGTGATACAGGATGCTGATCTTGAATATGATCCGATGGATTTTCTTAATTTGATTAAACCGATAATGGATGGAAGGGCTGACGTTGTTTATGGTTCAAGGGTACTCGGAAAAAATCCGAAATCCTCATTTTCTTTTTATGTTGGAGGCCGATTACTTTCATTCTTGTCAAATATCCTTTACAAAACTTCTATAACAGATGAACCAACCTGCTATAAGATGTTTAAAAGAGGTGTTATAACATCCATTAAGTTACGTTGCAAAGGATTTGAATTTTGTCCTGAAGTGACAGCAAAAATAGCCAAAAAAGGAATAAAAATTTATGAAGTGCCTATAAGGTATGCGCCGAGAACAAAACGAGAAGGCAAAAAAATTAAATGGAAAGATGGTTTGATTGCTATATGGACACTGATAAAATACAAATTCCGTGTTTAATATGTGGTGGAGATTCAAAAGTTGTCTGGAAAGAAAAAAAATATATTGCAAGAAAATGCCAGGCATGTGATGTCATTTTTTCCTCGCCTGCATCTAATGTAACGGGTTTGTATGATGAAAAATATTTTTTTCAGTGGTACATCAAGTCGTATTTCAAAAGAAAAAGATATCTTAAAAAACTTTTTTCAAATATAGAAGAAAAAATAACATTGCCTCAAGGAAATTTACTTGACATTGGCTGTGGTGTTGGAATATTTCTCGAGATTGCGAAAAATAGAAACTTCAATAGCACAGGAATTGATGTTTCATCATTTGCTGTTAAACATTGTAAAGAAAAGGGCTTTCATGTTATTCATAGCGATATTCAGGACGCAAATTTCCCTGATAATTATTTTGATGTTGTAACAATGCTGGATGTCATTGCTCACCTGAAAGACCCTTTAGGAGATGTTAAAGAGGTCAATAGAATTTTAAAAAAAGGAGGATTGCTTTTAATCAAAACACCATGTTATTCAACGTTTCCTATCTATATTGCCAATTTACTGGGATTTACTGGAAAATCAAAAAGTTTGCTTCATATTCCTGCGCAAATATTCCATTTCAATGCAAAATCAATGAGAAATCTTTTATCCATCGCAGGATTTGAAACAGTTTGCATTATGGGGGTAAGAGATATACCTGGTTTCTTTCTTTCTTTGTCTCCTGGTACTTTATTACTTTACTTAATTAAGTTTTTATTCCAACCTTTTTTTGTCCCAGATTCACTGGTTGTGATAGGAGAAAAATCATAATTTATTAGCAATCACAAGGTTTTATTGTATAATATAAAAATATAGAATATGGAAAAAATATTGATAACAGGTGGGGCAGGATTTATTGGAACAAATTTAGTTTTTGATCTGGTGCAGGATCCCAGAAACAAGATTATTTTGTTTGATAATCTTTCCCGTCCAGGCGTTGAAAAAAACTTAAAATTTATTTTGTCTCAGGGATATAAAAATCTTGCATTTATCAAAGGCGATATCAGAAACTACAAACTTCTCAAAGAAATTACCAGAGGGGTGAAATCTGTTGTTCATCTTGCTGCTCAGGTTGCTGTAACATCATCAGTTATTGATCCTGTTTATGATTTCCAGGTTAATGCAACTGGAACATTATATCTTCTGGAAGCATGCAGGCAAAATGCGAAAAATGCAATTTTTCTGTATGCTTCAACAAACAAGGTTTATGGAGACCTTGCGCATCTGAAAATCAAGGAAACCAGTGCAAGATATGAATTGGTACAAAGACCCAATGGAATATCAGAAAATGAATTACTTGATTTTCATTCTCCCTATGGTTGTTCGAAAGGTGCAGCAGACCAGTATGTAAGAGACTACGCTCGTATTTACGGAATGAAGACAATTGTATTCAGACAGTCGTGTATTTATGGGCCATATCAACATGGAAATGTTGACCAGGGCTGGGTTGTGCATTTTATTTTACAGAACCTGGCTCATCAATCAGTAACAATATATGGTGATGGAAAACAGGTGAGGGATCTTTTGCATGTAAAAGACCTTATTGATGCTTATAAGAAGGCAATGTATATGTCAGGAGAATGTGTGGGAAAAGTTTTTAATATTGGCGGTGGGACAAAGAATTCATTTTCATTACTTGAATTAATATCTCTTATTGAAAAAACAACCGGAAACAAAATGAAATATGTGTTTGATAACTGGAGACCAGGGGACCAGAAGGTCTTTATCAGCGAAAATAAAAAAATTGCAAAAGAAATGAACTGGAAACCTAAAATTTCCGCAAAAAAAGGTGTAATGGAATTGATCAGCTGGATCAAATCGCATCCTGAATTTTATTTAAAATAAAAACATGAGACATATTGGTGTGATAGGAGCAGGACATGTTGGACTTGTTACAGCCGCATGTTTTGCAAAGATGGGCAATATTGTTATATGCGCGGATAACGATATAAAAAAAATAAAAACTTTGAAACAAAACAAGATGCCGTTCTATGAACCACAACTTGAACAGATTGTAAAAACTACTGTCAAAAATGGAAGATTAACTTTTACATCTTCAATTGAAAAACTTGTTAAAAATTCTGAAATTATTTTTATTGCTGTCGGAACTCCTGCAACTGATAGAGGCGAAGCAGACCTATCAGCAATAGAAAATGTTATTACTCAAATAGCAAATGCATTGCATTTAAAAAAGCAAAAAAAAACATATAAACTTATTGTTGAAAAAAGTACAGTTCCTGTTTTTACAGGTCAATGGGTTAAGAAAACGCTTCGCGCACTATCGCCCACAGGAATAGAATTTGATATTGCTGCAAATCCAGAATTTCTTCGGGAAGGTACAGCAATAAATGATTTTATGGAACCTGACAGGATTGTTGTGGGAGTGGAGAGTGATAAAGCAAAAAAAATAATGCAGGAACTTTATAGCCCTTTAAAAGCACCCATAATATTTACAGACATTAAAAGTGCTGAACTGATAAAACATGCGTCAAACTCTTTTCTTGCAACTAAAATTTCTTACATCAATGCAATATCACAAATATGTGAAAAATGTGGTGCAGATATTGATATGGTTGCTGAAGGCATGGGATATGATAAAAGAATTGGTATGTTTTTTTTGAAAGCAGGAATTGGTTATGGTGGATCATGTTTTCCGAAGGATATCAAGGCTTTTGTTTATCTTGCAAAAAGACTTGGCATTTCTTTTAATCTTCTTAAAGAAGTTGAAAAAATCAATAAACAACAGAGAGAGGTTGTTATAGAAAAAGCATTGAACTTTCTTAACGGTAGTTTGAGAAATAAAACAATCTGTGTACTGGGAGCATCATTCAAACCATTTACAGATGATGTGAGAGAAAGTCCTGCTGTTGAAATAATGAAAATGCTTATTTCAAAAAGAGCCAATGTTGTATGTTATGATCCAATGGCATTAAAAAATCTTTCAGTCATATTACCTGGTGTGTTAATAAGTAAGAATCCCTATGAGGCATCAAGAAATGCTGAATTGCTTATGTTATTAACAGAATGGCCAGAATTTCAATCTCTTGATTTTAAAAAAATCAAACAATTGATGAAGAATCCCTTTATTATTGATGGAAGAAATTTTCTCAATCCACAATATCTCAAAAAACTTGGATTTCAATATACAGGAATAGGGAGAAAGGTATGAATATAATTGTTGTTGGAGGTGCTGGCTTTCTTGGAAGTCATCTATGTGATGCATTGGTGATAAGAGGTAACAGGGTTTTGTGTATTGACAATTTTATCACAGGTGCAAAAGAAAATATTACGCATTTGCTGAAAAACAAGAATTTTGTTTTTCTGGAAGAAAGTATCATTACAGGTGAAATTGATAAAAAACTGCCATTTACTCCTGATATTGTGTTTCATCTTGCAAGTCCTGCTTCTCCAAAAGATTACACAAAATACCCCATTGAAACGCTTCTGGTAAATTCTCTTGGGACTAAAAAATGTCTTGATATTGCTTTGAAAACAGGAGCAAAATTTCTTTTTACTTCCACTTCGGAAGTTTATGGAGACCCGTTAATAAGTCCACAGAAGGAAGATTACTGGGGAAATGTTAATCCAGTGGGACTACGTTCAATGTATGATGAAGGAAAAAGATTTGCTGAGGCAATTACAGTGGCTTACCACAGAAAGTATGGTATAAAGACATATCTTCCAAGAATTTTTAATACATATGGTCCGAGGATGAGGCTTGATGACGGTAGAGTCATACCAAACTTTATTGCACAGATAATTGAAAAAAAACCGCTTACGATATATGGTGACGGTAAACAAACAAGAAGTTTTTGTTATGTGGACGATTTGATAAAAGGTTTGTTGATGCTTGTTGAATCAGACTATCATATGCCTGTTAACCTTGGGAATCCTGGTGAATTTACAATTATTGAACTGGCGGAAAAAATAAAGGATATTACAGGACGGGATCTTCAACTTGAATTTTTGCCACCTCTTCCAGATGATCCGCGAAAAAGAAGACCGGACATTGAACTTGCAAAAAAACTTCTTGGCTGGGAACCAGCGATTAATCTGGATGAAGGGCTGAAAAAAACACTTTCTTATTACACCGGGTAAATACAATGAAAAGAGTACTTATTACTGGAGGAGCAGGGTTTATCGGGAGTCATCTCTGCGATACACTGATAGAAAAAGGTTATAAGGTTACAGTTTTTGATTCACTTGACAGACAGGTTCATCCTGGAGGCAAAATTCCTGATTATCTTAATAAAAAAGCGAATTTTGTTAAAGGTGATGTACGAAATTATAACAAATTTAAGGATGTTT
>DAONMJ010000006.1:0-36307 GCA_035392545.1 bacterium
GGGCTGGGGGAGATTTTTGAAATCCCCCTCAATCCCCCTTTTGTAAAGGGGGAAAATGGGCGGGGACGAAGAGGGGTTGGGGGAGATTTCAAAATTCCCCTTAATCCCCCTTTTGTAAAGGGGGAAATGAAGGAAGAAATTTGTAAAGGGGGAGAACGAGAGGGTAAAGAAAGTCTGGGATGGATTTGATAAATCCCTCTTGCGTCTCCCTTTTGTAAAGGGAGAATGAAAAGAGGAATTTGTAAAAGGGGGGAAAATGAGAAGAGGAATTTTGAAAAAAGGAAAAATTATACTGCTACCCTTCAGGAACGATGAATTTTGTCTATGGTCAGTGATAATGGGTCACAGCCGACATCAGGGAAATTTATAAAAGAGACATCTATTCTGGGAAGCAATAGGTATCTGCTCTTTTATTGACATATTAAACTTGCAGTCGTACCATAAGAGTAGTTTTTGCGATAAAAAGGAGAAACAATGAAATCGGTATTTGAACAATGCGGGTGGATATGGTATCAACAAACAGGTTACGATGATGTAAATGTCTACATGATGGCGAGAAAGGAATTTGAAATAAGTAAAATTCCATCGCAAGCAGAAATAAAAATTACTGCTGATTACAGATATAAACTTTATGTAAATGGCAATTTTGTGTGCTTTGGACCAGCAAGGGGCTATCCAGAACATTATGTTTTTGACAGGGTTGATGTTGCAGGATATTTAAGAAAAGGAAAAAATGTTCTTGCAGTGCTTGTACATCAACCAGGTATTGGAACTTTTCATTCAATCTATGCTGGTGGTGCAGGATTACTGATTTCCGGAAACATTGCAGGCATTGATATCGGGACGAAAAGAAAAAACTGGCTTGTTAAAAAATGTCCCGGGCATAGACAGGATACAGCACGACGATCCATTCAAATGGGTTTTCAGGAGTGTTTTGACGCCACAAAGATTGAACCTGACTGGAAACTACCCGGTGCCGACATTAAGGATGGAAAAAATGGCTGGTGTATGGAATCATACTGGAAACCAGCAGGATGCGCTCCCTGGTTCAATTTTGAAGAAAGAGGAATACCCCTGCTGCACACAGAAATAGGAAATTTTAAAAAAATCACAGGAATTTATCTTGGAGATATGTATCCGGACTGGGAACAATGTAAAAACCTTACAAAAGTATATTTCAATGAAATGCATGGAACAAACGCAGCAGAACTGATAAAAAATGCGGAAAATATATTACATGATAACAACTGTTATGCAGAAATTCTGCCAGTCCCTGCTGGAAAAAGGTTAACACTTATCCTGGACGCTGGTGAAGAAATTACAGGATTTATTGGCATTGAAGCAAAAAGCGAAGAGGAAACGGTTGTTGATCTGACAACAGCAGAGGTTTTGAAAAATGGTTTTGTTTATGTTGATGACCCTGAAAAAAGTGGGTGCAAAATCGCCATTTCAGACAGAGTAGTTTTCAGAAAAGGAACAAATCATTTTGAAACATTTTATATTCACGGTTTCAGGTATCTTGCAGTAACCTTTCGCAATGTCACCAATAATCTGAAGCTTTATAGAATATACATCAGAAAAATCAATTATCCATTTGAGAAGAAAACTCAATTTGAGTGCTCGGATGAACAAGTCAATAAAGTATGGGAAATGTGCGTGCGTACGCAGGAAAACTGTGCCTGGGATTCATATATTGATTGTCCATGGCGGGAACAGGCACAGTGGTGGGGAGATGCCCGTGTGCAGGGAATGAACACATACTACATGTTCAATGATATGCGGCTCTTCCGCAGGGGTATTAAACAAGCGGGTGAATCACAGGTTGAAAATGGCCTGACCTACGGACATTTTCCAACTATTCCATCAGGGTGTATTCTTCCTGATTTTACTTTGATGTGGATATTTACACATCTTGATTATTACAAATATACAGATGACAGGACATTGCTGAAAGAACAATTTCCAAAATTGGAAAGGGCTATTTTATTTTTTGATAGTTACATAAGAAAATTCAAGCTTCTACCACCAATGCCTGAATACTGGGTATTTTTTGATTGGGCGCCTCTTTACAGGCAGGGATATTCAGCAGTTTTTAATCTTATGTATCTGGGTGCTTTGCAATGTATGGTTGAGATTTGCAGAATACTCGGGAAGGATAAGGGTTTTTATCAAAAACAGGCAGAACTGGTTGAAAAAAGAATCATAAAGTATTTCTGGGATGAACATGATAAGGTGTTTTATGATGGAGTGGATATGGAAACACATGGACTGATAAAAAAAATCAGCCAGCATACACATGCTCTTACGATACTGACAGGTTTGCAACCTGAATTCCATAGAAAATTCTGTGAAGAAATCTTAATTCCACCAATGAAAAAACCAGCCCTCACTGATGCAAACATTATTGAAGCGTCACCGTATTTCTATTTTTATGTGATAGAGGCATTGAAAAAAATCGGCGGATATGAAACAGACATTGTGCAATTCATTAAGGAACGATGGGGTAGTATGCTCAAGCAGGGCAGCACAACATGCTGGGAAATTTGGAATCCGAAACCAGGCGTTATATCCCTGTGTCACGCATGGAGCGCTCATCCATCAGTCCATCTTATGAATATCGCCGGGATTGTTCCGGTATCTCCTGGATGGAAAAAATTCCTGATAAAACCCTGCCTTCTTGATGTTAACTGGTTGAATTTGAAAATTCCGGTTAAAACAGGAGATATTGTCATTTCAATGGAAAGGCATAAAGATATATCGTCTGTGAGTATTCAGATACCTGATGGAATCACATGTATTTCAACCATTGCTAAATCAAGAAAAATCTTGAAACCAGGCATTCACAAATTCAAAAAAACTCTGTAACCGAATAGGTAAATTTTCTCTTTTGTAAAAGTGTATTTACACCTTTGATTTTTTCTGGTATTATAGTATTGCCTGTCCCGTACGCAGGCGGAGTGTGAAACTTTGAGCCAACACCAAAAAAAAGGGAGCCGAGTCTGACATGCAAGACATGCCGGAAACGGAAGTCGCGGTGTTCAGCAAGGCGCCCACCTGTTAATACGGGTCTCAAAAGTTGCACCGTCTACGGCGGGACGGGTGAAATATTTATGGGTAGGTGGCCGAGTGGAAATGGCAGCAGACTGTAAATCTGCCGGCGTTAGCCTACGGAGGTTCGAATCCTCCCCTGCCCACTTAAAGAGATTAAAATTTTTGTATAAGTATAATTCTACATCATGCGGGGTTAGTTTAGTGGCAAAACATCAGCCTTCCAAGCTGATTATACGGGTTCGATTCCCGTACCCCGCTCTTAAATTTTATTTCAAGGTCGGTTTTGCAATCTTTTTTACCAGGGAGCATCTAAAATGAAAGTAGAGATTCAACAACTTCCAAAGTACGGCAGAAAGATGTTGTTTGAAATTGACGCAGAACAGGTTAAGGAAAAGAAAACAGAAATAATTCAGGAAATTCAAAAGACAGCAGAGGTTCCTGGTTTTCGTAAAGGGAAAGTGCCTGAACAGGTGATTGAATCGCGGTACAGCGATGTGATACGGAAAAATGTTCTTGAACGAATTGTTACGGACTCGTATCTTGCTGCTGTGAAAGAACACAATCTTTCTCCAGTGATTGATCCTGAAGTGGCTGATGTGAAATTTGAAGATACAATCAGTTTCAGCGTGTATGTAGAAGTAAAACCAGAGGTTTCAGTCAATAAATATAAGGAACTGGTGGTGAAGGAAATCTCGCCAGAACCAGTCACAGAACAAATGGTTGACGAGGTACTGGCTGACTGGGAAAAAAGAAAAGAATTTGCCAGTTCTATCATCGACCCTGAAAAACGTGCTGCATGGAGAAAGAAAATAAGGGAACAACTTGAACAATTAAGTCAGCATAGAGCAAAAACACAGGAAGAACAACAGTTGTGGGAGCAACTTTTCAAAAACAGTAGTATTGAAATCCCTGAAAAACTTATGCTACAAAGGGCAAGATATCTTACGAGAGAACAATTTCATTACATAGACACGCAGAATAAAACAAAGGAAGAAATAGAAAAAATAGCAGAAGACCTGTTTGAAAAAATGAAACCCGTTGCTGAAGAACAGTTGAAAAAATATTTCATACTTGAAAAAATTTCAGAGATGGAAAATATCCAGGTCACAGACGAAGAAGTTGAACAGGCAATCAAAAGAATAGCACTGACCAGTGGAGAAAATTACGATCAGGTTAAAAAACGAATGATGGACAGCGGGAAGATTTATGACCTGAAAAATGACATAAAGATAGAAAAAACATTTGACCTGGTCAAAAATACTGCCCAAAACATTAAGAAAATCATACTTCCCGGAGAAGAGAAACATGAACACAAAAAACAGAAGTTATAATCAGCTCATTCCTTATGTGATAGAGGTTACTGAAAGAGGCGAACGCGCCTATGACATTTATTCACGACTGCTTGAAGATAGAATCATTTTTATTGGCTTTCCCATCACTGATACTGTTGCCAATGCTGTAATTGCGCAATTACTTTTTCTTCAGAATAAAGATGCTTCCAAGGATGTCAGTTTGTTTTTGAATACCCCTGGCGGTTCAATCACTGCTGGGCTTGCCATTTATGATACGATTCAATTTGTAAAGTGCGATGTTGCAACATATTGTATAGGGCAGGCAGCAAGTATGGGCGCTGTGCTTCTTGCTGGTGGAAAGAAAAATAAGAGATTTGTTCTTCCGCATTCAAGGGTTCTTATCCATCAACCATTTGGAGAAATAGGCGGAACAACAACAGATGTCAGCATTCATACAAAAGAAATGATACGGTTGAGAAGTATTATTAACCAGGTACTTGCAAAACATACAGGACAGACACTGAAAAAAATTGAAAAAGATACTGAAAGAGATTATTTTATGGATGCAGAAGAAGCAGTGAAATATGGACTTGCAGACAAAATAATTTACCCGAACAATAAGAGTTAAACATGGCAGAAAACAAAAATCAAAACAAGAAAAAGAATATAAAACCCTTTGTGCCACTGCGGGACATTGTTGTTTTTCCAAACATGGTCGTACCGCTTCTTGTTGGCAGACAGCGCTCCATCAATGCGGTTGAAGAAGCAATGAGCACAGATAACATGATTGTGCTGGCTTTTCAACGAGATCCAAAGGTTGAAGGACCGCGTCTTGATGACATCTATCAAATCGGAGTAAACGCCAAACTTGTCCAGAGTGTGAGAGAAACAAGCGGAACGATGAAGATCCTCGTTGAAAGCATTGAAAGGGTTAAAATCTCAAAAGTTATCACTGAAAAAAAATATTTCACATGTTCCATCGAACAGATTGCAAAAGCATCTGTAAAGGATAAAGAAACTGAGGCGCTCTCACGACTTCTACTTGACCTTGTTGAAAAATATATTAATCTGAACACATCCATCCCGAAAGAATTTTATGGCACTTTGATTACCATTGACGAACCATCAAAACTTGCTGACTCAGTCGCAGGATATCTACCATTGAAGTTTAAGGACAAGGTGCTGATTCTTGAAATTCTTGATGAAAAAGAACGGTTAAAAAAACTCATAGATATCATAAATTCCGAACTCAGTGTTCTTGAAATCCAGAAGGAAATCCAGAGCAAAGTACTGAAAAAAGTTGAGCAAACACAGAAGGAATATCTTCTTCATGAACAACTGAAAACGATTCAGCAGGAACTTGGTAAAGAAACAGAAAATCCGGAATTTGCTCAATTGCGAGAGAAAATACTTGCTGCAAAGATGTCAAAAGAAGCAGAAGCCAAAGCTCTCGAAGAACTCAATAGATTAAGCAAAACAATGCCACTGTCACCTGAAGCGACTGTGATAAGAACATATATTGATTGGCTTGTTGCCATTCCGTGGAACAGCCAGACATCTGACAATCTTGATATTGAACATGCAAAAAAAGTACTTGATGAAGACCATTTCGGCCTTGAAAAAGTAAAAGAAAGGATTATTGAATATCTTGCAGTGAGAAAAAAAACAGAATCCCTGAAAGGGCCTATACTCTGCTTTGTTGGACCCCCTGGATGCGGAAAAACTTCACTGGGCAAGTCCATTGCAAGATGTATTGGAAGGAAGTTTGTCAGAATTTCTCTCGGAGGAGTCAGAGATGAAGCAGAAATCAGGGGTCACAGAAGAACATATATTGGTGCTTTACCTGGAAGGATTATCCAGTCAATGAGAAAGGCAGGCGTCAATAATCCTGTTTTTCTGCTTGACGAGATAGACAAGCTCGGGACTGATTTTCGTGGAGACCCTGCAAGCGCGTTGCTTGAAGTACTTGACCCTGAACAGAATCATATGTTTTCAGACCATTATCTTGAAGTGGAGTTTGACCTTTCAAAGGTGCTTTTTATCACAACGGCAAATACAGAATTTACAATCCCTCCGCCACTGCTGGACAGGATGGAGGTGATACATCTACCGGGTTATACCAGCTGGGAGAAACTTCAAATCGCAAAACACTTTCTTATTCCACGACTTTTACCCCAGCATGGATTGAAAAATGAAGAGATACAAATCTCAGATAATGCAATAAACAAAATTATCAAAGAATACACAAGAGAAGCAGGAGTGAGAAATCTTGAAAGGCAGCTTGCCGGTGTATGTAGAAAGGTGGCGAGAAAAATTGTTGAAACAAAAAACATCAAACTTCCCTGCAGGGTTGGAGTGAATAATCTTGCTGAATATCTTGGACCAGAAAAATATACATCCCTGACGAAGGCAAAAAAACCTGCTGTGGGAGTTGCGACAGGGATGGCATGGACAGAATATGGTGGAGATATACTTTTTACCGAAGTGTTGCTGATGAAAGGAAAAGGAAAACTTATTATCACAGGACAACTTGGGTCAGTGATGAAAGAATCTGCACAAGCAGCATTGAGTTTTGTCAGGGCTAACGCTGAAACACTTGGAATATCTCCGGATTTTGCAGAGAAGTATGATATTCACATTCATGTGCCAGAAGGGGCGATTCCAAAAGATGGACCTTCAGCAGGCGTGACAATTATTACTGCACTTGTTTCAGCGTTAACAGGTAAAAAAGCAAGGTGCGATGTTGCAATGACAGGAGAAATCACGTTGCAGGGCAAGGTATTAAAAATCGGTGGACTTAAAAGCAAAATCCTTGCTGCTCACAGGGCAGAGATTTCAACAATCATCATACCGAAAGAAAACGAAAAGGACCTTGAAGAAATCCCGGAAATAGTAAGAAAAGAATTGAAAATTGTTTTTGTTGATAACCTCATGGATGTTCTCAACATTGCATTGATTGAATCAGAAAAAGCAAACAAGAATGAAATTTTTCCCATTCAGCAAGGAGCAAAGATATGATGAAAAAAAGACTTTTTACTCCAGGACCCATATCTGTACCTGAGGATGTTCTTCTTGAAATGGCAAAACCCATCATTCATCACAGAACACCAGAATTCCTTGAAATAGCGAAACAGGTAATTGAAGACCTGAAATACTTTTTTCAGACAAAAAATGATGTATTTATCATCGCTGGTTCTGGAACTGCTGCGATGGAAGCAGCGGTTGTGAATGTTCTTTCACCGGGAGAAAAGGCACTTGTGATTTCTGGCGGTAAATTCGGAGAAAGATTCGTGGAACTGGTGAAAACATACGGAGCCGAAGCCATTATTGTTGAACCAGGATGGGGAAATCCCGTTGAGTTAAAAAATATTGAGACCATTCTTAAACAAAACCCTGACATAAAAGCGGTTTTCGCAACCCTGGTAGAAACGTCCACAGGAACTTCTTACGATATTGAAGGTCTGGGAAAACTGATTTCTAATTTTCCTGAAACAATGTTCATTGTTGACGGTATTAGTGGACTTGGGGCCGTTGAATGCAGAACAGATTTGTGGAATATAGATATACTTGTGTCTGGTTCTCAGAAAGCATTAAGTTTACCACCAGGACTTTCGTTTATTTCTGTCAGTGAAAAAGCATGGAAAACAATTAATAACTGTACCACTCCAAAATATTACCTGGACTTAAAAAAGTATAAAAAGGCAATGGAAAAATTTGATTTTCCATTCACAATGGCTGTAAGTCTTGTTTGCGGATTGAAAAAGTCACTCGAAAAGATCAAACAACAGGGTCTTGAAAATTTATGGGAAATGCATAAGAAAAGGGCGATAGCAGTAAGAAATGCCGCAATTGCGATGGGACTGGAAGTATTCTCAAAATCGCCATCTGATGCAGTTACAGCAATTCTTTTGCCACAAAGCATTGATGGTGAAAAATTTTGCTCTGACATGAGAAAAGAATTTGGTATGTCTGTTGCTGGTGGTCAGGATAAACTCAAAGGGAAAGTCATCAGAATTTCACACTTCGGCTGGCAGGATGAATTTGATACAATTGCTGTGATTGCAGGCATTGAAATAATGCTCAAAAAATACAAACATAATGTGGAATTAGGTGCAGGTGTCAGGGAAGCAATGAAGGTACTTTTTTAATCCCTGCAAAAAATGTTGGATTCTGATACGCAACCGAAAATTGACGCAATATACAGTAGATATGTTGTATATATCTCTGCTTCCTCATGTTTACCCGTTGTCCTTTCTCACCAGGAGTGCTCATGAAAGATTGGGAATGGTTGTTTTGTGCTTTTTCAACAGTACTACCAGAACAGGCAAAAAGCACAGGTGATTCAAGAAATGGAGTATGGCAGGTTGTTGATTACCAGACAGATGATTTTTCAGGAACACTGATTCTTGCTCAACCAACAAGCAATGCGCCTGATGTGACAGTGAAAAATGGCCTTTTTGCAGGATTCTTGTTACCCTTCAGGGCACAAAAATTAATAAACACAATTATGGATTATCAATGTAAAAGAGATAACTATGGGAAAAATTAATGTTGGTATTGCAGGTTCTTGTGGAAGAGGTCGTTCTTTCAAAATTGGGATTGAAGCAAGCGGAGTATTGAAAATCCATGCTGTATGTGATATAGATAAAGAAAAACTTGAAGAATCAAAAATTGCTCTTGGAGCACAAGAAAAATATCTTGACTATGATGAAATGCTTGAAAAATCAGATATTCAGGCAGTCATTATTGGAACGCCTATGAATTTCCATGCACCACAGGCAATCGCTGCGTTAAATAAAGGGATTCATGTTCTCAGTGAAGTCCCTGCTGCTGTCTCAATACAGGAATGTAAAGAACTTGTCCATGCGGCAAGGAAATCAAAAGCAGTATATATGATGGCAGAAAACTATACCTACTTAAAAACAAATGTGATTGTAAGGGAAATCGTAAAAAGGGGACTGTTTGGAACAACCTATTATGCAGAAGGTGAATACATCCATGAACTCAAACAACTCAATGAAATTACAAAATGGAGAAGAAAGTGGCAAACAGGCATCAATGGAATCACATATGGTACCCACAGTTTAGGTCCAGTATTGCAGTGGATGTCTTCTGACAGGGTAAAATCTGTCTGCTGTGCTGGAAGTGGTCATCATTACAAAGACCCGCGAGGTAATTTTTATGAAAATGAAGATTCCTGTGTTATGCTATGCAAAATGAAAAGTGGAGGACTTGTAAAAATCAGGGTGGATATGCTTTCTGATAGACCCCATGCAATGACAAACTACCAGTTACAGGGTACAGATGGCTGCTATGAATCTGCAAGGGCATCAGGAGAAAGAAACAGAATATGGCTGCGTTCAAAATGCAGGGATATGACCTGGATTGATATTGAACAACTTGCAGACGAATTTCTTCCCGAAGAATGGAAAAAACAGGAAGAAATAGCAATGAAAACCGGGCATGGTGGTGGAGATTACTTTGAAATCATTGACTTTGTCAATGCAATTACAGGAGAAAGGAAGTGTCCCATTGGCATAGATGAAGCGATGGATATGACGCTTCCAGGACTTGTCAGCCAGCAATCAATAGCACAAAATGGAATGTGGCTTGAAGTTCCTGATTCACGGAAATGGAAATAAAATGTTCTTGATGGAGGTATTATGAGAACAATAAAGGTCGGGGTCATCGGTGTGGGCAGAGGAATGGGTTTTGCTCTTGGTGCAGAACATGTCGGGATGAAACTTGTAGCAATATGTGATAAGTGGGAAGAAAAGTTGAAAGAAGCAGAGAAAAAACTTAAGGTAAAGACATATACAGATTATGACAGTTTCCTCTCTCACGATATGGATGCTGTTGTACTTGCAAATTACTTCCATCAGCATGCGCCTTTTGCAATCAAGGCATTGAAAGCAGGCAAACACGTCCTGAGTGAAACCTCATGCAACAGCACGCTTGCAGAAGGTGTTGAACTGTGCAGAACCGTTGAGAAAACCAATCGTATTTATATGCTTGCAGAAAATTATCCTTTCACTGTTTTCAATATGGAAATGAGAAAATTGTATCAAAGTGGCGAAATAGGGGAAGTGACCTATGCTGAAGGGGAATATAATCATCCAATGTCTCCAGAAACAATATGTTCAATCTCTCCTGGTATCAACCACTGGCGAAACTGGCTGCCCCCAACATATTATTGCACGCATGCCCTTGCACCACTTGTGTGCATTACAGAAAAAATGCCGGTTAAAGTCAATGGACTTTCAATCGCAAGAAAACAGATAAATAAACATACTGCCAGAAGATCAGACCCTGGTTTTGTAATATTGTGCAGGATGGACAATGGAGCAGTTTTTCGACTTTTTGGACTGGTACTACCAGGTCACAGCAACTGGTACAGGATTCATGGAGAAACAGGTGCAATGGAAATTACAAAAGGTCCAGGATATTTTGGTCCTGGACTTATCAGGGTCTGGCACGAACCATGGACAAGAAAAAAGAATCAGGTTCTTGAAAAAACATATGTTCCTGAGTGGCCAGAAAAAGGCGAATTAGCAAATCGTGCAGGCCATGGTGGTGGAGATTTCTGGGTAAACTGGTATTTCGCTCAGGCAATAAGAACAGGGAAACAACCATTTCTGGATGTTTATCGGGGCGTGGCAATGAGTTCTGTTGGCATTCTTGCATGGAAAAGTGCGCTTGAAGATGGGAAACCATACGAGGTCCCTGACTTCAAAAAAGAAAGTGAAAGGAAAAAGTACGAAAATGATGACTGGTCTCCATTTCCTGGAGCAAAAAATCCAATACCACCAAGCATCCTTGGTTTCATTGAACCAACCCCTGATGATCTTGTTTTTGCAAGAAAAATCTGGAAAAAAATTGGTTATACAGGAGACGATCATTAACAAGGAGGCACTATGATTACGTGGGTAATCTTAATATTGATTATGGGATTGATGTTGCTTTTCTTTCCCGAAAAAATTGTTGAGAACGACTGGGTTAAACAAATCGGTCTTGCAATCACATTGATATGTATTGGTATAGGCGTAAGGATGACAGCACTGAGAAGAAAAGGAAAAAGAGAAAAACTTGAAACAAAAATTAAGGAACTGGAAAAAGAAATAGAAACCTTGAGAAGTCAAATTTCTCAGGCGCAGGCAGCCGAAGAAAAAAAAGAAGAAAACCAGTAAGAATTGTGTTCTTATTCAATCAACATGGTTTTATCCATTGTAATCCCTGTTTTTAATGAGGGACAAACAATCAGGGATGTTGTTTTTCAGGTAAAAAACGCAGACACCGATAGTTTTGAAAAACAAATTATTATTGTTGATGATGGTTCTACTGACAATACCCCGTATATTCTGCAAGAAATCCAAAAAAACTGCAGTGAAATCGTAATATTGCGGCACACTCACAACAGAGGAAAAGCCGCTGCCTTAAAAACTGGCTTTCAGGCAGCAACTGGAGACATCATCATTATTCAGGACGCTGATTTAGAGTATGACCCTTCTGATTATAATAAACTCATTGAACCAGTTGTGAAGGATGAAGCAGACATTGTATTTGGTTCAAGGTTTCATTCTGGCAAACCAGACGGTATGCCTTTTTTCAGATACATTTGCAATAGATTTTTAACCGGTCTTTGCAACATACTTTATGGAACAAAAATTTCTGATATGGAAACCGGATATAAAGTATTTTCAAAAAAAGTTCTCAACCAGATGAACATTGTTTCAGATGGATTTGAGTTTGAGCCTGAGTTTACCATTCTTGCAGCAAAGCATAAGTTTAGAATAACACAGGTTGGTATCTCATATTATCCCAGGCCATACGCACAGGGAAAGAAAATAAAATTCAAGGATGGTCTTCTTGCGATATTAACGATTTTCAAAATGAAATTCAGGAGATGAACATGTCAACATTATTCAAGGTTGCCTTATTCTGTCTTGCTTTTGGGTATCAACTTTTCGCAGTTGAATTTCCACTGAAAGATGTTTGTTATAATGCTTGCATGGAAATATCAGGAAACTGGCTTTTCAGGTTTGATGGTTCTGACATCGGAATAAAAGAACGATGGTATGACAAAAATTTTGATAGGTCTGGCTGGGAAAAAATCAATGTTCCTGGAATATGGAATAAAAAAGGTGGTGAAGTTTCATATCCCTGTCCTGAAACTGTGGGATGGTACTATCGGAATGTGACAATCCCACGAACATGGGAAGAGGAAGTGCTTATGGTATTTTTTGGTTCAATGTATACCACTGATGTATGGGTTAATGGTAACTATGCTGGAATACACAGGGGAGGATACACACCTTTTATGGTTGACATCACAAAATTCATTGAGCCAGGAGAAAAAAATACCATAGTAGTAAGGGTTGATAACAGACGGGGCAAAACAATACCTGCCACTGGTATGGGATGGCATCCTTATGGTGGAATTTACAGGGAAGTTCATCTTATTCATAGAGGATTTGTTCATCTTGAGTCAATCGCAAGCTCAACCCAAATAAGTGGAAATCAAACTGTCTTTAAATTCACGGCAGATGTTGTGAACAATTCAAAAACAAATTTTTCAGGCAATGTAACACTTCAACTCAAAGATAAACAAAAAACTGCTGGTTTCAGAACAACTTATGTTCAGATTCCTGCACATTCAAGAAAAAACATCAGTTTTTCAATTCCTGTTCAAAATGCGAAACTCTGGTCTCCTGAAAATCCGTATCTTTACATTGTAAATCTACTCCTGCCATATAGAATTCCTCAAAAAGTTGAGTTTCAAACTGGGTTGCGACAATTTATTGCAAAAGATGGAAAACTGTACCTCAATGGAAAACGGATATGGCTTCAGGGTTTTGGGAATCATGAGGAATATCCAGGATATGGTTCACTGGCGAATGAAAAAATGATGAAAAAAGACCTGATGCTGATGAAAAATGTTTACAATGTCAACACTGTAAGAACAGGTCATTATCCATTCCATCCAGTGTTTTTTGAATTGTGCGATAAACTTGGGATTATCGTACATACTGAAATACCTGCCTGGCAGGTTGACAAAAACTTTATGCAGTCAGATGAAGCATGGAATCTCTGGCTGAAATGTCAACTTGAGGAAATGGTTTCAAGTTTCAGAAATCATCCATGCATCGCCTTCTGGGGTCTCTCAAATGAACTGTACAATGTCCCTCTTTATCATAAAAAGGCATATGATTTTGTCCGCTCCCTTGATACTGATAGATTCATCACAATCGTCTGCGCATCAACCGCTGACCTTGAATCAAACAAAATTGCTGATATCATCGCAAGAAACTTCCACTATGGCTGGTACCATTCTCAAAGTGTTTATGCCCTTAGAGACAATCTACCAGTTGTATTAAGGGCTTCTGAAGGAAAACCAATCTGGGTCGCAGAAATCGGCGCACTTGCCAATTATGGAAAATATTCAGGTGGATATGGAGACCAGTCGCGCGGTTCAGAAACCTATCAGGATAAAGTGGTAAGATATGGCGTTCAGTATTGCGCAACCCAGACAGACCAGATTTGTGGAGTCAGTGTATGGACTTTATCAGATTTTCATGGAAGAAATCAATTCTTGCCCCATGGAATTCTTGATGAAAATAGAAAGCCAAAAATCCTTGGATATACAATTTGCAATCTATTTAATGGAAACATACGCGTATATATTTGTGAGCAAGACACAATGATTAAACAGGGTGTCTATCGTGCTTCTTTGAGATATTTCAATCCTGAAGAAAAAAGATTTCAAAATCTTGTTGCAAAATGGTGCATTATCAAAGGACAAAACAAAATTGCCTCAGGAAGTTTTACCTTCTCTGTTTTCGGAACGCGGCAGGGAGAAATAGGAAACATAGAATTTCAGACGCCAGAGCAACCTGGACTATACAGTTTATGGGTTGAACTTTATGATTCAAAAGGCAACTGGCTTTATACAAACAGTGGCTTTTTTGATGTCAAAGAAGTACAAATACCTGGTGTGTTGAAGGTGAACACAGACAAAAAATATCAGAATTTGAAAATGATGTATCAGGGCATTCAAGTACCAGTGTATGATGACATTGGACTGGTACTGCCGTTTGAAGAAGGTAAATACCAGATTGGCTTCAAAGCAGATGGCTTTAAAGATATTTCTCACGAGATTGAAATTGTATCAGGAAAAGCAACTGAACTAACAGTCAGATTTGAAAAGTGAAAAAACATCTCACAGCACTTTTATTTATTTCTTTGGGGCTGTTATGGCTTTATTTCGTTTTGTTCCATGGTTTTGATGATGATGAATTCCAGCACTGCCACAACGCATTCTTAATCTGGAAAGGATTTGTTCCTTACAGGGACTTTTTTGAGCACCATATTCCTTTATACCACATTTTATTTTCAGGGCTTTTTGCTTTTGATACTGGACGGTGGACAATTTTCCTATTCAGAATTGCCAGTGTTATTGCAAGTGCAGGCGTTTTTGTTCTCATTGGAAAATACCTGAAAAAAACTTATGACAGTGCTACAGCAATCATTTCTTTAACCCTTCTTGCATGTGTTCCGATGTTTTTGATTAAAATGACAGAAGCAAGGCCAGAAAGTATCGCAATACTTGTTTTTGCCATTGTAATGGTATCTATTTTTTCTGAACATTTTGATCACAATTCATTTTTTGCGGGTATTCTCTCTGCTATGATGACGTGTCTTTCTCAAAAATACTTTTTTGTGTATGCTGGAATTCTTGTTGCATGCTTCATTATGCATGGAAAGAAAAAAACCGGTTATTTCATCACAGGTTCATTGTTAATGTTTTTTGTACTTTTTCTGTACCTTGTATTCAAAGGAATCCTGCCTGAGTTCTTTAATTCAACTGTTTTGATGAACGTAAAATGGAAATATAGATTTTCACCAGCAGGATATTTTTATCAGGCATTTCAGACAGCAGGGTTTTTGATTGCCTGCGGTATTGCTGGCATTATTGGGGATTTTTTTATTTCAGGGAATAGAAAAAAAGCAACTTCTTTGTTTGCAATAATGCTTGGTTGTTTACTTGCAATTATGATTGTTCCTGTCCCTTACAGGCAGGTATTTTTACCTTTTTTTGTTGTCTTATCAATTGGGAGTGGCTGGTTTTTCTTTCATTTTTTGAAAATTTTCCCATCTCAGAAATTGAAAGGCATTGCTGGAGTAATAATCGTTGTATGCGCAATGTCAGGTGCAATACCAGTCATTGTGCAGGAAGCAGGGAAAAAAAATTCTACAGACCTTGCCACAATGCAAAAGGCAGATGAAATTTCTCCTGGAGGTACATTTTTTGATGGAAGATGCTTATTATTTTACAGAATGCATACAGGATATTTTGCTTTTATCCATCATGAAATTCTTGAAATGCTGGATCTTCAGCAGTACGCAAACCAGACAATTCAGGCAATAAAAGCCAATAATTTCCCATTGGTCATCTATGATTACAGGGTAAAACAGATGCCAGATGACATTCAAAGTTTTATTCAAACACATTATTGTCCCACAGGATTTCATGATATTTACATGCCAGGGGTAATCATTGACAGGGCTCAGTTTATTGATGGAAAGGCAGATTTTGAAATCAATGTGTCTGGCTGGTACAGAATAAACTTAAAAGGTGAACATCTTTTGATTGATGGAAAACCTGTATCTGACAGAGATATGATTTTTCTAAAATCAGGAATTCATGCAGCAGAAATATCTGGTTTTGTTGAAAGCGTAACAGTGATACTTGAAAAACGATGATGAAAACAAAAATTGGATTTGCTGGTTTTCTGGTAGTGTTGCTTTTTACTGTAATCATCATATCTGGATTAAAACATCACATCAGTTGTATCAGATTTTCATATCCGATTGATTACAGAGAAGGAGTTGTTCAATACTGGGTAAATTCCTTTGTTAATAAACAACCACTGTATCCAGAAATTCAACAATTTCCACCATATGTGCATAATCCCTATACCCCACTCTACATTGTTCTTACTGGGTTTTTAGACCGGCTGATACCAGAACATTTGGTGTTTCTTGCAGGAAGATTGATCAGTTTCCTATGTCTGATATTATCCTGTTTTTTGATTTTTTTGATTGCCAGAAGATATGGTTCAAGCATTGCAGGTTTTTTTGCTGCAGGAATGTTTTTCTGCAACCCTGTCGCAATAAACTATGGCAGTATTGAAACCGTTGATATGATGGCATTGTGTCTTGGATTATCAGGCATTTACCTGGCAATAAGGAAAAAAGATTCTCCAGGTACTTTATCAGGAATTCTGTGTGCAGCAGCCATCTTAACAAAACCAGTGTTTGTTCTGCCTGCCATCAGTATTTTCATTTCAATGCTTTATAACAAAACTGTCAGGAAAAGTTATTTCATAATGTCATTTATCGGATGTCTTCTGCTGTCCTTTTTAATTCTCTTTCTCAGAAACAAATCCATGTTCAACCATCTTGTTGTATTGAACATGCTACCATTAAGTGTCATTCACTTTTTCACCCTTTTCTCAGTGGTCGCATCAAAACATGTCATTTTGTTTGTTTTGTTGTTTGTATTTGTTTTCACATATAAAGATAAAAAAAATCCCTTTTACTGGTACTGTGTACTGTCTCCGATTGCCATCGTGTTTTCAGCGAAAATTGGCGCTGAAGCCAACTATTTCCTTGAAATCATAGCACTTTCATCTATTGCGACAGGTATTTTACTTACAACCATTGACACATCATTGAAACACATTGCTTTGCCTGTATGTATTGTACAACTATTTCTTTTTTTGCCATTCAAACCAGCGCCAGTATTTACAAAAACCTATGGACAGGAAATTCCTGCGTCATTAAGCACAGAACCTGATAAAATTTTGAAGGAAGCAGGCGACTTAATCACTGGTGAAATATTATCATGTTCAGACCCCATACTTTCAGAAGACATCGGATGGCTGGTACTATGTCAGAGAAATGTTTACATTGAACCATATCAGTTTTCTCAACTTGCAAAACACAGAAGATGGGATGAAACTTTCATTCTTGACATGATAAAAGAAAAGCAATTCAATCTAATTGTAATGAATGCTGGAAGTTTTGAACAAGATTGCGTTGCATTTACCAAGAACATGTTAAAAGCAATAAAAGAACATTACACCATCAAAAGGGTGATAGGCAATTTTTATGTACATGAACCAGTATTCTGGAGGGACAATGCTCAGACAGGCAACTGAAAAAGATAGAGATGCTATCATGCGGATAGTGAAAGAAGCATTTAATTATAATGCGGAAAAAATGAAAACTGTTCAACAAATGAATTTATCAAACTGGCATGTCTATCAATACGATAACCAGATAATCGGTTGTTTAAGAATCGCTAGAGATATTTTAAGAATTGGAAAAGCAAAAATTGTTAAGGGAGAAGTGGGTTATGTCAGTATTCTTCCTGAGTATCAGGGGAAAAATCACGGTACACTGATGATGCAAAGTGCTGTTTCCTGGATGAATGGAAATGATTTCGATATTTCCCGACTTGGTGGGAGAGTAAGGTTTTATTCAAGATTTGGCTATATCAGATTTCCAAGAAGATACATAGAAATTTTCGTGAGTCCAGATACTGGAATCATAACAAATCAAACCCATCATGAACAACTTCCCGGGCAAATCCAAATTTTTAATGCAGAAAAGGATAAAAAAGAACTTGAAACATTCATCTCAACTCATAATCTTGAAACAACCGGTCAGCCTGAATATTTCGGAAAATATGATGAAGGAAAAATTTTGTTATACAGAGAAAATAATAAGATTAGAGGGGTCATTGGTTATAGAACATCAGACAAAGAACATTCTAACTTTGAAGCAAAAATTGAGATTGATATGCTTGTCTATGACAGGGATTGCCAGGAAGCATTCAAACACCTGGTGACTTATATCCACAACGAGGCTTTCAGAAGTAACATCAACCGTATCACGTGCAGAATACCATTCAGCCCAGAAATTGTGGAAACTCTTTCAAACACAGAAATCTTTTTCAATCTGGTTGAAACATATGGCGGCAGGTCTTCAAACATGTTGCAGGTTATCAATTTTAATTCTCTCGTTGAAAAACTGATCCCTGAATTTCAACACAGATTACAAATGGCTGGCATTGAAACAGAAAAAACAATTAAACTCACAGTAAGCAATAAGGGTTCAATATATCTCAAAATCATTGGAAATAAAATGAAAATAGTAGAAAATCATAGTTACGACATCCATTTTGAGTTTTCCCAGTTACATTTTCTCCAACTTATTCTGGGATTAATTTCCTATCAACAACTGCATTACACTTATCGTCAAAGTCAGGATACAGAAACATACCTTCTTGGAACAGTTCTTTTTCCACAAACAGTTGTCTTTTCTGGTTGCTGGGGATAAAAATGAAAAAATCAATTGCAATTATAATTTGCATTATCTGTACACTTGCTTTTTGTGCCGATTTAAAACAGGCTGATACACTTTTCAAAGCAGAAAAATGGCAGGAAGCAAGAAAAGAATACCAATCTGTACTTCAAGAATTGAAGGGCAAAGAAATGGCAGAAGTCCTTTACAAAATTGGATACACTTTTGAAAGAGAAGGTGGAAAATTTGATGAGGCAATAGATGCCTATAGAAAAGCAACCCTGGTGGAAGAAGCAGATGACGTATTAAAAGCCCGCTCTTATTTAAGGATGGGGTATATTCTGAAACTACAGAGAAAATTTCAACAGGCAATTGAAGAATTCACAAGAATTGAACAATTGAGAAATTTTCCGCCAGAAATACTTGGTGAAGCACTTCTCTACAAAGCATGGTCATATAATAACCTCAATCAAGATGCCCTTGCCTTTGAAACTTTCAAAAAGATTGTAGAAAACGAAAATATCCCTGCAATTAATAGAGCAACTGCATTATTGAACATTGCTGGCAAACTTCAGAAGCAGAAAAACTACAAAGAAGCAATAAAAGAGTATCAAAAGGTCATTGACCTGAAGGGTGCAACAAAAGAACAGAAAGACGAAGCAAACAATTATCTTATTGAATGCAAGAATCTGCTTGAAGGTCCAAAACCATTTTACATAAGGCCATATGTCACAAGAGTATCTCCTGATTCAGCAGAAATATACTGGATATCACAGTTAACTGATGAAAAGGCAAAATTTATCCTGAAAAGTCAGGACCAGACAATTGAACTTAACCCAGAAGTATCGCCAATTCGCACAACAGAATGTTTTCTTTTCTGTGTAAAAGTCACCAATCTTAAACCTGGAGTACTCTACAGGTATGAAGTGATTTGCGAAAAGGAAAAAACAGAGGGCTCCTTCAAAACACCATCTGAAACAAATAAAAATGTCATCTTCTGCGTGATTACAGACACCCAGCTTAATATGGATGTTCACATGAAAATGGCAGAACTGATCAGTAAAGAAAATCCTGATTTTATTCTTCACACAGGAGACCTGACTGATAAAGGCAGTTCCTGGTCCAGATGGAAGGCAGAACTGTTTGATCCGGGCTATCAGTATTTCAAAATGGCAGCATTTTATCCGGCAATTGGAAACCATGATGGAGGTCCTTTTTTTCGCTTGCTTTTTGGAATGAAACAGGGAAAAAATTATTACGACGTTACATATGGAAACACGCAGATTATTGTCATTGATTCATACTGGGCAGGTGGTCCAGGAAGTAAATCCAGGCAGCAACAGTTAAACTGGCTTGAACAAGTACTGTCCCAGAGTAAGGCAACCTGGAAAATTGTTGGACTTCATGTTCCAATGGTATCAGCAAAAACAGGAGATAGACCCTTTGGCCAGCAGGATTTCCTGCCAGTTCTTGAAAAATACGGCGCTGATATTGTTCTTGCAGGACATGTTGCATGTTATTTAAGAACGGTTCCTCTCGGGAACGAGGGTGTAAAACCTATTATTCACATCATAAATAGTGGCCCGGGTCCTGCAGGACAACCAATACCAAGTCCATTTAATGCTGCCGGTTCATCCCGAAAACAATTTCTTGTTTTCAGAATAGATGACAAGAATCTTGAAATGCTCTGCAAGGATGCAGATGGAAATATCCTTGACAGAATGGTTTTGAAAAAGCAAAATGGTTCATATCAAAAGGAAGTAATGGATAAGGCAGTTGATTTTGAACTTTTCAAGAAAGTTTCTAACATTTACTATGAATTACTTGGTCTTGGAAATTACAATCTTGTAGTAACTACAGTTTCAATACCACAACCAGGGAAAAAACTTATTCTTTCGCTTGACCTTAATAAACTTCCACGTGGGTCACTAAAAAAGGAACTGTTGCCTGAAGGGATAAAGCTTGTTGTTGGGCAAGTCAAAGGTAGCCCATGGAAACTTGAAAAACAGGAAATCCCTCTCACTGGAGATAAGGTTCAATTTGAGGTAATTGTACCTGAAAATTTCACTATGGACCAGGGAATATTCAAGCCAGATTTTGAAATTTCAATAAATATTTCTCTTGATGGAAGATTGTTTGAACCTTTTACCACAAAGGTTGTTTTCAATCCTGAAATATATCAAAAAATCTCTCAATCCCTGGATTCAAACCAGCAGGTATCATCGAAATTCTTTATCCTTCAGCATCCGTCCTGAGATAGTAAAAACAATAAAATCTGTGTTAAGATAATAAAGGTGATATTATCTTTAAAAATTCGGGAGGGAATATGCAGAAAGAAACAGATATTGAAAAGGCGCTACTGAGAAAATATCCAGAACAGGTGGTACTTGTCACAACCAGAAATAAAGAAGGGAAAAACAATGTGATGGCTGTGGGTTGGACAGCAATTGTATCCAGTGACCCTGTTATGTTTGTGTTAGGTATAGATGAAGAGGCATGCACCTATCAAAACATTCTTGGGACAAAACAGTTTGTGGTAAGTTTTCCTTCAGAAAAAATGGCAAAAGAAACCCTTTTTGTCGGAAGTGTACATGGATATAAAAGAGACAAGATCCAGGAATCTGGGTTGGAAATTCAGGAAGCAAAAATCGTCAATGCGCCGGTACTTGTGGATGCAGTCGCTAACTTTGAGTGTAAACTTGTTGAAATTACAAAACCAGGGGATTGCCCGCTTGTTGTGGGACAGGTTGTGTATGCATGGGAAAATACTGACGAACACTTGAAACGGCTTTATACTGTGGGCACAGATCATAAACTTGCTGGCGTAAGACCGATAGAACCATAACCAATGTCAAGAAAAATCCTTTTCATTGTTTTTCTCGTGTCCCTTTCTGCTTTGATATTTGAAATATCGTTGATGCGCGTGTTTTCTGTCCTTTTAAGATATCACTTTGTTTTTCTTATCGTATCTATGAGCATGTGCGGACTTGGTTGCGGTGGAATACTGTGGGCATTTGTTCAAAAAAAATTGAAGTCACATGCCAAACCAGGAAACACAATTTTTACTCTCTCCATACTTACTGGAATTTTGATGCCAGTATGTATCATCCTTCTTTTCAAAAGCCCTGCCAAAGATTTTCTTACTGGTTATACTGTCATTTCTTTTATCCCGTTTCTTCCGTTTTTACTTGCAGGTTGTTTTTTTTCATACGTTTTTCAACACTATGGTTCTTCAAGTGGCAACATTTATTTTGCTGACCTTGTTGGTGCTGGAACAGGATGTTTGCTGGTATTGTGGATACTGAATCTTGGTGGGATTAATAGTTGTTTTATAGCAAGCGCAATATGTATTGTTGCAGCAATCATTGCAGGTGCTGGCTCAATGTCAAGAAGAAAAAACCTTGTGTCAATTTTTACTCTTTGTTTAATTCTATTCCTTATCGTTGCAAATCACAGAGGAAAATTTTTTGACATTCCCTATGTATCTGCACAAAACAATCAAATTATAAAACCCCTTTTTACTGCCATTGAACAATCAAATGGCTCAATTGTTCATACTGAATGGAATGCCTTTGCGAGAACAGATGTTGTGGAATTTCATCAATTACAGGATATCAAATATATTTACACTGATGGTGATGTACCAACAACAATGCATTTTTTTGATGGCAATGTATCTTCTATTATCAGTGCTTTGAAAAATACTGTATTTTATCTTCCGTTTGCGGATTTGAAAAACCCCAGGGTTTTATCCATTGGTCCTGGCGGTGGTATTGACATTCTTGTTTCAATACTTGCAGGTAGTAAGAATATTACTGGAGTTGAGGTTAATCCTTCGATGTTTTCAATCATGGAAAGGTTTGCGCAATTCAATGGAAATCTTTATCAATATCCTGGTGTCAGGGTGTATCTTGATGATGGAAGAAGTTTTGTGAAAAGAACAGAAGAAAAATACAATGTGATTTACCTGGCTCTGACCCAGAGCGCAACAGGACAACATACAGGCGGAGTTCTCACAGAGGGATACATTCACACAAAAGAGGCATTCACAGATTATCTTGAAAAACTTGAAGAAGACGGAATGATTGTATTTGTTACCCAGAATGAACTGTTACTACTTCGTGGCTTTGCCACATTTCTCCAGATATTTAATAAAGTCCACGATCCTTCTGCTCTTAAGCGCCTGATGGTTTTTATGTGCCCTGAAGAAATGTTTGAGGCAACGCCGTATCGGTATGTCCTTATTGCTGGCAAGCAAAATTTTTCCAGCCAGCGACTGATAAAAATCAAAAATCTTGCTGAAAACATCGGGCTGATTCCTGTCTTTGTTCCTGGTATGGTTGCAAAAAGTCCTTTTGATAAATTTGGAGATTTTGTTGATGTGGAAACATTTGTCAGTACTATTAATTCAATGCTTGACCAGCCAGTAAATCTGAAACCTGTTTCTGATGATAGCCCATTTTTTCTTGACTTAAGTGTTGGAGTGTCACAGCAGTTTAAAATCCTTTTGCTTATTATTGTCGCTGTTTCCATTGTATGCATGCTGAATGTTGTTTTGAGAAATATTGAAGAGATTCGTAACAAGAATTTCACAACAGGTGTATTTGTACTCTATTTTGCTATTATTGGTCTTGCATATATGCTTGTTGAAATAGCATTGATTCAGAAGTTTATCCTTTTTCTGGGACATCCCACATTTGCAGTGAGTATTGTTCTCTTTGGACTTCTTGCTGCAAGCGGAACAGGTAGTTATGTCAGCCAGTTCTGGAAACAGGACATTTTGAAAAAATTAATGATAACAACTGCTCTTATTGGTGCTGTCGGTCTTTTTTATCTTATTTTTCTTCAGAATGTGCTTGATGCATACATTCAACTCTCGCGAGTTATCAGAACATTGATATGCCTGCTTTTAATTTTTCCAGTGGGATTTCTGATGGGGATACCCTTTCCTTCTGGAATCAGGATTATCACGCAATCCAGAAAGCAGGACATTATCCCATGGTTATGGACGATTAATGGACTGATGTCAGTTTGTGGCTCTATTATCGCAATGATATTAGCAAAGGCAAGCGGTTTCAGTTCTACTTTCTTCGCAGGCACTTCTTCTTATCTTTTGCTTTTGCCTTTGTGCCTGATTCTGTATTCAAAAAAATATCACGTTAACTTTTTTGGCGGAGGTGAAAGATGACACCAGAGGTCATTACAGTAGGAGAAATTCTTGTTGAAATTATGAGAAAAGATACTACTGCGTTTGATGAACCCGGAATTTTTATGGGTCCATATCCAAGTGGAGCGCCTGCAATTTTTATTTCTGCTGTCAGCCGTGTATCTCGTAAAAAAGGGAAAGCAGGAATCATAGGTGTAGTGGGAAATGATGATTTTGGAAAACTTGTGATCAATAGATTAAAAAAAGATGGGGTTGATACATCCTGTATAAGAAGGTCATCTCAAACAACAGGCGTTGCCTTTGTAAGATATCTTGCTGATGGAAGCCGACAATTTATTTTTCATTCAGGTGCAGCAGGATTGATTGAACCATCTGACGTGAAAAAAGATTACTTTTCAAAAGCAAGGGTATTTCATATCACAGGTAGTTCCCTTTTTATCAGCGATACAAGTTTCCAGGCATGTAAAAAAGGGCTTGAAATCGCAGTAAAAAACAATCTAACTGTTAGTTTTGACCCGAATATCAGAAAGGAAATGGCTTCATTCAGCCAGAACATTAAAAAAATCAATCTCTTCCTGAAGCATGCAAAAATTCTTTTTACCACTGAAGAAGAAATGAAAATTTTATTCGGGAATCAAAAAATTGACATGGCTGCAAAAAAACTTATTGCAAAGGGCACAGAAATTGTTGTGGTTAAAAAAGGTGAAAAGGGTTCTGACATTTATACTGACAGCGGATTGATAAAAATACCTGCATTGAAAATCAAACTGGTTGACCCAACTGGTGCAGGCGACACATACGCTGGTGCATTTATCGCGTGTTTCTGTCAGGGTAAAAACATTGACAGGTGTGGACACATCGCAAGTATTACAGCATCATTGAAATGCACCCATCAGGGTCCAATGAGTATCCCTGATTATCAGGAAATATGTCAATACCTGTAATTAGTCCAGACCTATGGCTTTGCGAAGTATCAGAATAACATCAGAAATATCGATTGTTTGTTCTGAATTCATGTCTGCCAATTTTTTCAATCGGTCTGAATACGGAGGGTTATACTGCTGGCTGTTGATAACTACTGGCAATCCTATTGCCATTCTCAAACACAGTATCACATCTGAAATATCCACTTCTCCATCATCATTAATATCACCCATAAGAAGCGAAGGATTTAATTTATAAACATACATGTTATTGGTTTCGTCATATTCCCTGACTGCGTTCTGTGGGTCTGCGATAAGATATAAGTAAAGATTTTTGGGGTCTGTTACATTAAAGAGAAAATTGATCTGCCTTATTTCATTTGGCAGAAGCTGATTGATATTGTCCTGATAGATTAACTCACCGTCAGGAGAATCCCTGTGCACTTCAACCACAAACTGACCAGAAGGCAATGAACCAATATTTTGTAATGTCCCTGTAACAAAAAGTAAATCTTCGGTAATAAAACAACCTGTCAAATTCGCTGATCCTATATCAGGGAAAATACAATCAATGGATGTGGTATTGTTTGAAGAAATTTCTCCTGAGAGAGTGTCTTCAGGATCAATAACTGCATAAATGGTTACTGGCTTCGATACAGCAGGAACTTCCCATTCAACAGATACTATAGTCGTTTCACCAGGAACAAGATTTGAAGTAATAATGGTATTTCCTATAAGCGTGCCGCCATTGTCAGGGTCGTCTGCATAAAAATAGACAGGAATGTTCGAAAGCACAGTATTTCCAGTGTTTTCTATTGTAATGTAAATTTCTGCCGTACTTCCAATCTGGGGATTGCGTGGAGTAATGACAAAACTACCTGTTTCAAAAGACACATCTTCTGTAATGGTGTGTATAAAAAATGCCAGGTCAGTTGAAATTGATTTCACAATGGGCAATCTCACATTTTTCCCTGAGGATAAACACATTTTTTCTTCAAAAACATCAAGATACACCCTGTCATAAATACTGATGAGGGTGTCATGATCATAAAACGCAACAACAGGCGAATGTTCTGTTTCACTGTCATCAGTCAATCTCTGTGGTTTGCCACATAATTTCGCTACAGGGTCATAAAATACAGCGAACAGGTCAGAACTGAACTGTTCTGGTTCAGTCCATACAATTGCTACTCTACCATCAGGGTGTCTTGCTATTTTATAATCTGAAATATTGCTTGAATAGTCACCTTCAAAGGTGTAAAAAACAACAGGTTCGTATGCATTATCACTGAGAAAATACGATGTTTTGCAAATATGATTACCTTTTAGGAAGTAAATCTCAAATTGATTTCCAATAGTGAAAACTCTTACGTTCCCATCAGGAAGATTATCGTTTGTCCTGTTCCATGGATTGGCCCTCCATCCTTTTAGATTCAATGAATCCCATTCATTTGCAAAAATTTCTCTATCATTGATTGTTGATAAATCTTCATCCATGTCAAAACAGAAATAAACCAATCCAGCAGTCCAATCATCTCTCACTTTTCTAAAGCCAAAATCATAACCAAGAAGTGGTTTTTTAAAATCAGGGTAATTTGAAGCATCAACCACAGTCACAGGTACAGCCCAATTTGTGCCATCCCACACTGTTGAATAAATAACATTTGGATTTTGAGTGTTACCTGTAATATGATTGTCGGGATTTGAAACCCATATCACCATAAGAGTATTTTTATCAGGCCCTTTAATTTTGGGGCTTCTATCAAGGTAATTATTGTCTGTCAGGGAATACTGGGGCGTCCATGTTTTCGTTTCAGGATTATAGAACGACACGCAGATTTCAAGATTTTGTGTCATCTGTTCAAAGGTTGTATCATCTGGCAATTGTGTTTTCGCATTTTCCCAGACAACTGCTGCATATCCATCATCAAAAACAATGATATCTGGATGGAAGTCAGCAGTTCCATCGTCAGAAACTGCCACTGGTTCAGACCACGTTGTTCCATCAAAAGAAGAAAAAACAAGTTTTGTGCGATTTAACGAACTTCTCTGCGGGTCATCATAAAGCCAGACGGCATAAAGATATTGTCCGGAAGAAGAAATTGCTGGTTCTGAATGAGGAAACACATTTTCCTGCAATGTGTAATATTGCGTCCTGGCATCAGAAGATTTAGTAAGTATTTTTCCACCAGCAAACATTCCATAATTATTTTTCTGCAAATAGTCACGAGGCGCAACAGAAGGATGATCAATGTCAAGAACCGGTACCTTACTTGAAACCAGTTTTTTCTCAATAAGAGACCATTCCCAGTGCAATAGTTCGTTTTCCCATGTAAACAAAAACGCATATATCGTAAAACCACCATTTAAAAAAATTGAAAGTTCTTCAAGTGTGGGTTCTTCTGGAAACTGCAAACCCATTGTCAACCCACCGCCGATCCATCCTTCAACAGCCAGCATCTCATCAACACCTGCTCCAAGGGAACCGCGCACATATGGTTCAATAGAAATCTTTCCATTCAACCCCAGAGGGTCAATTGAGGTAACACCGAGCAATGCTTCTGCTTCCAAAGAAAAACTTGCTTTTGCATACATCGGTACTGGTACAGGCCCTGCCATCACAACAAATGGCCAGCTTTTTTTGAATTCTGCCTTTCCGTGAATACCCGCATAACCACCCCAGTCCCAATCACTGAGTGAAGGATAGTATTGCCCCTCAATATCAACCATTGGATACAGACTGAAAGAAAAACCAGCAAGGTTACCTGATTCTATTTTTTGTTCTTTTTGCATACCCTCAAATTCAAGCCCAATTTCTGCGGCTCCATCGCTGGTGACTTCTGCTGACACTGTTGGAATAAACTTCAACCAGACAGGATTTCCGCCAAAAAGTGGAATATCAGAAGGAATGCTTGAACCATTTACACCCTCATTGAATAAATTCCAGTTTATCCCGAACTTTGATTCATAGGAAAAATATGAACCCATATCCAGAACCGCAAGCGGGAAAAATGGTAACGGCTTGATTACAACGAAATTGGCTTCTTTTTCTTCAGAAATTGCTCCACTTTCTGTGATTGCCTGAACCTTTAATGTACCACCAACCCCAAAGTCAGCACCCATATTGAATGTTCTTTTCACAACAGAAGCATTGGTCGGCTCTTCTATGGTTTGCTTTGGCGTAATAAACTTCACTCTACCGGGAGTATGACCAGCCCAGTCAATATTGACTGTAAACTCAACATTGAAATTAACACCATCAATATAAAAAACGGTTCCCTCGTATTTACTGGAAACATCTGTTATTTTTGGTTCTGTAAAGTCAGAAGGATAGATAACAATATTTTTGTAAACATTGCTTGAAGCAAGTATTTCAACTGAC
Source organism: bacterium (assembly GCA_035392545.1). Lineage (GTDB taxonomy): Bacteria > Ratteibacteria > UBA8468 > B48-G9 > DTJG01 > DTJG01. Next base: position 28,183 of record DAONMJ010000006.1, read on the forward strand.
TTTGTTTGAGGTGAATAACCATCTTTATTTACTTCTATTTCATACCCGCCAGCATCAAGAGGCGAAAATACGCATTTCCCTTCAGCGTCAGTCATACCTGTTTGACCTGCAACTTTTACTTCTGCTTCTTCAACAAGATTTCCATTTGAACCATCATAAACAATAGCAACAAGGGCTGATTGCCCATCACCACCACCATTGCCAAACAGACCAATCACTGTAACCTTATCTCCAAATGGTATCCTGACAGCAGCGCTCCTTTTTCCATTCAACAGTGGTCTGAAACACACTGTAAAATAAAGGGTCTGACCCGCAAGTATACTTTCACCTGAACAATCGTCAGTAATAAAAAATTCACCTTCAAGATGGTTTTCTCCTGAAATTGAAATATTTCCCACAGTATAAGAAGTATTTGAAATATTGGTAAGTGCAAATGTTTTATAGGATTTTGCTCCAAGATTAACATTTCCATAATTGTACACCGCTGGTTGACATTTAATATATGTGTTGTACATACTATTGCCAGAATTGTAATTATCGTGCCTGTATTTAGGATATGGACTGTTTTTTTGATATTCAGTGTTTTCAATATAGATTGCATAAATATATCCATCCTGAGTACCCACATAAGCAATTCCATCCTTTCCAATTGCAGGAGAAGATAACATTTGATGCCCGATATAGCATTTCCATACTTCTCCCATATTACTTGAAGAAACCGCATAAAAATAATACTGATGGTAGTTTACCTGATAGGCAACTCCAAAATACAATTTTCCATCAGCACCTATAGCAGGAGTTGACATCACTGCACCCTGCGGTAAAAACGTTATTCCTCCTGGAAATTTGTAGATGAGTGTATTGCTGCAACCAATGAATACATAACCGTTTGTCGTGGTGATAGGCTGATATGTCATTGAAGCTCGGTCCATTCCACCGTATTCGTACTTCAAAGTTCCTGTCTCAGGTGCAATTCCTCTCAGGTAACCACGAGAATCACCAACAAAAATTAAACCATTTAAGTCAACAGCAGGTATACCAAGTAAAGCAGGATCATCATAATCATTTCCTGCTGCCCAGGGAAACTGTTTTTTCCACTTCAATGTTCCGTCAGGATTTATTGCATACAGGGTCCTTGGTACTGCTGCTGAAAGATATAAACTACCATCTATACCAATCACAGGTGGACTGTTGAAATTATCGGTTGCAGTGTATGTCCAGATGATTTCCCCATCCATAGAGATACAGTACAGTTTATTTCCATGAGCAAGAAAAATTGTTCCATCGGTATTTGTGGCGACTTCATAATTAATAGAAGAACCAAAACCCTTTGACCATCTCAAAGTGCCATTTTTATTGACAACATACAGTGTTCCATTTGAACCCCCAACACAGATACTTCCATCTATCAGAATCACAGGCGATGAAGGAAATGTTGTTCCTGGAGCAAAATTCCAGATTATTACACCATTTGCAGGATTGATTGCCTTGAGCCGTGTTCCACCTGTTGCATAAACTGTTCCGTCTTTCCCTATGGCAACAGAAGGTATATTGGCACTTTCATATTTCTGACTCCATTTGATAGTTCCAGGAGTACCACAGAAAGCATTAGAGGAAAAAATCAAAAGCAATATAGAAAAAAAAGCCCATGAAATTTTTTTTAATTTTGTCTCCACTTTATCTCCCTGGTAAACCCAAGCAAGGATAGGCGGGTAATTTTTATCAATCTGTATCTTCTGTGTTTTCTTCATTCAAATCAGATTTTTTATGGCACTGTTAGTTCCTATATTTCATTATAACCAAAAAAATTGGCTTATCAAAATTTTGAATAATACAAGGGCAGGCGTTTTCGCCATTTAATTTATATGGTATGATTGAAACGATAAACACTTTGACAGAAAAATATGAAATGATAAACTCAAATTGAAAATTTCAGCGGCTAACGCAGGAGATATCCTATGAGAAAATATTCTGGCATAGAAAAATCTGTATTCAATATAGCCACTATTCTATCCCTTTTGTTTATGTTTTCATCCCTTGCCAGTGCAGCGGACTTTACATTTGCGATTGGGGAACCGACAGGTATCATCAAGCCGCTTCTTGGTGTAAACGCGGGACCCCTTATAGAAACAAAGGACGGTAAAGTTTTTGATGCTACAAAGTGGTACAGGAGCATTGGTGTAAAAGCGGTCAGAATCCATGATTTTTATGGATATCTTGACATGTCTGTTCTTTACCCTGACCAGAATGCTGACCCGTCAAAAGCGTCTTCGTATAATTTCGAGTCCAGTGACAGGTTCTTTCAGGCAATCCTGGATGGCGGATTTGAACCCTATTTGCGTATTGGAGATTCCTGGAGCATCGGTTCGAAATTTTCGCCTATAAAGAAACGCGCTCCTGTAAACAGACAGAATTGGGTTCATGCTGCTGTGGAAGTGGTGCGCCATTATCGGAAAATGGCTGGTTCAAGGCTGAGATATGTTGAAATCTGGAACGAACCAGACCACAGAAAATTCTGGGACTCGTCTCCTCATGAATTTTATGTTCTATTCGATGAAACCGCGCGGGCGCTGAAATCAGAATTTCCTGATTTACGCATCGGTGGACCGGGTTTCACTGCAGCATGTGTGCTATTGCCAAAAGGAACATTGGTGGTGGAATCTTTTCTTGACTATCTTGAAAAACACCATACCCCTCTTGATTTTCTTTCCTGGCATCTCTATTCAAACAACCCCGATGTTTTTGCCAGTGTTGCGCGTTTTTACCGAAACAAACTCGACATGCACGGATTTAGAACAACCGAAAGTCATCTGACTGAATACAGTACAGACGAACGCCAGATACCCTCTGGTATTACGGTTCCAGAATTGAGGATGGGTGGTGAAGGTGCTTCAATCCTTACTGCTGCATGGATTAACCTGCAGGATGAACATGTGGAAGCAGCTTTCTTCTATCGTGGCACAGACCTTGCAATGGACCAGCCATTTTTCTATGGCCTGTTCCGCTCCGATGGCACTCCAAAAAGACCTGCATATGCCTTTTCCTTCTGGTCGCGCATGGCTGACTGCTCAAACCGGCTGAAAGTGCTGAACATAGATGTCAATAATTCTCCTCTTCGAATGCTTGCAGGTAGAAATCATGCTGGTAATACTTTGCTGCTGATTTCCAATCCTTCAAATAAACAGATATCATGGACAATATCCTCTGCTGGAAATCAACAGGTTACAGGATTATCCATTGAGGAAATAAGCAATGCTTCTGAATCCGTAAAAAAACGGGATGTTTCCGGAAACAAAGCAATTATTCCTGCATATTCTGTTCAACTTGTAACAGTGAAATGCAAAAACTGATTCTGCAAATCCCTTAACCTGCAACAATGTCAAGTTGCTGTTTTTGCAATCCTTCAGATTCAGCAATAATTTTAATTATGCCGCATTTTTCCATAGAACGAATACAGACAATGCATCTTCCGTGAAACGCCTTTCTGAGAGGGGAGGGAAACGGTTGTGTTGATGTTGGGTCTCCATTGTCTGTACCAACAATTTCACCAGGTCCTTCCACACTGAAGGTAATGACATTGTCAGCATTTGGACATAAGTTCCCTTTTTCATCAATGATTTCAGCACAAACAAATACCATGTCGTCACCATCTGGCATAATTCGACTTCTATCAGGAATCAATCTTATTGCGATTGGTTTTCCTGCTGTAAAGACAAATGTTTCCTTTGCAACATTTCCATCCCTATCATAGGCAACTGCTTTCAATTGCCCTGGCTGGTAAACAACATTGTTCCAGACAAGACGATACCTGTCTATCAATGCGATAGGAGATTTTTCGCGAATTCCCTGAGATACGCCATTAACAAAAAGTTCAACAGTATTCCAACTTGAATAACATTGTACGAAAATTGATTTTCCTTCATAACCAGGAAATGTCCAGTGTGGAACAAGATGAAGGATTTTTTTGTTTGCCCACCTGCTCTGATAAAGATAGAACCTGTCTTTCGGAATTCCTGCAATATCAATAATGCCAAAATAAGAACTTCTACTTGGCCATTCTTCAAAATACGGATTTGGTTCTCCAAGATAGTCAAAACCAGTCCAGACAAACTCGCCCATGATAAATGGATGCTCATCCTGTGCCCTGAATTCAACATCAGGAATCGTCGCCCATGTTGGACAACACTGGTCAAAACTATTTACATGAAGTGTTTCCCGCTTAGTTCCCCTTTCTTCTTCAACTGGAAAATAATATTCACCCCTACTGCTTATACAGGATGCGGTTTCACTTCCATACATCGGTTTTCCTGGTAATAATTGATGAAGTTTCCCATAATTATTTGGTTGGTAATTCCAACCAGGCACATCCACAATTTCAGCAAGTCCATTTTTCACTGCTTCCTCAGGCATGTTGAATGCAGATGTTGTTGGTCGGCTTGGGTCTTCTTCCTTGCAGATGTTATGGAGAAACCTTGCAAGTTCTGGACCTTTTACAGGGTCTTTCTGCTCTGGAATTTCATTACCGATACTCCACATAATTACCGAAGGATGATTTCTGTCTCTTCGTATCATCGCCTTTAAATCTTTTTCTGCCCACTGGTCAAAAATAATATGATAGCCATTTTGTCGTTTGGGAATTTTCCATTCATCAAACGCCTCGTCAATGACAAGAAATCCCATTTCATCTGTAAGTTCAAGTAGTTCTGGCGCAGGAGGATTATGACTTGTTCTAATAGCATTACATCCCATTTCCTTCAACAGTGTCAATTGCCTTTTTATTGCTGCCCTGTTTATTGCTGCACCCAATAATCCAAGGTCATGATGTAAGCATACTCCTTTAAACTTTACCTGTTTTCCATTGAGAAAAAATCCTTTTTCAGGGTGAAACTCTATTGACCGTATGCCAAATCTTGTTTCATAACAATCAACGGTCTCACTATTAATTTTTACAACTGAACGCGCTATGTAAAGATTGGGAAATTCAATGTCCCATAAATCTGGTGAATGAATCGTTAATTCCTGTTGAAATTCTGCCAGTTCGTGAATATCCTTTGTAATTTGGGCTCTTGCCTTTTCATTTTCTTTGCAATCCAGAATTACTGTTTCAAGTTCCACAGCCACTGTTTGACCAGTATGATTTTCTATGGTCGTCTTAACGCACACAGTTACCTTTTCTTCACTTACAAATGGTGTTGTGATGTAAGTTCCCCAGTGTCCCACACACACAGGGTTTGTGATGACAAGCCTGGCATTTCTATAAATTCCTGCTCCAGGGTACCATCGTGAAGCGTTTGGCTTATTGTCAACAAACACAGCCAATAAATTTTCACCGGGATTTATACATTCTGTGATATCAAATGCAAAGGATGAGTATCCATATGGCCAGCTACCCACATATGTCTCATTGCAATATACCTTGCTATGGCTCATTACCCCATCAAACTCAACCCTTACCCTTTTTGTTTTGATATCAGGCGGTAAATGAAATTTTAAGCGATACCACGCCTTTCCGACATGAGGAAGCCCACCTGTCTCACCGGTGAAATCTACCTGTTTTTTTCCTGTCTTATCCACGACAGTAATGGTATGCACATCGTTTTCTGGACTGAAAGGCCCCTTGATAGCCCAGTCATGAGGAATTCTCACTGATTCCCAATTAGAATCATCAAAATTTAATTTTACTGCGTCAGGAATATCTTCCTTTTTAAACTTCCAGCCATATTTCAATAATTTTATCTCCCTCATCGTTTTCTCCAGATAATTTTATTTAAGTTGTCCCTGAATTATGCAGGCAAGGTTTGTACCATACATAAGATGACCTGTTTCATTGGGATGAATTCCATCAACAAAATAAAAATTGTTGTTCGGCACAAGTGAAAGTCCATTTATAACATAACAACCAGTTTTTTTCGCTGCATCCTCAATGTTTTTCCTTAAATCCTGAAGAGTCCCGGCTGCCTTTTTCTGGTCTTCTTTATCTGTCCATATTGGTGTGATAACAAAAACTTTTGCTTTCTTAAAGATTGCCTTCAATTTCTCAAGGTAGGTTGATGCTGCCTGATTGATTTCCCAGTCGGATTTGTCTTTATTCCAGTCATTCACACCATATGCAACAGTGATAATATCAGGTTCAAATGGAAAATTTTCATCAAGGGATTCAGAATCAAAAACATAACCACCAACACCCTGATTGATGAAATCCATGTTCAAAATTTTCGCGCATATCACTGGATATGTGCATACAGGGCTTACAGCGTCCATTCCCTGTGTGATAGAATCTCCAAGGAATAACAATCTTTTTTCTGGTCTCTTCAAGGGCTTGCCATCTGCGCTGAAAGAAAAAATGTCAACCTCAACAGAAACAGGTAAATAAACCTTAATCAGCCTTTCTTTCTCATCAGGAAACTCTACCAGATGTAATGTCACTTTCTTCATTTCCGGTAACAAGTCCATTCTCAGTGATTTTATCACTACATTGTCAACTTCTACATCAAGACCGAGATAATTTCTCGCCCTGCCTTTTATTTCAAGTTCAATCTCAACAGTTTTTGTTGAACTTTTCACGCCGATAAAAGCGCCTGACAGACAACCCGTCCTGATCATTGTTGCCTGCCCATAGGTTCTATAATGGTCCAGTTGCCTTTCAGTAAATCTTGAATTTGTTGAAGGAAGTGTTCCAGAAATAAATTTTGCGCTAATCATTTTGCTCCTTTCTAATGTTGAAAGCTGTTTTTCAAATTTTTTTAATAATTCCCGTATTTTTCCCACACACTTAACATCAGTTTGTATCTTTCCAGAGACACTCCTGTGTAAATGCAGTTTGATGTTGAAAAAATATAACCATACCCAGGCATGCCATTTTGCAGGGCATAAAGACAGGACTCAATAACCTGTTGGTCGGTTCCTGTTTGAAGAAGCCCGCAATTCACATTTCCTATTAAGCATACTTTATCGCCATAGAGTTTTTTTACCACTTTAATATCAACTTTTGCCTGAGGGTCAAGAGAATGCAAGGCATGCGGATTCGCCTGAACCAACTGGTCAATAATGGGCATAATATTTCCATCTGTATGTTTGATAGTATAAAAACCCATATCCCTGTACCCTTTGATTAATTTTGCAAGATAGGGTGTAATAAATTCTGAAAACATTGAAGGACTTAAAAATGGTCCTGAATTCAAACAATAATCAGCGCATAATGCAAATCCATCAAGGTGGGTTCTTTTTTTAATGGTCTCTGCCCTTTCCAGGGCATCATCCACCATTTTTTCTGCATCCTGTTTCACTTTTTCAGGTTCATCAGCAATCCTTTCAACAAACTCCATCATCTGACTACCTGATGGTATGCCAAATGTTGCATCGCCATGTATCATCAGAAAATATTTTCTCCCGACCATATCCCTGACAATGTCAATCATACGAATTGTTTCTTCAATTGACCACGGATTTGGATGCAAAAAAATTGCGCCATGATGAAATGTTTCTGCTGTTTCAACAAAAATTTCAGCCATATCTTTTCTGTGAAGTTGTCGTTCTGTTTCACTCATCTGGTCCCACTGACTGTAGTTTCTGTGGGAAGGATGAATCCTTCCAAATGCTTCCATTGTCAGGAAGAAAACCTGTTCAAAATGGGGTACTCTCCCTTTAATTGGCTTTCTTTCCAGTGCTAATTTGAATTTTTCACCAGGTTCCATTTTGCCTCCAGTATCAAACAATTTTTTGTTATTTAATAAGATAGCACACAGGATTTTTTCTGTAAATAAATATATCCCTGGTCATTTTTTTACAACAACACACCTATCAGAAAAATCATTTTCATAATTCCTGCTGAAGAATTTGAATTAACGATTGAATTTGTTCACGCAGCAAGCGCTGTCAATAAAATTTCCATCTTGGCGTATTTCCTCAAAAATAAATCTATTTGAAATTATATTTCTATAAGGCATTTTTCTTTTTTTATCCCTTTTCTCTGGTAATTCTGGAATAATTTTTCTTTAAGTGTGAATATTGCTTTTGTGAGTTTATGTACTGCCCCCCATTTGTCAAGAGCAAAATAAGGGAGAATTTAGGGTCCTGGTTAAAGGTGATTGTTTTATCTCTTTTTGTTCAAATTCCACTGGCGTCA
>DAONMJ010000007.1:0-36024 GCA_035392545.1 bacterium
CTTTGCCTGCATAATCTGAATTTCAGCTTCCTGTTTTTCAGAACGAGGTGTTTTCTGCGCGCTCTTCGACGGTTGGAAAGCCGGTTGTGGGGGCTGTGTTGACTCAGACGAAATCTGCTGGGTCTGGGATGTCTCATCAGGAGCAGACACCTTTGCAACATCCTGTTTTGCCTGGAACATTTTGCAACCAGAAAATAATAATGCAAAACATCCAAATATAACAATATACTTTCTCATTTTTTCCCCTTTTTATTGATACTTCAATTTATCATTCTTTTGGCTTAAAGTCAACCTTTATGTAAAGGTCTCTGAGTTGTTTTTCATTCACAACTCCAGGCGCGCCACTCAAGGGACACACACCTTTTTGGGTTTTTGGAAATGCTATGGTTTCTCTTATTGAATCCTCGTTTCTGAGAATCATCACCATTCTATCAAGACCAAAAGCAAGACCTCCATGCGGTGGTGCGCCGTAGCTCAAAGCATCAAGCAGAAAACCAAATCTATTATTGTATTCTTCGGGCTGCATTCCAATAATTGAAAAAATCTTCTCCTGAATGATTCTATCATGAATTCTTATGCTTCCGCCACCAATCTCTGTACCATTGAGAACGAGGTCATAAGCGCGGGATTTTGCCTTCAAAGGATCAACCTCAATCTTTTCTATGTCCTGTTCTTTCGGCATCGTAAATGGATGGTGAACACACTGAATTCTGCCTTCTTCTTTGTTGTACTCAAATAATGGAAAATCCACCACCCATAAAAAATTCAATGTTTTTTCGTTTATCAGTTTTAGTTTTCTGCACAGATCAAGCCGGATTTCACCAAGGGTTTCACATACCCATTGATGTTGTCCACCAAGAAATAGTAGTAGTGAACCGGTTTTGATTTTCAACGCCTTCATCAAATTTTCAACAGTCCCCTCTTTCAAGGACTTTTTCAATGGAGAAACAATCTCGTTGTTTCTGAACCTGATCCATCCTACACCTTTGCCACCTTTTTGTTTTACAAACTCATTGATGTTATCAACATCTTTTATTGATACACTTTCTCCCTGTTCAACAACAATGCCTTTAATAATGAGTCCTGCCTGCAGGATACCTTCAAGAATGCTGCTTCCAGAATTAGCGAAAAGTTCTGAAAGGTCAACAATCTCCATTCCTGCCCGAAGGTCAGGTTTGTCTGTGCCAAATCTGTTGATGGCATCCTCATATGATAATCTTGGAAATGGTATTTTTATTTCTATACCTGTTGTTTTTTCAATAGCATGTTTAAGTAAGCGCTCGCAGACATCTATGATGTCGTTTTCTTCAATAAATGACATTTCAATATCAACCTGAGTAAATTCTGGCTGTCTGTCAGAACGAAGGTCCTCATCCCTGAAACAACGGGCAATTTGATAATATCTATCAAAACCAGATACCATCAAAATCTGTTTGAATAATTGTGGCGACTGTGGAAGCGCATAGAAATTACCCGGATTTAACCTTGATGGCACAAGAAAATCCCTTGCGCCTTCTGGCGTGCTCTTTGTAAGAATTGGCGTTTCAATTTCAACAAACCTTTCAGAGGAAAAAAATTCCCTCATCCTACCTGTAAACCTGGACCTGAACACTATGTTTTCTTTCAAATCATCTCTTCTTAAATCAAGATACCTATATTTGAGCCGTGTGTTCTCGTTTATGGTCTTGCTCTCCACGATTTCAAAGGGAAGTGGGTCGCAACTGTTCAAAATTTCCACATCTTCGGCAATCACTTCAATGGAACCAGTGGAAAGTTTGGGATTGACTGTTTCTGGCGCACGGGCAACAACGTTTCCTGAAATCCGAATAACAAATTCCTGTCTTATTTTTTTTACTTTTTCAACAAGAGATTCTGACATCTGGGGAAGATTGCATACAATTTGAGTCAGTCCATAACGATCCCGCAGGTCAAAAAATATGATATTACCATGGTCTCGTATTGAAGAAACCCAGCCTGCAAGAACAACCGTTTTACCAACAGCATCAAGATTCAATTGTCCACATGTATGAGTTCTAAGCATCCTTCAACTCCTTCAAAAATTGTGAAAGTTCAGAAAATTTTACAATTGTTTGAAATCCAGTTTTCATATTTCTGTAAAGAAACCCTTCTTGCTGCAATTCGTTTTCGCCAAGAATAAGAACATGCTGAATACCTTCCCTATCAGCATTTTTCAGATGGCTTTTGAGAGACCTATCAGTATAATCCGCAACGATTTTTATATGGTCATTTCTGAATTGATTGATGATGCTCACTCCCTGTTGCAGGGATTGTTCGCCAAGAAAAGCAACAAATACTGTAATGACCTTTTTCATTTCAGGAGAAACCATATTGCACAATCTATCCATCCCTATGGCAAACCCACACGCACCTGTCTCAGGACCACCAAGTTCACCAACAAGATTGTCGTATCGTCCTCCACCAGCCACTGCATTGTCGTTGTCTGCAATTTTTAACTCAAACACTGTCTTTGTGTAATAATCAAGCCCCCTGACAAGATGCTGGTTTTCCCTGTATGGAATTTTGTGACTATCAAGAATCCTGTAAAGGGTTTCCTGATGTGTCTTACACCTGGAACAAAGTACATTCCGAATAACAGGCGCTTCTTTTATAATGCTTCTACAGGAAACAACCTTGCAATCCAGAACACGTAGCACATTATTCTGGATTCTTGTCTGACAATCCTGACACATATGAGAAGCCCTATCCTGAAGAAATCGTTTCAATTGTGCGCTGTAATCTATCTTACATTGATTACAACCAACTGAATTAATTTCAAAAATATAATCAGCCACACCAATTTTTTCAAAAACTTTTGCCAGTATTATGATAAGTTCTGCATCAAAATGGGCATTCTCTCCACCAAAAATCTCTGCACCAACCTGATAGAACTGTCTGTACCTATCTTTTTGTGGCCTGTCATACCTGAACATAGGACCCCAATAGTAAAGTCGCGTGATTCTCTTTTTTTCGTAGAGTTTGTGCTCGAGATATGCACGAACAACAGAAGCAGTTGCTTCTGGTCTGAGAGCAAGAACCCTGTCTCCCCTGTCTTTGAACACATACATTTCTTTTTGAACAATATCGGTAAAAGAACCAACACTTCTCTGAAACAGTTTCAGTTCTTCAACTACTGGAACTCTTATTTCCTCAAACCCAAATCCTTCAAGAGCCCTGAAAATCAATGACTCAAGCATCTTCCAGCGCTGCGTCTCATCCGGAAGAATATCCCTCATTCCCCTCACTGATTTTATTTGCTCTTTCATATCAATAAATTTTGTTAACAGTGTAAATTTGCGCCTGTGGCTTATTCTGTATATGATATATTTTATTGCGATATCGGTCAAAGAACAAAATCTACCGGTTTCAGGAAATCAGTTTATAAAGTACAATAAGTCCATGAGAAGAAAAAAACGTGAACACATTGCAGATATATTCGGATATTTATTCTTTTTTGGTGTTTTCAACATCATAAGATTGTTGCCTTCAATGCTTTATCCACGGATAGGCAAAACCACAGGCAAATTTTTTTATATCATCGCAGGTTCACTGAAAAAGAAAATAAGAAATAACATTATTGCTGCCTATGGCAATCAATTGTCTCCAGAAGAAAGAACCTTTATGACAAAAAAAATCATTGAAAAAAATACCTTTTTTTTCATTGAATGGGCGTTATGGACAAAGATCCATCCACAGTGCGCATTAACATTGATTGAATTCAAAAATATTGAACCCTTAATGCAGGTATGTCAATCAAAAAAACCTGTGATACTTGTCAGCGCTCATCTTGGCAATTTTGCGCTGATGATTGCTGCCCTGATTTATGCGGGATTACCGGTCACATGGATAGCAAGGGATGCAAACAATCAGTATCTTGCCAGATATATGGATAGGATCAGAAGGAAAAAAGGAGTATTTGGCATCAATAAAGCCAATCTTTCTCAGGCAATTGGTTTATCCCTTGACTGGCTGAAACAAAAAAAAGCATTATGCCTTTTGATTGACCAGCATTCAGGAAAAGGTACAGAAGTTTGTTTTTTTGGAAAAATTGTGCAGGCGCCAACAGGAGCTGCTGTTTTTGCAAGAAGGTTTGACGCAAGTGTTTTTGGTGTGTTTATCAAGCGCAGAAAAAAATTCAAGCACACGATTTTTATTGAAGGTCCCTACAATCTTGCAAAAACAACAAATCCAGAACAGGATTATCAAAACAATACTCAGTTTTTCTACAATCGTATAGAGTATTATGTAAAACAGAGTCCTGAAGAATGGTTCACCTGGTTACACAGAAGATTCAGATAAAAAATCACTCTGGCAAAAGATACCTGTCTCGTGAAACAATTTCTGAAAAATCTTTTTTACCCTGTGAAGAAACAGTTCTTATTGTTGTGGTATAAAGAAAATTTCCTTTCTTTTCTGGTTTTGTAACCAAAATGTTTATCTCTTTTGGCTTTGGTCTGGTGCCAAAAATTGATACAGTGAGAGCATTGGCAGTAACAGATGCTTTTATCACAAGTTCGCAATTGTAGGGATTAAAAATCTTCAGGTCCGTCCCTTCATCATTTGACACTGTGGCATCAAGTCCAATGCCAATATAGTTTACTGGTTTTGAATGTGGTTTCCTTTCATGAATGGAAAGCCCTGCATAAAGAGACGCAGCATAAAGGGTTGAAGATACCTGGCAAAGCCCACCGCCGTATCCCAATGTTCTTTGTTCACCTGAAAGAATCGTAGCAGGGCCAAATTGTTCCTGTGGAATTTTTTCAGTCACTTCTTGATTGAACGAAAAAATTGTTTTTGGACAAAGCACAAATCCATCAAGATACATTGCAGCAATGTTGATATTGTGTTGCCTCTGGTCAATATCGGCTCTGAAATATGTGGTATATGAAGCCCACTGATATTTGAATTCACCTGCGTAACAAAGCAGCCTAGAAACTGATAATAGTAACACAAGTCTGGAGAAAGTTTTCATCATGGCGCAATTATTAATGTGTTGCTTCCTGAACGACCCCATATTTCAGGTAGATACATCAACTGTGCCTTTGTCGGCAATACATGGTAAAAACCAGGTGTTTCAGCCCTCAATTGATATGAAATAGTCCTTTCTTTGTCATACCAGAACGTGGTGAAAAACGCCACCTTTTCATCCCTGATTTCTTTTCTACAATACCACCAGTTATCACCTGGTATTTCCTGAACAACTTCACAACCTGCTGGAATCGGGTCTTCTATCATCGCATATTCATATTTTTCTTCACCAGAAATTTTTATTTCCACCCTGAATCTTTCTCCACTTTTCAATGGTCCTGTAATTTCGTCATAGACATATACTGTATTTCCGCTGGCATCCTGCACCTTACGGGGTTCAAGCGCAGTGTATCTTCTCGACACCTTGAACCCGCTATCAAAATCAGGAATCACTACATCTCTCACAGCATATTTAATGAGATGCGTATAGTAAAGATTCCCTGTGCCCTGTTTTTGAATTTTAATATCATTGGTTTTGCCTGCTTTTATGTTTTCAGGAGGAATATTAATAGTGGTGCTAAATTTCTTTATACTTTCTCTTGTAATATGTTCTTTTGCAACTTCATTGTTGTTGATTAAAAGCAGTAATGTGTAATCAGGTGTAAGTTCATCACTTTTTTCAAGATAATCTGTGAAGGCAAAAAGGCACATCGCTGTATCTTTTGTTGACATCCACAATCCACCCTGTCTCTTCATCACAAGATATCTCAAAATACCCGGTACTTCCTGCCTTTTCGGGTCAATCGCAATAATTGCCCTGAGCCCCCATGCCGTGGTTTCAATATTATGATGAATCCAGCTGTAATGACCATCTTCTCCCTGCCAGTAACAATAATTTGGAGACGGTTTTATCAGTTTACTGCAAAGTTCATTAAGTAGGTCTTTTGCTCTCCAATCGCCGAGATTTTGAAGAATCAGGCACAACTGCGCCAATGTATATGGATGAAGTTTGTTTCTATTTTTATAAATATCTTCTACTACTGCGGAAGCATCTTTTTCACCCGCGTACACAAGAGAATAAAGCATGAAAACCTTCTGGTTGTAATCCTGAGATGAACTGATTGCATTTTTGAGAAAATTTTTACCCAATTCAAATTTTTCTTCATTGATGAGATAACCGGATTTTTTTGCGTGAGCAAGCCCAAACATTACATAACCTGATGTATAGGGACTACTTGAATCACCTGACCACCATCCCCATCCACCATCCTGATTTTGATAGTTATAAAGCTTTATCAGTCCGTCGCTCACCTTTTTTGGAAGTTGTTTCATCATCTCATCGAATCTTTTTTTATCACCCGCAAGAAAATCAAGGTCTTCTTTGTTGATTCTTGAAATCGTATTAGCCACCTGCACAGCAGGTAAAAATCCACTGAGCGTTTGCTCAATACATCCATAAGGATATCTGGCAAGTTCGTCCAGAGTTGTAAAAAGACCAGAAACCAAAGACGGATAAATGTAAGATTTTGCGTCAATGGATGCTGGAATTGTCCCTGCTGGCATATGAAATGTATCTATCCTTGTATCATCGCATCTGCCCGCAAAAACATATCGTTCATCAGCACCGTACGAAAACACAGGAAGCGTTAATTCCATCGCATCCTTATAGGTTGATGAGCGAGCAAAAAGGGTAATCACAGCATTTTTCACTGAATTAACTTTAACTTTCCAGTCAACCCTTGATGATTGCCCGTTTTCAATTTCAACAGTTTTTTCCTTTTCATCAAGAATATCAAGTCCTTCTGCTTTCAGTTCAACAGAAACTTTTTGATTTTTCCCTGTCTGATTATGAATGACTCCTGAAATCAAGATTCTGTCGTCTTCAACCACAAATCTTGGTGTGATGAGATTTGCAATCAGGGGTTTTTTGGTAATGATTTTATTAATTGTTGAACCGACTTTTGTATCAGAAGTAATGGCACGAATTGTTGTTCTCCATGTCGTAAGATTGTCAGGAAGGTTAAACTGAATATCTGATATGCCATTTGAATCAGTAAATGCATAAGGCAGCCAGAAAGCAGTATCCTTGAAATTTCTTCTGATATCCTGCTGGCTGAAATCTTTTCCTGCTCCACCATAATACCAGCGATTAAAAGAATAAAAGGTTGAAACCCTGTTTCTTTTGCTGCCATAGAAAAAATCTTCAATTTTTGAAACAAGTTCACCAGAAATTGCATAAATTGATTCGTCCACTACCCCCATAGAAAACTCAGCAGAAACAGGTTTCTCTTCTGAATCAGTAATCTTTATTCTGTAATAAGCATTATCACCGGGCTCAAGTTGAGTTTTTTCTGGAATGATTTCAACATTAAGAACTTTTTCTTTACAGGCAATCTTTAATGGTTTGCTTGAAGAAATAAAATTTTTGTTTTTCACGCCACATACTGAAATGTAGATGTTTGGTATATACTCCTGTTTTATTGGTATCTCAATCAGTGCTGAATTTCCCTGCATTCTTATAAGTTTTGTTTCAAATAATCTTGTGCCTTCAATTGAAAACAAAAGATTCAAATCTTTGTAAGAAGAATTGATAAGGATCTTTGCTGTGTCGTTCACCTCATATTCTTTCCTGGCTGAAACAATTTCTATTTCTTTTCTTCCATACCATGACGAATAATAATTTTCGCCTGCAATCCATACATATCTGGTGGCAGAAATGATATTGTTAAACTGGTCTATTCCCTGCACATCAATTTTGATATAACCTGTTGCTGATGGCTTTATTTTTATTGTTGCTTTCTCTCCTTCACACACAAACTTTTTATTCAAAAGTTCCTTGAAAGTCCATCTTCTCTTCTTCTGGTCGTATGTTTCCTGACTCGCAGAAATACTGAAGCGGTTTCCAATAACTGGACTGTTATCTCGGTAGTACCTTGCTGAAATACTCACAGGTATTTCTTCATCAGGCGAATAAACATATTTATCTGTTGAAATTGAAATTTCAAAAGTACCAGGAACAACAAGAACTTTTGCACTTGATGTGATTTCTCTTCTACTTAAGTCAGTCATTTTCACTTCAATTGAATAACCTTCCTTTTGCCGGTATGACTTTTTTGTCGGAATTTCAATCACTGCTATTCCATTTTCATCGGTTTTCACATTGCCTGAACTAATGAGAGCGCCGCGCCACCATGACTCATACTCATATTCTCCTTCATAATCCTCAAACTCATCATTGTACGATGGTTTTGAATACACAGCCCACATAACATCTGCATTTTTTACAGGTGTTCCAAAATAGTACTTTGCTGAAATCAGTGCATTGATTTTTTCTCCAGGGAGATATATCAATTTGTCTGTCTTCACTTCAATGGAAAACTCTGGCTTTCTATATTCAAGAACTTTGAACACACAATTCCCACTTAAAATATCTTTCCCCTGTGTAGTGAAGTTTAATGAGTAAGTGCCAAGTGGTGGCTCATCAGGGATTGTCCACTCGCCATAAATTGAACCAGTTTTTTGCGGTACCAGGGTGGTTTCATACAATGTGCTTCCATCTGGCGCACTTATTTTTACCTGACAACTGGTAATGTGCGCCATTTCATATTTATCACCGGCATCAATCCTTGGAATTGCTTTGAAATAAACTGTATGATTTGGTCTATACACAGGTCTATCAGTATATGCGTATAGCACTCTTCTATCATCACTTCCATAATAATTTTGATAAACAATATCTGAAAACGCAAAAGATTTTCCTGACTTCACCAGAAATTTCTGGTTTGTATCAAGAACAAACTGCCCATAGCTATCTGTTTTGATTTCCTGCTTCAGATTCCACCAGTGGTCAAAAACATAAACAGACACATCCGCAAGAGCAATACCTTTTGAAATTGAAAAAACATTAACAATAGATTTGTTATCACACGTTTTTGAAATAAAACCCACATCAGTTACGCAAAAATACTGTCTCTGTGGCGGCAAATTTTCTGGTGTTATCACACACAAATATACACCTTCAGGCAAGGTCCCTGCTATAATTGTTCTACCTGATAGTTCGGTTAAGGGGGTTTTATAGGAAATATCAATTTTCTTGCTTAATACAGGCTTTTGATTTGATATATCAACAGACATCAACATTTCTTTGATTGAGCGAGGGAAATTTTTTGTTCTGTTTATTTCATTCAAAAGGTCAATCTCATAAATATTCATTGTTACAGAGGAAATTCTATACGCATTGAAATGAAGTTTAACATTTTCACCAGGAGTAAAAAGCCATTCACTTGAGTACAGATTAAAGTATTTTGGTCTGAGTTTGATTTTCATCTGTCCAGCATCAGTGGTTTCCTGAGCAACTATGGTAATATTACTCACATTCGTGTATTCATAACCCTGCCTGTATAATGACAGGTTATATTTTCCAGGAATCAAATTGTCAATAAAAAATCTGCCATTTGAATCTGTTTTTCCAGAAAAATACCCTTGAATGCTATCACACTCAACACTGACACCTTCTACAGATTTGCCTGTTTCAGCATCAACAACAACTCCCTTGATTGCTCCTGCATATGAAAGAGTAAAATTAATACCCGCTGTTTCTTTGTTTTCCTCAACAGCCACAGAAGACACGTGGTTTTTAACAAACCCCTTTGCTTCTGCATAAATGTAATGGGTACCTGGCTCCAGTCCATCAATTTTATAAAAACCCCTGCTATCTGTGATTGTGGATTTGTTATTTCTTGTGGCAACCAGCTTTGCAGATTGCAATGGTTTTCCATCCGGGTCATAAACAAAACCACTGATTGAACCAGGTTTTTTTAGTATCATCTCATGACTGGCAATTCCAAATTTTGGCTGGTTTACTTCAATGGTACCAGAATTATCATCACAAAATCCTTTTTTTGACGCAACCAATCTGTAATAACCAGTTTCAAGACCATCAATGGCAAACTTTCCATATCTATCAGAAATAACTGTTTTTACAAGGTTTTTTTCATTGTACCTGCTTTTAAAAATTTGAATTGCAGCACCAGCAACAGGTTTACCATCTGTGGTCTTTACAATACCAGTAATCGTGTCGCAAAAACACATGGAAGCAAAAGCAAAGACAACAACACAGATCATTCTTTTCATCTTCTCTCCTCCATAAAAACTTGTGCCTTGAACTTGAACAATTTTATTCCGCCTGTATCCTTAATCCCTGCGTTTCTTAAACCTATCTTCAACGCATACTCAGAGGTTTTTGCTTCTTTTGGTAATACTATTCCCACTTTATCCTGATTTTTAACAATCAGTCCTTCAGTGTCTGGATTATAAAATTCTATGCAGGGTATTTCTTCTATTGGCTGCTGCGGAATTGTAATTTGTATTCTGATATCATCCAACTCCTGTATATCAACTGGTCTGTATCTAAAATCCTGGGTTGCCGCAATAATGGAAAAATGAACAAGATTTTCAGCAAAAGTATTTTCTGATGAAAAAGTACCAGCACAACCTCTTGTTTGATTTCCTTTTTTCAAAGAAATGAAAACAGGAATTTTTTCAACAAAGGTATCAGCGAGATTTTTCAATTCAATTGTTTCACCTGTTGTCAGGTATTTTTCGATTGACTGCCTGCATAAAGAAATTGCATTATTTGCAAAAAAAATGGGGATTATATTTGTGGAAAATAGTAACAAAGTAACCTTTTTTACATAAAATTTGGATTTCATTTGTGATAGAAGTATACTATAAAAACCGTGTTTTACAAAAAGGCAAATAACATGAAAAAAACCTCAATTCGTATCGCGTGCGGTCAGATCAATACCACAGTTGGTGATTTGACTGGCAATGCAGGCAAAATTATTGATTTTATAAAACAAGCGCAGGAAATCGGGGTTGACATCATTGCTTTTCCTGAACTTAGCATTACAGGATATCCACCTGAAGATCTTTTACTCAAAAAATCTTTTGTTGAAGATAATATCAAAATTTTAAAATCCATTGCAAGTAAAACAGATGACATTGTCGCAATCGTGGGCTTTGTTGATATGGTACAATCAAATATTTATAATGCTGCTGCCATCATGAACCAGAGAAAAATCAAAGCGGTTTATCACAAAATATTGCTACCAAATTACGGGGTCTTTGACGAAAAAAGATATTTTGCACCTGGTGATACAGGTCCTGTTTTTAAACTTCAAATACAAAATACTGGCTGTATTTTCGGAATCAGTGTCTGCGAAGACATCTGGCACAATAATGGTCCAACTGGCAAACAGGCAAAGTCAGGAGCATCGTTTGTCATCAATATCAATGCATCCCCATATCACATGGGAAAAATTAAAGAAAGAGAAAAAATCGCAATCAATCAGGCAAAAAACAATCATCTGTACATGATTTACACCAATCTGGTTGGTGGACAGGATGAACTTGTGTTTGATGGACAGAGTTTTGTCGTTTCACCTTCAGGAAAAATCATTTCACGGGCACAGGCGTTCGAGGAACAACTTCTGATCACTGACATTGAAATAGAAACAAAAAAATTTAGAAATAATGTTCAACTTGTCATTAAACCGAAGAAAAAAGAACCAGTGCCTGTGTTTGTTGCAAAACACCTTCCAGTTGAAGAAGAAGTGTACCGCGCTCTTGTTCTTGGATTAAAGGATTATACAGAAAAAAACGGATTCACAAAGGTTGTCATCGGACTCAGTGGAGGAATAGATTCTGCGCTTGTTGCAACAATTGCTGTTGACGCCATGGGAAAAGAAAAGGTAAAAGGCGTTTTCATGCCTTCGCGATTCACATCAGAACAATCTGACATTGATGCAACACACCTTACAGAAAATCTTGGCATTGAGCTGATAAGTATTCCCATTGATGAAATTTTTTCATCTTACCTAAAAACACTCGAGCAGTGTTTCAAAGATGCAGAACCCGATATTACTGAAGAAAACATTCAGGCAAGAATAAGGGGAAATCTCCTGATGGCACTGTCAAACAAATTCGGATACCTGGTTCTCACAACCGGTAATAAATCAGAAATCAGCACAGGATACGCGACCCTATACGGAGATATGGCTGGAGGTTTTGCTGTTCTTAAAGATGTACCGAAAACACTGGTTTATCAACTCGCATTGTACCGAAACAGTCAGGGAAAAGTCATTCCAGATAGTATCATCAATAAAGAACCAACAGCAGAACTCAGACCCAACCAGAAAGACACTGATACGCTCCCGCCCTATGAGATTCTTGATAAAATTTTAAAAATGTACGTTGAAGAAAACAGAAGTATCGCCAGCATTATTAAATCCGGATTTGAAGAAACCATTGTCAGAAAAGTCATAAAAATGGTAGATAAAAGCGAATATAAGAGACGCCAGGCTCCGCCAGGCATCAAAATTACGCCGCGTTCATTTGGGAAAGATAGAAGAATGCCGATTACAAATAAATATCAGGGTTAAGGGTTAAAAATTTTCTTTACCAAATTTTCTTGTGGGTCCTGGTCACTTAAATTTCTTAAAAAACCCGTATAAGTTTTCTTCAACACAATACTTCCAATAATACACAGAATCCCACCAAGCATCACTGTATTTTGAATGCCCATTGTCTTGCTCAATAATCCTGCAAGATATGAACCAGCAGGTTGAGTGCCCATAAAAGCAATTGCATGAAAACTCATCACCCTTCCCCTCTTTTCGTCAGGCACAAGCGTTTGAATAATAATATTTGATGTCACAATTTGAAGAACCATGGCTGCGCCAACAATAATTAAAATCATCACTGCCAGCCAGAAAGTTTTGCAAAGCGAAAATAGAATAAGACATACACCAAAAACAAGTCCTGCAAAATGAATGACTCTACCAAGTCCAGAATGAACGCGACGTGAAGCAAGAAAAATTGCTCCAACGATTGCTCCAATTCCACCGCTTCCAACCAGAAAACCCAGCGTTCTGGCATTGCCTCGAAATACTTCTTTAGCAAATACAGGCATCAACACTCCATAAAACATTCCAAATATGCTGAAAAATGCGACATACAGAATTATTGTGCGCACCGGTGCAAAGGTTTTCACGTATTTAAAACCTTCCTGTAACTTCTTCATCATGTTTTCCGAATCCGTAATAGTATTTCCAACTACAATCTCCGGCGTATGCATCATCAAAAGAGCAATAATAACAGCAATGTAACTGACCGCATTAATAAGGAAACAAATACCTTCACCAACAGCAGCAATAAGCACACCTGCTATTGAAGGGCCTATCAACCGCGCACCGTTGACAAGAAAAGAATTCAATGCGATAGCATTTGGAAGGTCTTCTTTCTTTCCCACAATGTTCACGACAAACGCCTGTCTTGCAGGAATGTCAAAAGCATTTATTGCGCCAAGGACAAATGAAAGGAAGAAAACATGACCAACTTTGATATGCCCAGTAAGGGTGAGTATCGCAAGTGTGAATGCCTGTATCATTGCAAAAGTTTGAGTTGTAAGAAGAATTTTGAATCTGTTCACCCTGTCAGCAACATAGCCACCAAAAATGGAAAACAACAGAATGGGCAATGTACCAAGTGCACCTGCTATTCCAAGCATGTATGAAGAATGGCTCAATCTGTACACAAGCCAGCCCACAGTCACTGTCTGAACCCAGGTGCCTATCAGAGAAATACCGTTTCCAAAGAAAAAAAGTCGATAATTACGATTACGCAAGGCCCTGAGAGTTGCTAAAAACGACACCCGCACCTCCAGAATATTAAATAATTTCTGAATTTTCGGTAATATATATCACATAATCATACTGCTATCAAACGATCAAAAAATCTCTCAAGTAAACAGTGAACCGAATTTTATGAGATAACACCTTCGATAACCTTCGTGTACTGAATCTATGGTAATTGCATTCTCAGATTCCCACCTTGGGTGTAAATCACATCTGATTGGTCCGGTTATTTCAGGTATTGAACAGAATTTTCCCAGAACAGTTTCCTGGTCTTTCTGTGTGTCAAAAATTTTAAGATAGCGGTATCCTTCGATGGGATATGTATCGTAAAGAATACGATTCCTGTCTGCTGAAAATGAACAGTGTCCATCTCCTGTTTGCATTCTATCACTTATTTTTCTGTATCTCCCTGTTTTATCCTCAATAAGATAGAATGCTCTATGTCCCTGTATTTCAGCCCATGCCAGTATTTCTTTTCCATTTTTCCAGTCAAAGTGCGAAATAAGATACGATTCAACCAGATCGTATATTTCTCGTTCTTCTATGTCGGATGTCATAAATCTTGTTCTATGAGTTTGTTCAGGTCTTTCTTTCCACCTGTTCACAAAACAAAATCTTTTTCCATCTCTGCTGAACAGGGTATGATTGAACCATCCATACGAATCTGGAATTCCCTTTTCTTTTCTGAACTCAAGCATTTTTGAAAGTGGCACTATCAACCTGTTTTGACCGGTTTCTAAATCAATGAAATAGATGCCATCTTTTTCAGGCCATTTTTCATTTTCAAATCTGTCTTTTACTCCTTGATATCCGTATCCGGGTCTCCATTTTGCAAGTCTTGAAAAATTTAAACTCAAGGCGATTTTTTTTTCAGGATAAAAACAACTTACAGGTCTTCCCAATATTTTGTAAATGCCTTTTCTTATGTTGTGGATTTTCGAAAAAAATTCCCCTTTTATCCTAACATTATAAATAATCTCTTCTTCTGACAACCATCCAAGCATACATCCCTGCTGAAAATTCCAGGCATATGTCTCGTCTATTTTTTCATATTTTCCTTTTTCAATCTCACCAACAAATATTTCTGCCTTATCATTCTCGTCTGGTTCCCTATTCTGAAAATCAACCCTCAAAAATAGAAAATGTTTACCAGATGGGCTTATCTGGTTCTTATCGTAATAACCAAAAAAACATATTGCATTCTCAGGTGTTAACGATTTTATTTTCATAGATCTTCCGGTTATTGTTGGATTTTACCACATACACGCAACAAGTCCAGAAACACAACAATTGGTTTTGACTCAGTGAAAATAAAAAAGTAGAATATTTTGATGAAATTGATGAGATATTTTCTGATTTTGTTCTTGAGTTTCCTTATCGGTACGACAGTTGGCGAGATACTAACATTATTACTGCCAGAGAGTTTTACAAATCTCCCATTTTTTGCGCCGGGCGTTGTATCAGGCTTTGACACGGTAAGTTTAAATCTGAAGGTTATCAATGTTAACGTAGGTATAAAAATTCTCACAAATAATTTTTCCTGGATAGGGCTTCTGATTTCAACCACTGTATTGCTTATAAAAGAACTGGCTGGTTCACAATAACTATTCTGTAATGAAAAAAAGTTTTCTCATCAAAACCTATGGATGCCAGATGAATTTTGCTGAATCTGACAGATTGAGGAAATTGCTTGTAAAATCTGGCTGGAATGAATCAGCAAGCATAAAAGATGCAGGGCTGGTAATTGCTGTTGGTTGCAGCGTCAGGCAAAAAGCCGAAAATAGAGTACTCTCTTTTCTCAAAAGTAATAAACACCTGAAAAAAAATGGAGCCCTGCTGGGACTGGTCGGCTGTACTGCAAATCTTCATGGTGAAAAAATATTGAAACAACTTCCGTTTCTGGATATTGTGTGCGGACCAAATCACCTTGCAAGTATCATTGATAACCTTAGCGGTTTTACAGGACAGCAAATTATTGTCAGAACAGGCGAAAGCGACGACCCATTCCTTGAGTATATTCCTTCTAACAACGAAATTACAATGGATGTTCCCATCACAAAGGGATGTAACAACTTTTGCTCATACTGCATCGTTCCTTTTTCAAGAGGAAAACTTAAAAGTAGAAAACCAGAATCAATTTTACAGGAAATCAAATGCGCAGTTGAAAAAGGGATTAAATCAGTAACTCTTCTGGGGCAGAATGTCAATGAATATGGAAAGGATTTTACTAATGGCTATGATTTCGCTGATCTTGTCAGGGAGATTGCAAATATAGATGGACTTTTGAGAATCGGGTTTCTAACATCCCACCCAGAAGATACAGGGGAAAAAATTTTGAAGACAATGGCTGAATGTTCCAAAGTTCTCAAACATCTGCACATACCAGTACAAAGTGGTTCTGACAAAATCTTGAAAAAGATGAACAGAAAATATACAGTGGAAAAATTCCTTGAGGTCGTCGAAATGGCAAGAGACATGATGCCAGAAATTTCTATCACGTCTGACATCATAGTAGGTTTTCCCGAAGAAACAGAACATGATTTTGAACAAACATATGAACTTGTTAAAAAAACACGGTTTAGTGAACTATTTATTTTCAAATACTCTCCAAGACCAATGACAAAGGCATACAATATGAAAGATGATGTATCAAAACAGGAAAAGGAACGCAGGCATAAAATTATTCTTGACATGCAGAAAAAAATTAGCAATGAAATTCTTTCTTCCTTTGCTGGAAAAACTTGCCAGGTACTGGCTGAAAAAATCAGTGTCAAAAATTCATCACAAATAATCGGGAAAAATATTCAGGGAATCTCCGTTGCGTTTCAAGGTGATAAAAATATTCTCGGAACAATTGCAAGAATCAAAATTGTCAATCACCGTGAGGGGATTCTCTGCGGGTCAATATGTGAAGCAGCCCTATCGCCGCAAGACTTACAATGCCCAGGGAAAACGCAAAAATAACTTTTTCCATCGGTATCTCTTCTTCCCTTATCCTGCCCTGTTGCAAAACCTCAATTGAACTGGCATGAATATCCATGTCTCCTGTATGTTCCACACATATTTTATGAAATATGCCTCTAATTCTAACAGTATCTCCTTCAACACCATATTTGCCAAGAAATTTAATTTTTTCTCTCTCACTCAGTGGACACCATATACCAATCGCCACATCTGATTCAAGCAAATTTGCCCAGAAACCATCTTTACCCTCAATAATATCTCCAACAAATTCACCATCAACAATCACAACTTTTCCATCAAACAAATCTGGATTGCTGACCAGGGCAGAAATACTCTGACCCTGGCAAACAGCAACCATAACCAGCAAAATGGTAAAAACAATCCCTGCAGTTTTCATCTTTTCACACTTTTTACGAGAAATCTTACAAGAATGAATATCGCAAAAAATTCAAGTCTTCCAGCCCACATCTCAAGTATATACCAGAATTTCAACACTACAGGCATCGAAGGACCTGTAATACCCACAGAAAGACCAACATTTGCTGCAGCAGAAACAGATTCAAAAAGTCCATGAATAAAGCTATATCCAAAAAAACTCGCAATGATTGCTCCTGAAAGATAAAGCAGAATATAACATATTGTAAGAATCATTGCTGTCTTCACCATTGTGTCATCCAGAGAAATCTCTCTTTGATGATGAAAAAATTCTTTTATATATGAACTTTCAGGATAGGCAAGCCGGCGGATTTCTCTTTTCACTGATTTATAAAACAACCCTATTCTGAAAACCTTTATTCCGCCAGCAGTGGAATTCATACAACCACCCAGCCCCATTGCCAGAATAACTCCAAAAAGTGCCAGTTCTGGCCATTGCGCAAGCTGGGATGAATAAGTATTGGTATATCCCGCACCTGTATGGGCAGAAATAATCTGATAGAATGTCGTTCTAAAAAATGAAAATGAATCAACAAATTGATATGTATATCCTGAAAATCCGACAAGAACAATCAGATAAGTGAAAAAGACCGTAAACATCAGTATTTTTACTTCAAAATCCTCTCTCAATTCCCTGAACTTTCCTGTCCAGACAGCGTAATGTACGCCAAAACTTGTTGCTCCAAGAAGAATGATAATAATTGTCACAAGTTCAAATGCCGGACTGTGGTAGTAAAGCATGTTAAGTGATTGCGGAGCAAAACCAGCAGTATCCCAGCCAGCCATAAAAATGCACAGTCCGTGAAAAACAGACCTCATAAAAGGAACTCCATGAAACAATAGCACAATGGCAAGCATACTTGAACAGATAACCAGATATGTAAAACTCACCATCCAGATAAATCTTGCTGTCGTGATACTATTGGGAAGAATTTTATCGTCCCTCGCTTCTCCGACATAGATTCTAAGAGCATCCCCTCCCCTGAAAAAGAAAACAAGTGCAACAAGAATAATGCCCTGCCCACCAATGAAACACATCAGATGTCTCCAGATATTGTGAGCATGAGACATATGATCAAGATCCTTCACAAGTACCAGTCCTGTTGTTGCATAAGCGCTCATTGATTCAAAGCAGGCATCAAGAAAACATTCGTAATGACCACTCAGGTAGAGAGGAAGGGCAGAAAAGCACATCGCCAGAAACCAGCTGGAAGCCACAATTGTCATTCCCTGTCGCCAGTTGATTTCCTGCGGAGAAGGCGAAAAATAAAGAAGAATAGAACCAAATGCAAGACATGCAATGATTGATATAAAAAAATCTATTACAGGATTAAACTCTCTGCATATCAGTCCAACAAATACAGGGAAAAGTTGCGCAATAGCAAAAGCAATAAAAATTTTCCCTAAATAATGACTGACAACAGAAATATCATCCCTGCTAAAATCAGGAATCATCTATTGAAAATCTCCGAAATAAACATGATAAAACTGAGAACAAAAGCAGAAATGGTAACAATCAACGGATATACAAGTTCAATGGATATACCAATAATCCCTTTTTTGAGCATATTGAGATACCGCATTAATCTTATTTTCATGTCACACCCTGCCTATTAAAGCGTTCAGAATCTCACCCTCATCTTCAACCTTTGTCAAAGCGACGACTTCATCTCCCTGTTCAAAAACAAAGTCCCTGTCAGGCACTATGAGATGTTCCTTTCTTAACACAGCCACAATGACTGCCTCTGCTGGAAGTTCAATTTCCTTCAGACTTTTTTTCACTATGGGTGCATCTTCCGGTAAATCAATTCTGACAAGAGACAACTGCCCTTTTTTGAAAGCGCAGAGATTTATCATGTCCTCAAGAGAAACCTCTTCTTCTATAATTTTTGCGATGATTGCTGTACTGTCAATAGCGATATCCACGCCCAGATGAAAAAATATCCCTTCATTTTTAGGGTCATTGACCCTCGCAACTGTCCTTTTAACCTTAAAAATGTCTTTTGCAATCTGGCATATCACAAGATTATCCTCATCCTTGCCAGTGACAGCAGCAACAACATCTGCATCCTTTACCCCTGCCTGTACAAGAATATCTGTCTGGCACCCATCCCCATTGATGATAAGAATATTTCTGTTTCCAGCCAGTTCATTGGTAATTTGTTTATCCTTCTCAATCAAGGAAACATAATGCGTCCTTGCCAGTCTTTCAGCAAGAAAATAACCGACTTTTCCTCCACCGACAATAATGATTCTCATGTGATCTCCAGACTCTTTTTGATTCTTTGCATGGACTTCATTCGCGCAACTCCTATAATAAGATCTCCTTCCTTCACAACGTATCCATCATCAGGAATTACAGGTCCATCCTGTTTGACCACGACAACAACCTTAAATTCTTCAGGAATATTCAAATCAGAAACCCGTGTGCCAGATTTTTTCCCATTGATTAGAATTTCAAGAAAAGTGATTTCTCCGCTTTCAACAATATATGTTGTTGTACCCTTTTCAATAAGTTTATCCCTTATGATTGCGGCAATCAATCTCTGTCCGCTAACCACATCATAGCCAAGTTTTCTGTATATTTCGTTCTTCACAGGATCCACAATTCTAATGATACACTTGTTAATATGAAACATCTTCCTTGCTATTTGACCAACAACAATGTTGACATTATCATCACTCGTAACAGCCGCGATGCCATCACACTTTTCAATTCCAGCATCCTTAAGAACATCAAGGTTAATACAGTTTCCAACGATGGTAATACCATTAAAAACCGGTTGCAACACCTGAAAACTTGCAGGGTCCCTGTCAATCACCACAACATTGTGACTCTCCGATAGAAACCTCGCAAGCTGACTTCCAACCTTCCCGCATCCAATCACAATAAAATACATAGCACTTTACTCCTCTCTGTCTCGTATTTTAATACAAAAATGCCTGTCAATAAATACCCCATGTTGTTTGTCCACCAGGTTCAAGTATTCTTATCTGCCCCGCAATTTTATTTTTTCGAACAACTTCTGTCCAATCTTTTACCAGTTTTTCAGTATCGCCAAAACAGAAAGCAACCACTGATGGTCCTGCACCACTTAAACAACAACCGGCAGCTCCGGATCTCATTGCAGAATCATATAAAATTTTGAAATGGGGATAAACCTTTTTTCTGTATATCTGATGCAGTCTATCCTGCAATGCAATACCAAGCAGTTCAGAGTTTTTCTCACTGAAAGCAACGGGTACAAGAGCACTCCTTGATACATTGAAGATTGCGTCTGAAAGTGGGACTTTTTCTGGAAGAATTTTTCTTGCCGTGTCTGTTGGGAATGCCTTTTCTGTAATGAAAAATACAGCCGAAATGTCCGATGGGATCTCGAATTGCTTGCAGACAATTTCTCCATTGTGTTCTGCAACAACCACCAGTCCTCCAAGAAAACTTGCGGCAATATCGTCAAGGTGTTTTTCAATTTCTTTGCCTGCTTTTAAAACCTTTCTGAGAGTCACTTTTTCACCGGAAAAAATTAAACCCGCGATAATTCCTGCAAGAACCGCAGTGCCACTGCTACCCAATCCTTTGCCAGCAGGAATTTTGTTATCTATGTTCAATTTCACAACAGGGACTTTTTTTCTAAATGCCCTGCAGACTTTTTCAAAAGATTTATAACATAAATTGTTTCTGGTACTATCCACGTCTGAAGACGAAACAGAGATGGAAAATTTTTCTGACCTTTCAAAGATAAATTTGTTAAACAGTTTTATGCTGATACCCATACAGTCAAAACCACTACCAACATTTCCTATGCAACCCGGCACTGAAATAGAAATTTTTTTTATTTTTTTCATCGGTATTGTGAGAAAAAAATCAGTCTTCAACACGAATGACCTGCGTTTTTTCCTTTATGCAGGTCAGTCTGTTAATTGCAGATACTGCCTTTTTGATATTTTTTTCTACTGCTCTGTGTGTGAGCATAACTATGGGGACTGCCTTTTCTGGATTTTCTTTTTTCTGGATTACTGAAGCGATACTGATACTATTTCTTCCGAGGACATCAGCAATTTTTGCCAGAACCCCGGGTCTGTCTAATGCAGTGAAACGCAAATAGTAACGGGTTTCAAGATTATCCAGTTGTTGAATTGTTATTTCTGGTTCAATAACAAATTTTTCAGAAAAATGGGTTTCAATCAACAGTTTCCTACCGATTTCAATAATATCAGAAACCACGGCACTTGAAGCCGGCTTTCCTCCAGCACCCTCACCATAAAGAAGGATTTTGTTAAAAAGATCTCCTTCAAGATAAACGGCATTGTACACACCATCAACATCAGAAAGCATATGACTTGATGGAATTAGAGCAGGGTGTACCCTCAGGGAAACTGTGTTATCCACTCGTTTCGCTATAGCAAGCAACTTAACCCTGTGTCCAAACTCTGCTGCAAATTCAATATCTTCTGGTGCAACAGCATCTATCCCATCAATCAAAAAATCGTCCTCTGAAATTGGACAATGGAATGCATAGGTTGAAATAATGGCAAGTTTCTGCGCGCTATCTTTTCCCGAAATGTCAAGGTAAGGATCACTTTCAGCATAGCCCAATTTTTTTGCAGAATCAAGCGCCTGTGAAAATGTTTGATGTTTTTCAGTCATGGATGAAAGTATGTAGTTTGTAGTGCCATTGAGAATACCAATAATTGCTGTAATCCTGTTCGACGCAAAACTCTCCCTGATTGTTTTTATGATAGGAATGGCGCCTGCAACGCTTGCCTCAAACCCTAAATAAGTATTATTTCCATTTGCCAGCGTCAAAAGTTCCAACAGTTTTTTTGAAAGCAAAAACTTGTTTGCTGTGACAACTGCCTTTTTATTTTTCAAACTCCGACTGATAATATCGTATGCCGGTTGAAATTTCCCTACCAGTTCAACAACAACATCAATATCAGGATCTTCAATAATATCAACATAATCAGATGTTCTCATTGTTACTGGCGGCATCCATCCTCTTTTTGTCTTCCAGTCGACATCACAGATTTTTTTTACTTGAAACTCTATTCCTGTGCGCCTGTTAAAAAGCACCTTCTTATCACGTAAAATCAATGCCGTGTTACTGCCAACAGTTCCATATCCTATGATACCAATATTGATTTTTTTGTTCATAATCAGCGATAAAGACCAGAAGGCTGGAAACTTCTTCCGATGGAAGAAAGATACCCATCACTTTGCTTTTGCAGCAAAGCATTTTCACGTTCCTTATCCGGGATTGCCCTGCCTGCCGCAACAATTGCCTTTGCTTTTTTCAGATATGTTTTGGACAATGAGTAATTAATTTCAGGATTATCACCACTCTTCACTTTACCGGAAGTAGTTTCAGCAAGATCCAGCAGTACAGTATATTCATCCTGAAAACTCTTTTTCCACAACCTATCCCATCTTTTTGCAATTTCAGGATATCTCGTAATTTTCTTTAACTCATTTCTGACATAAAGATGCGCATAGGGATCTTTTATTTTTTCGAGTTGCGAAAGTTTTGCCATTGCTATGGCAAGATTCATTTCCCTCAGAATTTTATCTATTTCATCAGTAGAAAAATTATAAACAAGGGCAAGTTTTCTTGCCTGTTCAGCAAGTTCTCTGACAAGATTGTAATTTTTCATTTTCAATGCTTCTCTCATTTGTGATAGAAGTTGTTCAAATTTCTGTTTCGCCTGTTCCAGTTCTTTACGTTTCTGTTGTTCTGCAAGTTGCTGTTTTTTCAACTCCTCCTCTTTTGCCTTCTGCTCAGCAAGTTGCTTCTGGTATGCCTGATATTTTTGATAACCAAAATACGCACCACCCGCAAGAAGGATTATTACAATTAGCCCAATCAACTTCCCTGAAGATTTTTTCCCTGGTTTTTTATTCTGTTTACCCATAGAACTATTATACAGACAAAGTTCCACTGAGGTCAAATAACACCGCACCCTCAAAAGTTCTCATCAGGATTGTTCAGGATGCGTCGAAATTCTTTTAATGTATTCAGCAAATTTACATGATTACCCGCCATTATCTCCTTCATAACAAAACTACCTATAATAATACCATCAGCGCAATTCTTCAAACGCAAAATCTGCTGTTTATTCGAAATTCCAAACCCGACAGCCACAGGCAAGGGTGCCTGTTCTCGCAATCGCGCTACATCCTGGTAAGTTTCTTCAGGCAAAAAATCCCTTGTTCCGGTTACACCATGCACTGCAATGTAATAGATAAATCCTGAAGCATTTTTCAGGATTTTATTTCTTCTTTCTGGAGATGTCGTTGAACTGAGAAATGAAATCTGGTCGATAGTAAATTTTTTTAATTCTGTCTTTAACTGCGCAGTTTCTTCAAACGGAAGGTCAGGAACAATAACACCTGCAACCCCTGTTTCCGCGCAATCGCGCGCAAAGTTTTCAAGTCCATATTGATACACAGGGTTGTAATAGGTCATCAAGAGATATGGAATTGATAATCTTGATTTCAACCTGTCACACAAACCAAATATTGAATCTAAATTAATCCTGTTTTCAAGTGCCTTCTGGGAAGACGCCTGAATAATCGGACCATCCGCAACAGGATCAGAAAACGGCACTCCAATTTCTATCAAATCAACTCCAATGTCCTGTAATTTCTGGACAAATTCTTCTGTAAAATTGATATCCGGACAACCGGCTGTGATATAAATAATTAAACCGGCTCTTTTCTCTTGTGCAAGTAATTTAAACTTATGTTTGATGTTCACAGTTGAACCCCTTCAATTCTGGCAACTTCGTTCACATCCTTGTCTCCCCTTCCAGACAGGCATACAATTACAATATCATCTGGATTAAATCTGCTTCTATTTTCTAATAAATACGCCAGGGCATGGGCTGATTCAAGGGCTGGTATGATACCCTCTTTTTCACTCAGAACGTGAAAAGCGTTAAGAACCTGCTGGTCTGTCACACCATAATATTCTGCCCTTCCCGCATCCTTGTAAAAACTGTGTTCAGGTCCTGTTCCCGGATAATCAAGTCCTGCAGAAACAGAATGGGTTGGATGAATCTGCCCATATTTATCCTGAAGCACATAACTGAAACTGCCATGTAATATTCCAGGGTTTCCTTTGCACAGTGTTGCAGAATGATAATCTGTATCAAGTCCTTTTCCAGCAGCTTCAACTCCAATAAATTTTACACTTTTGTCTTTATAAAATGGATGAAAAAGCCCTATACTGTTGCTACCTCCACCAACACACGCAACCAGATAATCAGGAAGTCGTTTTTCTGCCCTTAAAATCTGACGCCTTGTTTCTTTTCCGATCACTGACTGAAAATCCCTGACCATTACTGGAAAAGGATGAAAACCCACGACACTGCCAATAACATAATGAGTTGTTTTGAAATTTGATATCCAGTCCCTCAGCGCTTCATTTATTGCATCTTTAAGAGTACGACTGCCAGATTTCACACAATTGACCTTTGCACCCAGAAGTCGCATTCTGTAAACATTAAGAGATTGCCTTTGCATATCAAGTTCACCCATGTATATTTCGCATTCAAGTTTGAAAAGCGCAGCCGCTGTTGCTGTTGCCACGCCATGCTGACCTGCCCCTGTTTCAGCAATTACCCGGGTCTTCCCCATTTTCTTAGCAAGAAGAACCTGCCCAATCGTATTGTTAATCTTGTGGGCACCTGTGAAAGCAAGGTCTTCTCTTTTCAAATATACCCTGCATCCGATCTCCTTTGAAAAACTTTCAGCATAGTAAAGAGATGTTGGTCTCCCGGCATAATTTTTCAGGTAACAATCAAGTTCCTTACGAAATTGTTTGCTTGTACCAGTAGTAAAGTATACGTGTTCAAGTTCTTCAATCGGTGCCATCAATGTTTCGGGCGCAAACTTTCCGCCATAAATACCAAACCTGCCTCTTCTATCAGGTAATTTTGTCATTCACGCATCCTTTGGTTTTCACAAGTAACTGTCTTACCTTCTCCATATCCTTAATGCCTGGCACTTTCTCAACCCCTGAAGCAACATCTATTCCATACACATCTACACAGGAAATAAGTGCTTTCACATTTTCTGGATTTATACCACCTGCGATAAACGACCTCTGCGCAATAGATTCCATTTTTTGTAAAACTGTCCAGTCAAAAGTTTTTCCTGTACCGCCAGGGCTTGAATCATCAAAGGAATCAAAAAGATAATAGTCAGCATCAAAATCGTTCAAGTTTGAAGGAATTGTCTCTTTTATCCTGAAAACCTGTATGACCATCCGGTCTGGAAAAAGTTTTTTAATTCTGTAACAGAACTCTGAATTCTCACTTCCATGTATTTGAATCCCGTATAAATTACACATGTCAACAATTCCTTTAATGTAATCTAAATCCTGTTCCACAAATACGCCCACAGGTTTTGCCCTTTTTAAGAAGGGGATAATGTCTCTTGCTTTTTCAGGAAGTATGTATCTTTTACTTAACCTGTAAAAATTGAAACCAAGGTAATCCACTTCAAGAGCATCGCATTGCTCTGCATCCTTCCTTTGAGTAATCCCGCAGATTTTGACCTTCATTCAATTTTGGGAAGTTTTTCAAGGGACTCGCGTATTTTTTCTTCAGGATATTCGTAGTCCTGCAATTTGCCAGCGAGATATGCGTCATAGGAAGCCAGGTCAAAGTGACCATGTCCGCTGAAGTTAAACACAATACATTTTTCTTCACCGGTTTCAGCGCATTTTTTTGCCTCATCAATGACAACCCTGATGGCATGCGATGTTTCAGGCGCAGGAAGAAATCCCTCTGTCCTGGCAAAAATGACGGCTGCTTCAAATGCCTTTGTCTGAGCTACTGCTTCTGCCCTGACAATTTTTTTATCCACAAGCATACTCACAATAGGAGCAAGCCCGTGATATCTGAGCCCGCCAGCGTGAATACCAGGTGGCATAAAATCGTGACCGAGGGTAAGCATCTTTAATAGCGGCGTTAAACCTGAAGTGTCGCCATAGTCATATCTGTAAGGTCCCTTTGTCATTGTCGGACATGCTGTTGGCTCAACCCCAATAATCTCAACCTCGCTTTTTCCTTTGATTTTATCCTTCACAAATGGAAGAACGAGTCCTGCAAAATTGCTACCTCCGCCCACACAACCCACAAGAACATCTGCCTTTTCACCGATAAGTTCAAGTTGTTTCTGTGTTTCAAGGCCAACAACTGTTTGATGAAGAAGTACATGATTCAAAACACTGCCCAAGCTGTATTTACTATCTTTGCCGCTGATTGTATCCTCAATTGCTTCAGAAATTGCGATACCAAGGCTTCCTGGATTATCCGGGTTTTCTTTCAACAACTTTCTACCATAGTTTGTCTGGTCGCTTGGAGACGGATAAATTTTTGCATTCCATGTTTGCATCATGATTCTTCTATACGGTTTTTGCTGATAACTGACCTTTACCATATACACCACACATTCAAGACCAAAAAGATTGCAGGCAAACGAAAGAGCGCTTCCCCACTGTCCCGCGCCTGTTTCAGTGCATAATCTTTTCACGCCTTCCTTCTTATTATAGTATGCCTGTGCAACAGCAGTATTTGGTTTATGACTACCAGGGGGACTTACACTTTCATTCTTAAAATAAATTCTGGCAGGCGTTTTCAGATACTTTTCCAGAGCAACTGCCCTGTGCAAAGGAGTTGGTCTCCACATTGCATAAACCTGTCTTATCTCTTCTGGAATTTCAATCCATGGTTCAACTGACATTTCCTGCTGCAGCAAAGACACTGGAAAAATCGCAGCAAGAACAGACGGATCAACAGGTTTGCCTGTCCTCGGATCAAGAGGTGGTGGAAGTTGTTCAGGAAGGTCAGGCAGCACATTATACCATGCCACAGGCATTTCTTTCTCACTCAACAGAATTTTTCTCTCATCCATCGTAAATCTCCTTTAAAAATTTTGTTACACTCATCCCTGGCGATTTTTCTTTCAAAAAACGACTCCCTATCAGCGCACCACTGGCACCAGCATTGTATAAATCTATAACAGTTTTGATGTCGTTAACACCACTTTCTGCAATAATAGGTATTTTAACGCCTTTAAGCAGTGAAATCAAATAAATTGTAATGTTCAGATCTATTCTCAAACTGTCCAGGTCGCGACTGTTAATGCCAACCAGTATCCCCTTGCTGGCCGGCATAATATTAAAAAACCTTTCTATTTCTTTTTCAGTATGTAACTCAACCAGAATTTCAAGATTTAATGTTCTTGCAACACTTAACAAAGAAATAAATTGCTCATCCGAAAGTATCCTGATAATTAAAAGAATACAATCAGCACCATACATTTTTGCTTCGTATATCTGATATGGGTCAATAAAAAAGTCCTTTGCCAAGACAGGCACGCTCACCGTATTTTTTACAGATTGTAAATGACGAGGAGAACCAAGAAAATATCGATCTTCTGTCAGCACGGAAATTGCTGAAGCGCCACCTTTTTCATATGATGCTGCTATTTTAGAAGGACTATATTTCTTTCTAAAAATTCCACCAGATGGCGATGCTTTTTTTGTTTCAGCGATAATAATAAATGGCTGTTGTTTTGTTCTCTCAATCACAGACCTGCATACGGTGGGCTGAATTCTTTGTTTAAGAACATCCAGTGGTATGGACAATTTTTTCTGCTCAACCACGTTCCTTTTATGTTCAAGGATTTTGTTTAACATCTGTCTTTTCTTTCTGAAGATTGAGGATGAATCTTTCTGCAACAAACCTCATTTCAGGAAACTTCTTTCTTATTTCCTGCCACTGTTTTATTGCTTCATCAATTCTTCCAAGTTTTTCAAGGGCATGCGCTCTTGTGTTTTCAACATATGCAGGATGTTCATACTGAATTGCCTTATCAAGATAGGCAATTGCATTTCCAAATTCTCCTCTGGCATAGTAAATCCACGCAAGTTCCCAGTAAAGTCTGTAAGAATCAAAATTATGAGTTAAACCTTCTTTAAGAAATTCAATCCCTTTTTGTTTGATTTTTTCGCTCTCAGGGAATCCTGTCATTGGAGCAACACAGTAAATCAAAAACCATCCTCCTGTTGCCCATGCTTCTTCATCCAGAGGGTCAAGTCGCACAACAAGATGGAACAATGGAAATATCTTTTCATACCTGCCAGAGTGCCATAACTGGTCTATTTTCAAATTTATTATGTTAATCACAGGTTCACGCTGATTTGTGATATCAAGAAGTTGAATTGCTACCTGTTCAGGTTGAGCACAAACGCCCAGTGGCAAAATGAGAAAAAAAAAGAAAAGTTTAGTTTTCTTTTGACATAGAAATAATTTTTTCAAGGTGTCCGGTACAATATCCACTGTCAATAACCTCCTGCGCTGTTTTCATTCCGTCAATAACACTGCCTGCTACTCCAGCAAGATATAGTAAAGCACCAGCATTCAAGATTACAGCATCTCTTTTTGCACCTTTCATCTTCCCGCTGATAATCAACCTTAATATTTCCGCATTTTCCTCAGGACTACCGCCTTCAAGTTCTTTTAATGTTGCCTTCTTTAACTCAAACTCTTCAGGTTCAATAGAAAACTTTTTTCTTGTTTCGCCAATTTCAATAACTGTTGTTTTTCCGGTTATTGAAATCTCATCTGTTCCGTCTTCGCCATAAAAAATCCATGCCCTTTTTACATTGAAACCAGAAAGAACGTCAGGTACTATGTCAAGAAGATTTTTATTGCCAACCCCGAGTATTTGAACACTGGCTCCTGCTGGATTACACAATGGTCCAAGGATATTGAAAATGGTTCGAAATCCAAGTTCTTTTCTCACAGCAGCAACATTTTTCATGGCAGGATGATACAGAGGCGCAAAAAGAAAAGTAAAGTTCACCTTCTCCAGCATCATCTCTGCCTTTTCTGGAGATATCTCAATATTCATACCAAGTTTTTCAAGAACATCAGCACTTCCACTCTTACTTGATACGGCTCTATTGCCATGTTTTGCCACCTTTACGCCACAGGCAGAACCAACAATTGCAGAAGCAGTTGAAATATTAAATGTGCCGGTGTGATCTCCGCCAGTACCGCAGGTATCTGCAACAATTCCTGTACTTTTGACCTTCAAACATTTCTCCCTCATCACTTCCACAGCACCTGCAACAACCTCACCTGTTTCCCCTGACACTCTCAGAGCAGTAAGAAAACTTGCCATCTTCACAGGCGAAACATTTCCATTCATAATCTGACGGAAAATTTCAGCAGATTCAATTCTGGTAATGGGCTGTCCCGAAACTGCTTTTGTCAATATTTCATCTATGTTCATAGTTCAAGAAAATTTTTTAGAATTTTTTTACCATTGTCTGTCAGGACTGACTCAGGATGAAACTGAACACCAAAAATACCGTATTTTCTATGGCAGATACCCATAATTTCACCATCATCGCTCCAGGCTGTGATTTTAAGAACATCCGGCGAACTATTCTTTTCAATAACAAGAGAATGATACCTGGTGGCAGAAAAAGGGTTGGAAATATTTTTAAAAATGTTTTCGTCTTTGTGATAAATAAGAGATGTTTTGCCATGCATCAAATATCTTGCTCCCACAATTTTTCCGCCATACAGATATCCAATACATTGATGGCCAAGACAAACTCCAAGAATCGGTTTTTTATCTTCAAATACCTTAATCAATTCGACTGATATTCCTGCGTTCTCTGGTCTGCCAGGACCTGGAGATATTACAATTTTGTCAAATTTCATTTTTTTTATTTTTTCAATTGAAATCCGGTCATTTCTGAAAACTTTTATTCTGCATCCCAGCTCACCCAGATATTGCACAAGATTATAGGTAAAGGAATCGTAGTTATCAATCATTAAAATTGTCTGCATTTTTCCCCCTCTATATTTATTATGCATGAGAACAACTGTTATGACAAATCCAGATTAAGAACGGTCTTCTGACCACCTGTATGTATTTTCAATCAATCTCAATGCCTCATCTTCTGTTTCACAACTCGTTGAAATAAAGAGTCCGCGGGCACTGAGATGTTCAAGGGCAGTTTTCACTTCGCCTGCAGGAATCGCGATATGAAGATTTTTCCCTTCCTTCTGTACCTTTTTGAGTATCCCTATAAAATGAAGGGGAGATGGTTTTCCTGCTCCAGGCAAAATCTGGATTGCCTGTAACTCTGGAAGTTCAAGCAAAGCATCAATGTGGTTAAAATTACCTATTCCATCAACATGGTAAATTGTGTAATCAAGAAATTCCACCTGTTTTTTTATTGCAGGCAAAAAAACTTCTCTGAACATTGATGGAGAAATGTTATAAGCAAAATCGTTTTGAGAAGCATAAAATTTTCCAGGTGCCCATAACGGAAACCAGCAAGTAGAACCTTCATCCACCTTTTTTATTATGTTGTAAAGTTTTTCATAGTGCCTGCACCACATCTCCGTTAAGTACAATTCTGCCTCTCGTACTCTCTCAGGTCTTTCAATACAGTCAAACAAAAGTCTTTCAGTTCCCCTCAATGCAGCAAGTGTATCTCCACAACCACCAAAGGCTCCTATTGAAACAAGGCATTTCCCTTGTGCTTCAACAATTGCCCTTTTCAGAAGTTCAATTGAAAATCTATAATCAGGATGATTTTCGTCTATTTCAAGATGTTCAAATGTTAGATCTTCCTGTTTCAAAATCGGTTCCCACCAGCCAGTTCGCATATCAAGATGTACCTCACAACCAAGAAAAGTGGGAATTGCGGTATGACCAGGATAACCTCCATTCCAGATAGGCAATGCTTCTGCTCCAAAAAAAGTTCGGGAGAGATTGTAGTAATTGACCTGACTGATGTAATCAAGGTCATACCACTTCTGATGAATACTTTCTGGTTCTGGTGGCGCAGGGATATCCGGTGCATTTTTTTTGGGAGCATACACAGCAATCGCACATCTTCCAAAATACTCGTGTGCCCACCATTTCCTGTAATTTTCCTTTGTCTCGTGCCAATCAGGTTTATATAATAGAGACATATCACCGCTCTATAACAATCACATCTGCAGCACCCATTGAGGGTATTTTGATTGATACCTGAGAGTTATTCACTGAAAATTTCAGCCCTTTTGGATAAAAACACGACCATACTTTTTTTGGATTGTAATTCAAAGAATTCACATTGATTGAAATGTTCTTCATGGAAGTACTTTCACCAAGATTTACCAATGGTATCACTGTGGCATTTTCTGATGCCAATCTTCCTGACACAATTCCTTTTCTGTCTGTAATAACATCTGGCAATATCCCGTTTTCCCTGAGGGGAAGAAGAATTAAATCTTCTGAAACAGGGTCATTTTGTACTGGTTCTAAATTCCCTGCTCCAAAATGGCAAAAACTCTGGTTTACTCCACCTTTTCCACATGGCAATACCTTTAACCCATATTGGATATAACTCTGACCAGGAAGTGTTCCTCCATAATAAACGAGTCCTGAACCAGTTTTCTTCTTAATCCATGCTGGCATACCATCAGAACAGTATCTTGCGATAACTTCTGCGTCAGGTGCAACTTCAAATACTTCTTTATTGCAAAGGACTTTCGAACTTTGATTGTCAAAAATTATATAGTCAAGGGGTAATTGGAATAACAGTTCAAGTTTTGCTCTCAATGGACCTTTATATTGTTGGTAAGAAATCTGTTTTCCCCTGCCAAAGGTTTCATCAAGAGTACTTAATGGCTGGTCAAACTCGTCCCTGCGGCAGGATGCAGCAGTTGCGAACACAATCCCACCATTTCTTACCCATTGATTAATTTTTTCTGCTGGTTGTTTTTCAATATTCTGGCATGCAATGTAGAGTACTCTGTATCTATCAAGAATTCCTTCTTTTATGTCGTTTTCTGTAATAAAATCAACCCTGTAGCCGGCTTTTCTCAATGC
The DNA here is from genome assembly GCA_035392545.1 of bacterium. Taxonomy (GTDB): domain Bacteria; phylum Ratteibacteria; class UBA8468; order B48-G9; family DTJG01; genus DTJG01. Next base: position 31,993 of record DAONMJ010000007.1, read on the forward strand.
ATACCATATATTTTTTCTTTCTTCCTGAAACACATTTGTTGCGTGAGAACCCGGTTTGATGTCCCATTGAGATTTCCCCTCAATTTCCCATACATCACTTGATTTGCTCAACAGCATTGCAACAGGTGTTTTTTCAACACGCGCAGGTACCAGATAATCTTCAATAAGACCCGCCATGCCAGAAATCGTCCTTATCGCTTTGAATGTGGGTAATCCCACGCGATAGGCAATATAGTTTTCTGTCATATATCCGTCAAAACCTGCGCTGAAAAAGTCAAGGTCTTTTACATTATTTGCCCACAACAGTACTGCATTTTTCAAGAGTAAATCAGGTGGACAACCTGGATAATGTGGCATGCAATAAAATTGCATAGGAGTGTCATGATAACTTGCTCCTTTTCTCAAATAAGATGCAAGAAAATCAATAACAAGTGCTGATGCCTCTGGCATACAATATGTGTAATCCTCACTCCAGGCAAGGCTCATTGCACCATGTTTGAATGCTTCAATAAAAGATTGCTGATGAACCCAGTAAAAAGGATGCATTCCACCGAGGTTTGCAGACGTATGGACATGTTCTCCAAGTTCCTTCTTTAATTGTTTTGTTTTTTCAGCGAAATCCCTTATTCCAAGTTCTTCCTGAAACAACACGCTATACCAGTACAATTTTTTCATTGTTTGCGATACTGATACTGCATCCTTTTTATCAGAAATTACTCCTATTTGAAGTGCTATCTCACTTGATGGAGAATTCACTGGTTTGACATTTTCCCAGTACTCGCAGCCCAAACTTTCAGGTATCTCTCCATGCTTTTTTACAAAATCCCTGAATTGTTCTAACAATTTCGGGTCATCTGCTTTTGACACAGGCAGCCCAATTTCATCGCCATAGGAAAGATAATAAAAGTATGGCTCAAGTTGTTTGTCCTTTATCATTTTCACCACTTTTGGAATATCCTGAGAATGATGGTATGAATACGATTGTTCAACAACACCACCTTTGTCTTTCCACCACTCAATCACTTTCTTTGCTTCGTTACCATCATTCACATAACCAATTGTATTGATACCAAGGGCATGTCTGAACGATTGTTCAATTTCAAATCCCCATTTTGAATTTGGTTGATCAGTAACCCTGCCTGTATATGCAAACAACCTTATTTTTTTGGGAATCGGCCCTATTCTTTTTTCCTTATTCAATTGCATCGTAATGTCTCTGAAAATATCTGCAATCTTTTTCGTAAATGCAACGCCTTCTTTTGTGTACAGATCTGGCTGAACAAGTATGGTCAATTCTTCCTCATCCTGAGATATCTCAAACGATTTCACAATCTTTTTTTCATTCGGTTCAAGAGCAATTTCAACTGCAAAACGAGGATTCTTTATTGAACCATCAACACTGGTTGCTTTGAATGTATAAGGAGATGTGCTTTCCACATTCATTGTCGGACCAAGGTCGTACCAGACACTGACCTTTCCCGGTTGTATCGGCTCAGGCCAATCACCTGTAAACTTCATTCCCTCTTTTGCCACCTGCTTTCCGTTTTCATCATAAAATCTTACAAGATCCCTGTACATCGGGCTGTAGAAATCAGGATACCTGTGATTCCAGTGATTCCATTTCACTGTTATGGGCTTTTCTGAAAGGTTCCTGAATCTGAAATACACATGATTTTCTCTTCTCAATTCATCAAGTAAAGGGTATCTCGGATATTTAGGAGCAGAAAGCTCGGAAAGGTCATTGGTAATCATGACGACGTCAATACTGCGACAACCTGCTGGCTCAGGATTATGAGTTTTTGAAATGCTAAGTTTATAGGTACCTTTATCCAGTTTTACATCATAGCCTTCTGCTGCGTCATGGTCAATTCCCCACTGCCAGTACAATGAACCCCTGACAACCTTATCTGTAAAACAATAGTGTTTTTCAGAAGTTAACAGCCCATAAATCTTATCAAACACAGTATTTCCAGCCCTATCAATAATTCTTACCCTGAACGCATAATTAAAAAATGGCGGACATTCGTATTTCACCCAGACCTTGTATGTATCTGACTGCGGAATCTCAATAATCTTTGAAATTTCTGCATCACCATTTTTTTCATCAGTTATCGCTGTTTTAAGTCTACTTGCCCATACACCACCAAAAGTCATGTTTTGATACAGGTCAATTCCCCATCTTCCAATATTCCATGTTTGCCCTGGACCAAAATTCTTCTGATTAACACCCGTCATGTCTTCTGCTTCAACAATGATGCGAACATTGTTTTTTCCCTGACAATTTACAACGAATACTGCCATCAGTATCATTAAGCCAGCACGTAAAATAACCTTCATCTTTTTTCCTATTTAAATTGCATCCATCTTCTTTGCATTTTCATAGGCAAGCATCAGTGCCTTTGCCTTGTTTATTGTCTCAATGTATTCCTTTTCTGGCACTGAATCAGCCACAATCCCTGCACCTGCCTGGATATAAATTTTATCAGCAGAGCCAAACATTGTACGAATTGTGATACAGAAGTCCATATCAGAATGAAATCCAAAATATCCTACTGCTCCAGCATAAACACTGCGACGACTTTTTTCAAGTTCCTCAATAATTTCCATTGCCCTGATTTTTGGAGCCCCACTGACAGTCCCTGCAGGAAAACATGCCCTGACCAGGTCAAAATAATTTTTCCCCTTTGCAAGTTTTCCCACCACATTTGTCACGAGATGCATGACGTGAGAATATTTCTCAACAAACATTAAATCTGTCACTTTAACAGAGCCAAACCTGCACACCCGACCAAGGTCATTTCTTCCAAGGTCAACAAGCATAATGTGTTCTGCAATTTCCTTGATATCCTTTTTTAATTCTTCGGCAAGTTTTTCATCTTCTGCATCATCCTTTCCCCTGGGTCTGGTGCCTGCGATGGGCCGCAGTAATGCATCAGAACCATTGCATCTGACAAGGATTTCTGGGGAAGAACCAACAAGGTAAATACCAGGAAAATTCAGGTAAAACATGTATGGAGACGGATTAACCGAACGTAAACTTCTGTATACTGACAAAGGGCTGACATCTATGTTTCTTTCCCATTTTTGAGAAAGAACAACCTGAATAATATCACCTGCTCTGATATATTTTTTTGCCTTCGTCACTGCTGACTCAAATTCATCCTGCTTATAATTCGAAATAAATTTTCCGGCATCAACAGCACTGTTGTTTCTGAAATAGGGAATTGGCTTCCTGATCATTGAAATAATGGATTCAATTTTTTCACATGACTTTTTATATGAATTTTTAAGGGATTGACCTTTTTTTATTTTCGCATTGCTAATGATTTGAATTTTTCTTTTGAGGTGGTCAAAAACAACCAGGTCAAAACACATCTGAAAATAAAGTTCAGGAAACAAAAAATCTGATGGTAGAATTTCTGGTAATTTCTCTATAAAACGCACATAATCGTAAGATATGTATCCAACTGCTCCGCCTGCAAATGCAGGAAGCCGAACATCTTCAGGTTGCCTGTAATAACTGACGATTTTCTCGAGTTCTGAGAGCGGGTCAATTGTGGTGATTTTTTTGACATTACCTTCTTCATTTACAAATTCAACAGTATTTCCAGTACTTTTGAATAATTCCCTTGGTTGAATGCCAATAAATGAGTACCTGCCAAGTTTTCCACCCTGCTCAACGCTTTCAAGAAGAAAATTCGTCTCTGAATTAGACGTTAATTTCATAAACACACCAACAGGTGTTTCAAGGTCAGCAAGAAACTCTGTCCATACAGGAACAAGATTGTAGTTTCCTGCTAGTTTTTCAAATTCTGAGAATTCTGGATAGATTTCCATATTTATTCCAGTGTTTAAGATGAATATAACTTTATCACATTCCAGAGATGCAGGCAACAAGACGCCACCTGGGACCATCGCAACTCAACGGATACGCAAGACTATGGTAGAATATTTACTGATGGCAAAATTTCTTATTGTTGCTGGATTTCTTTTGATTTTGCTGGGGTTGATGGTTCAGTTAAAGTTTCCTTT